>JAIVWI010000134.1:0-8476 GCA_048636595.1 Oceanospirillum sp. | reverse complement strand
CATCAGGCTTCAGCCCGTCACCGCCGGCATCCAGAAATTCAATCAGTTTTTTTCTCATGGATGGCGCCCAGAATCGCTGCAGGTGGTCTGCCAGGCGATCAACCGCATCTTCGTGGAAGCTGAAGTTATCGGCGATCTGGTTGGCCATTTTTACGAGTTGCTCAATTTCCTGCATGGTTTTGACCCTTAATCACTGACGCGCGCCTTGTCCAGCAGTTCCTCTTGCCTGCGGGCGAATGCACGGTATTCTTTCTGCCACTGTGAGGGCTCGCTGACGTGGCTTACCTGCACCGCGGTCACCTTGTATTCCGGGCAATTGGTCGCCCAGTCGGAATTGTCCGTGGTGACTACATTGGCGCCGCTGGACGGAAAATGAAACGTGGTGTATACCACGCCGGGTTGCATGCGTTCGCTGATCACTGCCCGCAGCACTGTGTTGCCTGCGCGACTGCTGACACCGCACCAGTCATCCTGGCTGATGCCCCGTTCCTCGGCATCGAAAGGATGAATCTCCAGCACGTCTTCACTGTAGAACTCCGAATTGGCCGTGCGCCGGGTCTGGGCGCCTACGTTGTACTGCGACAGGATTCGCCCGGTGGTCAGCAACAAGGGGAAGCGGCGCGTGGTTCGTTCCTCGGTAGGAACAAAGCCGGTGATGGCGAAATAGCCCTTGCCGCGAACAAACTCGCCCACGTGCATGGTCGGGGTGCCCTCCGGGGCATCCTCGTTACAGGGCCACTGGATGCTGCCCAGGCGCTCCAGTTTCTCGTAGCTCACGCCGGTAAAGGTGGGCGTCAGGCGGGCGATCTCGTCCATGATTTCTGACGGATGGCTGTAGTTCATCGGGTAGCCCAGCGCATTGCTCAGCGCCATAGTTACTTCCCAGTCCTCCATGCCAGCCAGGGGCTCAATTGCCTTGCGCACCATCGAAATCCGCCGCTCGGCGTTGGTAAATGTGCCGTTTTTCTCCAGGAAGGAGGAGCCCGGCAGGAACACGTGGGCGAAGCGTGCGGTCTCATTGAGGAAAATATCCTGCACGATCAGGCATTCCAGCGACTTCAGCGCGTGCTCCACGTGCTGCGTATTCGGGTCGGACTGGGCCAGGTCTTCACCCTGCACGTAAAGCCCCTTGAAGTGGCCGCTGATCGCCGCATCAAACATATTCGGAATGCGCAAGCCGGGTTCCGAATGCAGTTGCACGTTCCACTCGTTTTCGAACAACTTGCGCACCGCATTATCTGAGACGTGCCGGTAACCCGGTAATTCGTGCGGGAAGGAACCCATGTCGCAGGAGCCCTGCACATTATTCTGCCCCCGCAGGGGATTGACACCCACGCCTTCGCGGCCGAGGTTGCCGGTGACCATCGCGAGGTTGGCGATGCCCATCACAGCGGTCGAACCCTGGCTGTGCTCGGATACGCCGAGGCCATAATAAATGGCCGCGTTGGGCGCTGTGGCGAACAGACGCGCCGCAGCCCGCAATTCTGATGCTGGAATACCGGTTGTACGCTCGGTCACTTCCGGTGAATTCTGTTCATTGCTGATGAATTCACGCCAATGCCGGTATGCCTCATCCTCACAACGCTGTGCGATGAAATCACCCGCCTCCAGCCCCTCGGTGACAACCACGTGCGCCATGGCATTGATAAACGCCACGTTGCCGCCGGGCCGCACGGCCAGATGGTGGTCTGCCCGGATGTGCGGGGCATTGACCAGATCGATTTTGCGTGGATCGACCACGATCAGTTTCGCGCCCTGGCGCAGCCGGTGTTTCAGGCGTGAAGCGAACACCGGGTGGGCGTCGCTGGGATTTGCGCCCATCACCATGATCACGTCTGCATGGGCAACGGAATTGAAGGCCTGCGTCCCGGCCGACTCACCCAGGGTGGTTTTCAGCCCATAGCCTGTTGGGGAATGGCAGACCCGGGCACAGGTATCCACATTATTGTTGCCAAAAGCGGCCCGGATCATCTTCTGCACCAGGAAGGTTTCTTCATTGGTGCAGCGCGAGGACGTGATGCCCCCGATGCTGTCCTTGCCATGTTCTTGCTGGATGCTTCTTAGTCGATCAGCCGTATACCGGAAGGCCTCATCCCAGCTCACCTCCCGCCAGGGATCGTCAATATTTTCCCGGATCATCGGCCTGGTAATCCGGTCCTGGTGCGTGGCATAGCCAAAGGCAAAGCGGCCCTTGATACAAGCGTGGCCCTCGTTGGCCTGGCCCTGTTTGTCGGGCGTCATGCGCAGGACCTGATCGCCCTTCAGTTCGGCCACCAGGGAGCAACCCACTCCGCAATAGGCGCAGGTCGTGACTACGCTGCGCTCAGGCTGACCGTGCTCGATGATCGTGTTCTCAATCAGCGCCTCGGTAGGGCAATGGTCCACGCAGGCGCCGCAGGACACGCAATCGGAATCCATAAAGCTGTCTGACTGCCCGGCAATGATGCGGGATGCAAAACCCCGGCCATCCACGCTCAGTGCATAAGTGCCCTGGATGTCGTCGCAGGCCCGCACACAGCGGTAACAAACGATGCATTGAGAGGGATCGAAGGTGAAATAGGGGTTGGACGTGTCTTTTTGAGCGTCCTGGTGGTTCATGCCATCCATGCCGTAGCGGCTGCTTTCCACGCCCAGCGCCTTGGCCGTGTCTTGTAATTCACAGTCGCCGTTGGCGGAGCAATTCATGCAATCCAGCGGATGGTCTGACACGTAAAGTTCGACCACGTTGCGGCGCAGGCCGTCCAGGCGATCGGACTGTGTATGGACAACCATACCCTCCTCGACTTCCGTGGTGCACGAAGCGGGATAGCCCTTGCGGCCCTCGATTTCCACCAGGCAGACCCGGCAGGATCCAAAAGCGTCCAGGCTGTCGGTCGCGCAGAGTTTGGGTATTTCGATGCCCGTTCCTGCTGCAGCCTGCATCACCGAAGTACCCCCGGGGACCGTAACCTTCTGCCCGTCCACTATCAGGGAAACCGCTGTGCCGATTTGATGAATCACCGCTTGAAGTCCTCTGGAAAATGTTCGAGCGCACTGCGTACCGGGTAAGGCGTCAGTCCGCCCATGGCGCACAGCGAACCCTCTACCATGGTGTCACAAAGATCATCCAGCAAGGCCAGGTTGAATTCACGTTCCTTATCGGCAACGATACGATCGATGACCTCAACACCGCGCACCGAACCCACCCGGCAAGGTGTGCATTTGCCGCAGGATTCAACCGCGCAAAATTCCATGGCGAACCGTGCCTGCTGCGCCATGTCCACCGTGTCATCAAACACTACCAATCCACCGTGGCCCAGCATACCGCCGATCTCCGCCAGAGCTTCGTAGTCCAGCACCACATCCCACTGCGATTCCGGTAAATAAGTCCCCAGCGGGCCGCCCACCTGGATCGCCCGGGCCGGCCGGTCACTGGCGGTACCACCGCCAAAATCTTCCACCAACTCGCGCAGGGTGGCCCCGAAAGGCAGTTCAATCAGGCCGCCGCGCTTTATGTTGCCGGAAAGCTGAACGGTCAAGGTACCGCGGGAACGCCCGGTGCCGAAATCACGGTAATGGGCAGCACCCCTGGCCAGTATCGTGCTCACAGCAGCCAGCGACAGCACGTTGTTAACCACGGTGGGCAATCCCATCAGGCCCTTGATCGCCGGTAGCGGCGGCTTGAAGCGAACCATCCCACGCTTGCCTTCCAGGCTGTCGAGTAGCGAAGTCTCTTCACCGCAGATATACGCGCCGGCCGCAATTCGAAGGTCGATCCGGAAAGCCTTACCCGTACCACGGATGTCATCACCAAGATAAGCTGCCTGCTCAGCCCGCGAAATCGCCTCTTCCAGCACCCTGGCGCAGTGCGGGTATTCCGAACGCAGGTAAATAAATCCTTCGCTCGCACCCACAGCGAGCCCGGCAATAGTCATGCCCTCGATCAGCTGGTATGGATCCGACTCCATCAGCAAGCGGTCGGCAAAAGTGCCGGAATCACCTTCATCCGCGTTGCAGACAATGTACTTCTGCTTATTATCATTGTCACTCCGGGCATCCAGCACGGTCTGCCACTTGATACCCGTGGGAAATGCCGCCCCGCCGCGCCCACGCAGACCGGACTCCTTGATTTCATCAACGATGGCCTGGGGCTCCAGGGTCAGGGCCCGTTCGAGACCCTTGAAGCCATCGAGCGATTGATAGTTTTCCAGTGACAAGGGGTCGCCCAACCCGGCCCGGGCAAAAGTCAGCCGCTGCTGACCGGCCAGCCAGGGAATCTCATCAACGGAGCCCAGGGACAGCATGTGGTCAGCCTTGCCCGGGAAACCTGCCTCGAAAAGCCCCGGTACATCGCCAGCGGCGACCGGACCAAAGGCAAGCCTGCCGGTATCGGTTTCGACCTCCACCAGGGGTTCCAGCCAGGCTGCTCCGCGCGAGCCGTTGCGGACGACTTCGACTTCCAGGCCCCGCCCTTCAGCCCCCTTGCGGATAAATTCCGCCACCTCGTCGGCGCCCAGCGCGCAGGCAGTGGCATCCCGGGGAACAAAAATCCGTATCGCCATCAGCTTTCCGCCTCCAGGCGATCAATCAGTTCATCGAATTTCTGCGCGGTGACGCGGGCATGAATATCGTCGTTGACCCTGATGGACGGCGTGCAGGCGCAGTTACCCAGGCAATAAACCGGCTCCAGCGAGACCAGGCCGTCTGTCGTGGTTTCACCGTAGCCAATGCCCAGGCGATCCATAACGTGTTGTTCCAATTCACGCGACCCCATCGCCTGGCAGGCCTCGGCGCGGCACAAGTGGATGATGTGTTTACCTGCGGGCTCGCCGCGAAAGTCGTGGTAGAAACTCATCACACCATGGACTTCAGCGCGCGACAGGCTCATGGCTTGTGCAATCATCGGCACGGCCTGTTTGGGAACATGGCCGAGCTTGTCCTGTATTGAATGCAACACCGGAAGCAGGGCGCCGACTTTCCCTCGATGGGATGCGATGGCGCTTTCGACAATTTCCTGTAGTGAAACAGCTGAAGCCTGCATGATTTCTGCCCGTTGCGGGGATCAGTCCCCGAATGTGAAGTCTTTGAACTGCTCACGCAGTTGCATTTTCTGGATCTTGCCGGTAGCCGTGTGTGGAATCTCATCGACGAACACCACGTCGTCGGGCATCCACCACTTGGCAATTTTTCCATCCAGGTAAGCCAGCACGCCTTCCTTGTCGATATCGGAGCCCGCGTCCCTGATGATAATCAGCAGGGGCCGCTCACTCCACTTCGGATGCGCCAGGCCGATCACGGCGGCTTCGGCCACACCCGGGCAGCCCACTGCTTCATTTTCAATTTCGATCGAGGATATCCATTCACCGCCGGATTTGATTACATCCTTGTCGCGGTCGGTAATCTGCATAAAACCCAGCGGATCAATGGTGGCGATATCTCCGGTATCGAACCAGCCATCCGCGGTCAGAATGTCCTCATCGAGTTTGAAATAACCCTTTGAAACGGCTGGTCCACGCACCAGCAGGTGGCCAAATACCTTTCCGTCGCGGGGCAGATCGTTGCCGTCGTCATCGACGATTTTCATTTCCACCAGGTAAGGTGTCCTGCCCTGTTTTTCCTTGAGTTTCAGCTTGGCTTCATGGTCCAGGCCCATCGTAGCGTGCTTCAGTTTACCGGTGGTGCCTACCGGTGACATCTCGGTCATTCCCCAGCCGTGAATTACCTCCACATCGAAGTCGTTCTCGAACCTGCGGATCATCATCGGAGGACAGGCTGCACCGCCCACTACGACTTTCTGCAGGTAGGGCAATTTTTTGCCTGTTTCATCGAGATACTGCAGGAGTCCCAGCCAGACAGTCGGCACAGCGGCGGTGGCTGTCACTTTCTCATCTTCCAGCAACTCGTAAATACTCTTGCCGTCCATGCCTGCGCCCGGCATCACCAGCTTGGCGCCCGCTGCCGGGGCCGCGTAGGTCAATGCCCAGGCGTTGGCGTGAAACATCGGCACAATGGCCATGATGATATCTTCAGAAGTAAGCCCGAATACATCCGGCTGGTTGACCGTCAGGCCGTGCAGAACGTTGGATCGATGGGAGTAAAGCACCCCTTTGGGGTTGCCGGTCGTGCCGGAGGTATAACAAAGGGCGGCCGCCGTGTTTTCATCAAAGCTCGCCCATTTAAAATCGCTATCCACCGCGCCGATCCAGTCCTCATAGGCAACCGCATTGGGCAGGGAAGTATCGGGCATGTGATCTGAATCGGTGAGCACGATGTATTTCCTGACGGTAGCGAAGCGATCCTTCAGGGCCTCGACGAGCGGAATAAAAGTGAGGTCGACAAACATGATGTCGTCTTCGGCATGGTTGACAATGTAGTCCAGCTGATCGGCAAACAGGCGGGGGTTCAGCGTGTGGCAAATCGCACCGTTACCCATGATTCCGAACCAGGTCTCCAGGTGCCGGTCTGTATTCCAGGCCATGGTGGCGATACGGTCGCCCAGAGCGACCCCTTCGTTCTCCAGTGCTTTTGCTACCTTTAGCGCACGTGTTCTTATTTCCGCCAGCGTGGTGCGGCGGATAGGTCCTTCAACGGATCTTGTAACCTGCTCGCGCTCGCCATGATTGAGCGCGGCGTGGTCAAGAATGGTATGTGTCAGCAGGGGGTAGTCTTGCATCAGGCCAAGCATGGTTGTTCCTCTTGAAAGGTTGGCAACAAACCCACAGCTTAGCAAAAACCGTGGTGTGTGTTCTGTGCATCAAATTTTAATCGCAGAATCATTGTGTGTGAAGATTCTGCCGCTTAGCATGCCATAATCTATCTACCCCGGAGCGGGATCGTTCACGCAACGCTTCAAGCGTATTTTTTCAGAGGTAACACAAATGTACGATTGCACCAGACATTATATTAATGGCCAGTGGGTGGACAACACCTCGGGTCAGGAAGAGGACATCATCAACCCGGCCACCGGGGAATCTATCGGCAAGGTTGCTTATGGAACCGCACAAGACGTGGACCACGCCGTGGCGGCCGCGAGGGCGGCTTTCAAGGAATACTCCCTCTGGACAGTGGAGCAGCGCCTTGAATTGCTGGGCAAAATCATCGATGCCTACAAGGCCCGCTACAAGGATATTGCCGCGGCCATTACCGCCGAGATGGGAGCGCCCACGACTTTTTCGCAAAAATCACAGGCGGGTTCCGGCCTGGGCCACTTGATGGCCACCATGGGCGCCCTGAAGAACATGGAGATGGAAGAAAAGGTCGGTAGCGCCACCGTGTTCAAAGAACCGGTCGGCGTTTGTGGACTGATCACGCCCTGGAACTGGCCGATCAACCAGATTACCTGCAAGGTCGCTCCCGCACTGGCGGCCGGCTGCACCATGGTGCTCAAGCCCAGCGAAATAGCGCCGGTGGATGCCATGCTGTTTGCGGAAGTACTGGATGCCGCCGGTGTTCCCGCCGGGGTATTCAACCTCGTGTACGGCGATGGTCCGGGCGTGGGTTCGTCCATGTCCGCACACCCCGGCATCGACATGATGTCCTTCACCGGCTCCACCCGCGCTGGCGTGCTGGTGGCAAAATCGGCCGCCGACACCGTCAAACGCGTGGCCCAGGAACTGGGTGGCAAATCCGCCAATATCATCCTTGAGGATGCGCCCCTGGAGCAGGCCATCGCCCACGGCGTGGACTGCATGTTCAATAACACCGGCCAGTCCTGCAATGCACCCAGCCGCATGCTGGTTCCCGAAAGCCTGTACGAAGAGGCCGTGAAGCTGGCGGTCTCGGTTGCTGAAACAGTACACCCCGGCGACCCGCAGAACCCGGAGACCCAGATAGGACCGGTGGTCAGCGAAGCCCAGTACAACAAGATCCAGGGCCTGATTGAAAAAGGCCTGGCAGAAGGCGCAAAACTGGTCATTGGCGGCCCCGGCAAACCGGAAGGCCTGGAAACCGGCTATTACGTGAAGCCGACGATTTTCCGGGACGTTTCCAACGACATGACCATCGCCCGCGAGGAAATATTCGGGCCGGTCCTGTGCATGATCCCCTACTCCAGCCTGGACGAGGCCATCGCGATTGCCAACGACACGGACTACGGCCTGTCCGGTTACGTGTACGGTGCAACGACGGAAGAAGCCATGGCCGTGGCGCGGCAGTTACGAACCGGCATGGTGCACCTCAACGGCGCGGACAATGATATCCAGGCGCCCTTCGGCGGCTACAAACAATCCGGCAACGGCCGCGAATGGGGAGCCAGCGGAATCGAGGACTTCCTGGAAACAAAAGCCGTCATGGCCGCCTGACTGACACCACGACGCCTCAGTTTGGCACAAGCCCGTTCGGAGTAAGGGGTCTTCTTCCAGGACCCTTTGAAACAGGGATGTTTCAAGAGGAAGCCCCATGGACGGGTTTATGCTGTGTCCTGGAAGAAGACCCCTTGCTTCGGACTGGCGCACCCACTCGTGCACTCTGCGGGCTAGCCGTAGTCCTTGCACTTCTC
>JAIVWI010000133.1:0-8566 GCA_048636595.1 Oceanospirillum sp. | reverse complement strand
TTTGTTGAGTAACTTGAGCAGGCACGATTCGAAGGCCGGTGAACCGATGCAACGGCACAATTGTGTCAGGCCATCCAGCCAGGCCTGCTCGCCGAATGCGCTGGGATCGCTCAGCCGGGCATCAGGCTGTCCCAGGTCATGGCTGATGCTGGTTTTTTTCGGAGATGTCATGACTAAAATGTGTAGCGTACCCAGATACTCTTATACCAGATCACCGGGATGTCAGCCAAACCCGGGATTCAATGACAGGATACAGTGATTATGCTCTTACAAACCAACAAAAAGATTCTGAGCAATAAAAACTTCCATAAACTCGTGTCGGCGCGTCGCCGGGTGTCATGGTGGTTTCTCCTTGTTTTGCTGGGGTCTTACCTTGCTTTCGGACTGATGTCTGTCTACTCCCCCTCAGTTCTCGCCCGCCCGGTGTTCAGCGATGGTGTTGTCCCGGTTGGGATCGTGATGGGCTATGCAATCCTGGCGCTGACTTTTATTTTAACCCTGGTATACGTTTGGCTTGCCAACAGCTATTTCGAACCTCTTGAGAGAAAAATCATGGCAGAGCTCGAACAATGAGGGTTTGGATTACCGCATTCGTCTCACTTGTCCTCCTTCTGGCCACTGATGCAGAAGCCGCAACCATTACTGCAAGCGGAAACGGGACCGGCAACGAATTGAACATTACCGCAATCGCGATGTTCTTCGTGTTTATCGCCATCACCCTGGTGATCACCTTTTGGGCGGCATCACGGACCCGGACCCGGTCGGATTTCTATGCCGCAGGCAGCAGTATCGGAGGCTTCCAGAACGGACTGGCGATTGCCGGAGACTTCATGTCGGCGGCAACCTTCCTGGGCGTTACCGCGCTGGTCTACAGCACCGGCATGGACGCCATGTTGTTCGTTATCGGTGGAACACTCGGCTGGTCGGTTATCCTGCTGCTGGTTGCGGAGCGGTTGCGTAACCTGGGTCAGTATACTTTTTCCGATGTCGTCGCCTTCCGGCTGGAACGCAAACCGGTCAGAACCATGTCTGCGATTGGTTCTCTCGCGGTGGCGATTCCCTACCTGCTGGCCCAGATGGTAGGGGCCGGAGCGCTGATCCAGTCCCTGTTCAGTTTGCCCTACGCCTATGCTGTGGTGTTGGTCGGTGTGCTGATGACGTTCTACGTAACGTTTGGCGGCATGCTTGCAACGACCTGGATTCAGACCATCAAGGCCGTTCTGTTGCTGACCGGCGGCACCATCATTGGCGTGGGTGTGATGATCCTGCTGAATTTCGATTTTGGCGCCCTGATATCTGCCGCTGTTGAAGCGCACCCCAAAGGGGAGGCCATTATGGCGCCGGGCGTGATGTTTACCGACCCCATCACCATCATCTCGATCGGACTGGCGTTTGTGTTCGGTACCGCCGGTCTGCCGCATGTATTGATGCGTTTTTTCACAGTACCCGACGCACGCCAGGCAAGGCGTTCAGTTGCGTACGCCATCGGCTTTATCGGTTATTTCCAAGCCCTGATATTCATCATCGGCCTGGGCGCTGTGGTCTATGTCAGCAACAACCCTGAATTTCAGGCAGAGGGCGGCGGGCTCATTGGCGGCGTCAACATGGCCGCCGTGCACCTTTCAAAAGTCATTGGCGGCGACCTGTTTCTCGGATTCATATCAGCCGTCGCCTTCGCCACCATTCTGGCCGTTGTGTCAGGCCTGACCCTGTCAGCTGCCGCCGCAGTGTCGCATGACCTCTACGCCAATGTGATCTGCGATGGCGACAGCGACCGGAAGACAGAATTACGTATCTCCCGCATCACGACACTGGTCATCGGATTGACCACCATGGCCCTGGCCATCCTGCTCGAAGGTGAGAATGTCGCGGTGCTGGCGCTGATCGCGCTTGCCATTGCCGCCAGTGTCAATTTCCCGGTGATGTTTTTATCCATGTACTGGTCAAAACTCACCACACGTGGCGCACTCGCCGGCGGTTACGCGGGGCTTGCCACCGCATTGACCCTGGTTTTCCTTGGCCCAACTGTCTGGGTCTCATTACTGGGATTCGATAAGCCGGTTTTCCCCTACGCCTACCCGACTTTGTTTGCAATGTTGGCGAACCTGGTTTCCGCCTTCTGGTTCTCGGTTTCGGACAAGAGTCAAAGGGCTCTTGCCGAATCGGAGTCTTTTGATGCACAGTGGATTCAGTCCGAAATCGGACCCGTTCAGGAGAAATCATGAGCAAAATAAATCACTCGACACTTGAGCCCATTGAGAAGTCCAGCCTGGATGAATTGCAGGCACTGCAACTGAGCCGGATGAAGTGGAGTCTGCAACATGCCTATGACAATGTTGCACACTACAGGAAAAGATTCGAAGAGGCGGACGTACACCCTGATGATCTTAAGACTCTTTCCGACCTGGGCAAATTCCCGCTCACCGCCAAGCAGGACTTGCGTGAGAATTATCCCTTTGACCTGTTCGCGGTGCCGATGGACGAAGTGGTTCGAATTCACGCATCCAGCGGTACGACCGGAAAACCGACGGTGGTGGGATACACCCAAAACGACATCGACATGTGGGCCGATGTTTGCGCACGCTCCATTCGCGGTGCGGGCGGCAGTAAAAGCGATATCGTCCACGTGGCGTACGGCTATGGCCTGTTTACCGGCGGGCTGGGCGCGCATTATGGCGCAGAACGCCTTGGAGCAGCCGTCATTCCCATGTCAGGCGGTCAGACCGAGCGCCAGGTGCAGCTGATTCAGGATTTCCAACCCACTATCATCATGTCCACACCTTCTTATATGTTGAATCTTGCTGATGAGTTCGATCGCCAGGGGCTTAATCCAGTGGAATCCTCGCTCCGGGTTGGGATATTCGGTGCTGAGCCCTGGACCGATGCGATGCGCAAGGAAATTGAATTACGCTGTGGCATCGATGCGATAGACATCTACGGTTTATCGGAGGTCATCGGCCCGGGTGTGGCCAGTGAATGCATTGAAACCAAGGACGGCCCACACATCTGGGAAGATCATTTTTATCCGGAAATTGTCGACCCGGATAGTGGCGAAGTATTGCCTGACGGAGAATACGGTGAACTGGTTTTTACCTCGCTGACCAAGGAGGCGTTGCCCATCATCCGCTACCGGACGCGGGACCTGACACGTTTATTGCCAGGCACGGCCCGCACCATGCGCCGCATGGACAAGATCACCGGCCGCAGCGACGACATGATGATCATTCGCGGCGTCAATGTTTTCCCGAGCCAGATCGAAGAAGAAATCCTCAAGCTGAAAGAATGCTCGCCCCACTACCAGATTGAATTGTATACCGAGAAGCAGATGGACAAGATGCGCGTGCTGGTCGAATTGAAACCACGATTCGGGCAGCTTTCGGAAGACGAACGGGCTTCAGTTGCCGGAAAACTGGCGCACAATATCAAGTCATACATCGGCGTGACGTCAACCATCGAACTACGCGATGAGGGTGGCGTTGCCCGTTCCGAGGGCAAAGCGGTGCGGATTGTAGACAAGCGTTCGCGTTGACTGGATGAGGAAATTTGAAATCAGCGGCCTGTCAGGTATCACAAAGGATTGAGATTTTGCGCAAGGCCCGATCCACGGCTTCGTCGGTGTCGGCGGTTGCGAGTTCGCGCTTGGCCATCATGCATTCCTCTGCCTCTTCCAGCATCTCATCTTGCAATTCGGCCACAACTTCGGCAGATGCGGGATCACAATAGGTGTCCGCAACCCGCCGGATATTGGCATTGCCCTTGCCGGGTGTTTCGACTACAACACAGTCATCGACATTAATTTCCGTCTGGTCGGAAATGATAACGATTACGCCGGATGCGGTCTTGACCTGGTATTCACGTGCCTCCCGGCTGCCCTGGATCGCCGATGCCGTAGCGCCACCAACAACCGCACCAGCAGCAGTTCTTCTGAACTTGGTGCCAGACGATTTCCCCTTTCCAGAGTACAGGCCTATGGCTCCACCGATCACGGCGCCTTTGCCGGCATTGGACTTCTCCTCGACATACCTGGATGCCACGACATATCCATACTGTATCTGCATCGATTGGCCGCTTTTTTGCGCCTGTAGGGTGTTGCTCGCCAGAAAAGCCAGTGACAAAACTACCAGTGAAACAAGTAAACGTGACGCCTTCATTTCCAAACTCCAGAAAAATTAATGCATAAGTGAATACTACATCAAAAAATGTCCCGTGCAGCGTCAGGATGCGCCTTTCAGGAACATTCCTTGTTCGTGATTGAGGCCGTGCCAGGGAGAGAGATCGGCTAGCTGTTTGCAGGACACGTTCGAGACATCCCTGTGCACTAATCAGCTGTTCCCGACAGCCTGATTGTCCTGCAAACAGCTAGCCGATCTCTCTCTGAAATGCCAATTAAGGAATCATGGGTGTCTCAGCTTTTCTGCTACCAACTTCCGGTGCTCTCCATGGACGACCAGGGTTCCTCTATTGGTAAAGCTTCCCCGGATTGCAGCAACTCAACTGAGATGCCGTCAGGAGATCGCACAAAAGCCATGCGGCCATCTCTCGGCGGCCGGTTGATGATCACACCGGCGTCCATCAATTTCCGGCACAGAGCATAGATATCATCCACAGCGTACGCCAGGTGACCGAAATTCCGCCCTCCGGTGTACTCTTCTTCTGAATCCCAGTTCCAGGTGAGTTCGACTTGCGCTGACTCGTCACCCGGCGCCGCGAGAAAAATTAGTGTGAAGGACCCGGCGGGAACCTCTGTCCGCCTTATCTCCACGAGTCCCAGTTTGTTGCAGTAGAAATCCAGCGACTCGTCCAGATTGGACACACGGACCATGGTATGCAGGTATTTCATCACGGCGCTCCAGCAATTAATGTGCTCAGTGTAACCTCTATCCAATACCTCGATTATAATCTTCTATATCGAAGCATAAGCAGGGCACTCATGAGTGATCCGGCGGCATATGACAGTACTTGAACTTAAGCTCCCACCCGCGCTGATAACGGTGATTTTTGCTCTCCTGATGTGGATGGTCGCCCGGTTGACGACCAACATCCCAATGTCAACGGAACTGCGGCTTACCGCCCTGCTTGTCCTGACCGCGGCCGGGGCTTTTGTTGGCCTGGCCGGAGTCTTGTCTTTCCGAAAGGCCAGGACAACTGTCAATCCCCTGAGTCCGCACACTTGCTCGTCCCTTGTGGTATCGGGCGTCTTCAGTATTTCGCGGAACCCCATGTACCTGGCGTTGTTCCTGGTCCTTCTTGGCTGGGGTCTGTACCTTGCTAACCTCTATTCGCTGGTATTGGCCATTGGATTCGTCGCCTACATGAACCGCTTCCAGATCCGGCCGGAAGAGCGCGCACTCGAAGCGGCTTTCGGCCAGGCGTTTCTCGACTACAGGCGCCAGGTGCGAAGATGGCTGTAATAAAAGTCGTGACACCCATAGCAGCAATCCTCCGCTGTGAATGAAATTAGTTGACAGACTCAACTATTTTGTTGCATCATTCAACTATCTTGTTGCATGACTCAACTATCGGAGGTTCTGATGAACAAAAATCAAGTACATGACACGGTGAAATCGGGATACGCGGAGGTCGCTCGCCAGGGGAGAAGCTGCTGTGGACCTGGCACCGGGCAAGTTTCAAACAACCACGCAAAGACCGCCGCCCTGATCGGCTACTCCGAGGAAGACATCGCGGGTACGGCCGCCGACGCAAACCTCGGGTTAGGCTGTGGCAACCCGACTGCGCTCGCCAGCCTGAACGCAGGTGAAACCGTTGTTGATCTTGGCTCCGGCGCAGGTTTCGACGCCCTGCTCTCAGCCGAAAAGCTCGGCCCGGAAGGCCGCTTCATTGGTGTGGACATGACTCCGGAAATGCTTGAGCGCGCCCGTATCAACGCGGTGAATGCAGGTCACGCGCGCACGGTCGAGTTTCGTGAAGGGCTCATCGAAGATCTTCCCGTTGCGTCTGAGAGCGTGGATGTCGTGATCTCCAACTGCGTCATCAATCTCAGCCCGGATAAGCCGAAGGTGTTCAGGGAAGCGTACCGGGTGCTCAAGCCCGGTGGGCGTATAGCGGTTAGTGACATCCTACTGAGTGAACCGTTGCCGCCAGAATTTGCCGAACTCGCTGCGACCTGGATTGCTTGCGTAGGTGGTGCATCGACAGAAGAAGAGTATCTTGGCAGTATGCGCGCTGCCGGGTTCAAGAACATCGAGTACAGTCGAAAACTGGCTGGGCCGTTGTTGATGCCGAACCTTCAGGATCCGATGTGGAAGGCGGCCGTCGACCTGATTGGTGAGGAGCGAATAATGGAGCTTTCGGGCACGGTGTTCAGCTACTCGATCACCGCCGAAAGACGATGAATCCGGTCGTAGATGACATCATCGTGTTCTATCGCATGTTCTCCTCGTTCGAGCGCGAGGAGATCTGCTGCGGAACGGTGAGCCCGGCGCAGTGTGTGCTCTTGCAAACGCTGATGGAGGGGGAGTGGGATGTGAGTAGCCTGGCCACCCACTCGAGGGTCACCAAGGGCGCCATGACGCGATTGGTCGATGGGCTGGTAAAACGTGACTGGGTCGCGCGTGGCAAAAGCGATGATGACGGTCGCCGCGTGCTGGTCTCGCTCACGCCCGACGGCAAGAATGAAGCCCGGCGCCTCAACTGCCTGATAGCCAATAGCATCGGCACTATCCTGCAACACATCCCGGAAGACGAGCGCGACGGGGTCGTCCACAGCATCCGCCTCCTGCGCCAGGCAGCCGAACTGGCCCGAAACCAACTGGACTGTTGCTAACCGTTGCTCAACACGATTCACACTACCAACTCCCGGTACTTTCCATGGACGACCCTGGCTCCTCAGTGGACGCATGGATGATGGTATGCAGGTATTTCATTACGGCGCTCCGGCAGTCAGGGTGTTCAATGCAACCCACGTTGAGTCGCTGAGCTATAGGCGGTAAGCTGACATGGAAAGGTGAAGTCCAGCCCTATTTCTCACCCGCCAAATCATGGGTGTCTCGGCTTTCTGCTACGGTGGAGGTTCACTCTCGAAATGGTCAGGAAATTGAACAGCGGTAGTCTAAACATGAAGACAATGCGTTTGAAGGAATATGGTCGTTTTCTGGCCTGGTGTATCTGTGTGGCTATGTGCGCCATTATGGCTGCTTGCTCCAGTTATGGCCCTAGATCCATGGACAGGGACCAACTGGACTACGGCAGAAGCGTCGGTGACAACTGGAAGGCCCAGATGCTGACCAACCTGGTCAAGCTGAGGTATGTGGATATGCCCGTCTTCATGGATGTGGGCCAGATCGTCAGCGGTTATTCCCTTGAAACCACGGTGAATGCCGGCCTGGGGTTCAACACGAGTTTTGTCGGTGCCGATACACAGTCCCTGGGCGCCAGTGGAAAATTTACCGACCGGCCTACAATCACCTACACGCCGAAGACCGGAAATGACTACTTGCGCAGTCTGCTTGAGCCCGTGGAACCCCGTGCGCTGCTTTCACTGGTGCTTGCGGGATACAGCTCAGAGCTGCTTTTTGCCTGGGCGGTTGAGTCCATTAACGGGGTTCGCAATTTTTCCATCACGGGCCTCAAGGCGCAAAATGCAGACCCTGAGTACACCGAATTCATCAGGTTATTCCAGGAATTACAGGATCTCGGTGCAATCAGTTTCGAAATCGAAAGTAAGCCCGGCGCCAATCAAGACATGATTGTCCTGTTTGGACATGAAGGTTTTGACCAGGCCACCCAGGCCAAAAGAAAACGAGTGGGAGAGATCCTGAGCCTGCCCCCGGAGCGCGACAGATATCGCATTGTCTATGCACCATTTGCGTCCCAGGACGATATCCTTGCCATGCAGACCCGTTCCATGCTGCAAATGCTGGTCGCCCTGTCCGGATTTGTTGAAGTTCCACCCGGCAAGGCCTCACATGCCGCACCCGGATACCAGATTCCGCCGGGTGGTAAATGGCCATTTCGTGTGCATTCAGGCCCGGACCGCCCGGAAGAAAGCTTCACTGCAATCAACTATCAAAAAAACTGGTACTGGATAGAAAATGATGACTTGCAATCCAAAAGAGTCTTCACACTGATGTTGTTCCTGACTACCTTGACCAACGCAGGCACTGAAAGTAAAGCACCCGTTCTGACCATACCAACCAACTGACCGAGGGCTGTTCTATCCGCAACCAGTCTCGCGCTGCTGCGACAATCAGTCACATCCCAAGCGGCTGCTTCCTGTATATGCTCCACCATGTAATTTTCGGGCAGGGGCAGTCTTGTGGAGAAAACCAGCTTAGTTGCGTTATTCGCACTCATTTCTTTCTTATCCACTGTTGTACATGCACAGCAGGCGGATACAACAGATCAGGGTGACGAACCCAACATTGAAATCGTGATTGTGACAGGTGTGTCGTCACGCGATGACCTTGTGCTGAAAGCCAGTGAGGTCACTCATCCGGGTGTCGATAACAGCGACCTTTTACGACTCTTCCCGGGTGGGAACAGGAACAGCAACGGCCCGGTAACCAGGATCAGCCAGTACCGGGGAATGTTCGGCGCCCCGACCACT
>JAIVWI010000132.1:6820-8605 GCA_048636595.1 Oceanospirillum sp. | reverse complement strand
CAGACATAAGCTGCAAAAGTACCCAGCAAGAGTGCCGCTTCAATGCGGTCAACAGAGCCGTCAAACACGACCGCAACAAAAAGAGTCGTGGAAATAAAGAAAACCGGAAGCTCTGTCTTCAGAAGGTCACGTTTGATAACGACGCCTCCTCCAATCACAGCCAACATGCCAACGACCAGAAGAATATTAGTGATGTTTGAACCAACTACGTTTGCTACTACAATTTCTGTCGATCCCTCCAGGGCCGCCGCTACGGAAGACGCAAACTCCGGGAGTGAAGTACCAAACCCGACAATCAATACACCAATCGAGAACTGGCTCATACCAAGCGATGCCCCAACCTGCTTCGCGCCCGTAACAAACATGCCAGCTCCGCGCACCAATGCAACAAGAGCCACCACTAAATATACAATCCATAGCGTCATCTGGTTAGTTCCATCCTGTTAGGGGCAAATCGCCGATTTCCGTGCTTGGGCACTTGAGCTACCTTGGCGTTAATCGTAGAGGTTGATGCGCTAATCACTTAATTTTCTGATTTTGAAAATTGTTGATACCAATATCGGCACGCCAGATGATTAGCCGATCAATTTAGTCAAGGTAGCGTCTTGTGTCCAATGAATTATTTACATGTATCTGATACGCTTAACGTATGATAGAAACACGCTTGCTCCGCAATGCACTGATGCTGGAAAAGCACCGGAATTTTGCCCGGGCTGCAAAAGAACTCCATATCAGCCAGCCCACTCTGAGCCGCAGCATCCAATTGCTGGAAAGGACCGTTGGAGAGCGTCTGTTTGATCGAACCTCGAGAACAATCCTGCCCACGCAGGCAGGCGAGATTATGCTCAAACATGCCCGTATCATCATCGCCTCTTCAGGAGCCATGCAAGAGGAAATTGAACAGCATCACGGGCTTTTGAAAGGATCTCTCTTTATCGGTTCCGGACCGTATGCCGGAGCTGAACTGCTGGCTCCTGCGGTCGGTCGATTTTCCAGGCGCTATCCCGGTATCAAAATCAACATCAGAGTAGACGACTGGAGAAGGTTTTCTGACCGATTGATGCAAGAGGATTTTGATTTTGTGATAATGGAAACCAGTGAGCTGGATGATTCATCGGATTTTGAAGTCACCCGGCTAATTCGTCATCCAGTTTTCTTTTTTTGCAGACAGGGTCATCCCCTACGAGAACAAGACAATTTAAGCATCCGTGATTTGTCAAAATTCCCCCTGATTACGCCCAATCTGCCAAAAAGGCTTTCGGATTTGTTCTGTAGATTGTTTTTTTCAGGTAGATATGCAGGCGCATCAATCACAAAACTACAAAATTATTCCTGCAACGACCTGGGAACAATAAAGGCCACTATATCCAATAGTGATTCGATTGGTTTAGGGACATACGGAACATTGGCCCCAGAATTGAAAGTTGGCCTGTTTACGGCTTTACCTTTTCGTATTCCACAACTGGAAACGCATCACGATATCGTCAAAAGAAAAGGGCTCTCTTTATCCCCTGCTGCAAGGGAATTAATCAAGATTTTGATTGAAATAGATAAGGAGCAATCCATTTTAGAGGCTGATCTGATCGAGTCGCTGGGACCAGAAATAACAAGCTGAGAGCTACGGTGAATTCACTGGCCAATCCACCCAGTGCAGCATCAACGCGTTGCTCGGAATAATCGCGTTTCAATCATACGTTAAGCGTATCAGATACATGCAAATAATTCATTGGACACATGTGATTCTTTACTTTAGCTTTATCTAATATAAGTGTGTATCTGTTCGAT
>JAIVWI010000132.1:0-6810 GCA_048636595.1 Oceanospirillum sp. | reverse complement strand
GCGCCGCCCATTCGGAACTGCCGGAATCGCAGGCACTGGATCAGGTACTGGCCGAGCAGAACTACCGGATCGGCAAAGAAGTGGAACGTATCTCAGACATCCGAATGGATGAACGCATTTACGTGGACCCCAAGAACCTGCTCATTCCGGCCGAAGGTGACCAGCATTACCTTGTAGCGCTGAAAGAGTCCTGCGACGGCTTGAAGACCCAGAAGGTCGTGTTGCGCAGCGGCACTTACAAGGAACTGGCGAAGAACGACCGGATCGCGACCCGGCATGAAGGAAGAAGCGTTGACCTCTGTTGGATCGATGCCATATACCTCCTCGAAAAGAGCCAGTAAAACCGGATTACAAGTCTACCCCGCGAGACCTGGGGAAATGCCCGTCTTCTTTGATGCTTTGACATCAAAATAAATGATGTTATGATTCACTCATGAGAACAACCCTTACAATTGCTGATGATGTACTGGAACGAGCCCGTGCTGTTTCAGCTAAACTCGGGAGGCCCTTCAAGGCGATCATAAACGAGGCGCTTCGCGCCGGCCTTGACCAGGTCGAAAAGCCGGCGAAACAGCGTAACTATCGGACCAATCCCCATAAAATGGGCTTGCGCCATGGTCGTAACCTGGACAACATTCAGGAACTTCTGGCTCAGATTGAAGGTGAAGATTTTCATTGATTCTAGTCGACGCGAACATATTATTGTACGCAGAGGACTCACTTAGCCCTCGCCATAAACAAGCGCGCGACTGGTGGGATGCCCAACTGTCTGGAACTGACGTCGTCTGTCTGTGCTGGACTGTCCTGTGTGCATACATTCGGATTGGGACCAATCCAAGAGTGTTTGAGCATCCTCTATCTCTCGATCAAGCGCAGAATCGTGTTGAGAGTTGGCTGGATCAGCCGAGTACAAGGATCATTCGGCCGACAGAGCGGCACTGGACTGTCTTCAGGCAAATACTTACCGATGGTCAGGCAGTTGCCAATCTGGTGACGGATGCCCACCTTGCAGCTCTGGCCATCGAACATGGTTGCAAGCTGGCATCTGCGGACTCTGATTTCGCGCGCTTTTCCAATCTCAAATGGATAAACCCTTTGGCCGAATGAAGGCCCGGAAGATTACCACTTGCATTGTAAGTGCGGGCTGAAATCACGCTCCCTCATTACGGTTTCTCGCGCAGCAGCAACAGATTCCCTTGCTCGATTTTCTGATCCAGTCCGCCAAGGGCTTCGCGCACCCACCTCATTTCACTGTCGCTGCCGGGTACTGAGCGCCAGTAACTGAACAACCCAAAGCGCTGGACAAGCTCTTCTTCCGACAACTGACCGAGGTACAGGGCCTGGCGCTCCGGAAGCAGCCGTACACCGGAATCCCACATGCGAACCGTCAACATGCTGCCCTTTGCCTCCAGATTCTTGCGCATCAGCAACTCCTCGGAACGCCCCTGGTATGCCCGGCCCAGCAGGGGAAGCGAAGCCTGGTCTGGTTCGGGATTCAGGGCCTGCAGAATCCAGCGCCAGTCTGATTCAGGCACGCGCTCCCAACCGGCTTGTTCCAGCAGTCGAGCGATTTCGTCCGGATTGACCCCGATCTGAGCGTTGAACTGCCTTGATGCGACTGACGCGAGCCTCGTCCGCTCCGTTGGCAAATTCCGGAATTCACTGTTCCACCAGTACTCTTCCTCGATTTCACGCTCGGGAATTGCAACCTGGAGAAGACCCAGGTCTGTGCTTGAGTGCTCCTGCACTTGCCAGGCAAACAACACCAGGAAGGCGCCGTAAAATATCAGGCTGGCAATTCCGCCGGAAAATCGGCGCTTGGCTCGTTGCCGATAAGCAATACCCACCACCGTCGTCCAGGCAAGACCGAACCCGATACCGATCAATGCCCCGCTAAACCACTCCATGCCCAGGTAAATTCGCGACAGGGTAAGTAAAATCAGTATCAGTGCGGCGGCGATGTAAGGCCACTGCCGGTACCGGCGCCTGAGTTCCCCGGCCTCCATCACGGCAAAGAACGTCAATACCACCGTGATCAGGTTCATGGCCGCGCTGGGTCCCTTTATCGCCTGATCCGTCAATTCAATTACCTGTGGCGTATTGCGCAGGCTCCAGGACAGGAGCAAATGAATGAGGGCGCCGCCGACGATGGCAATGAACCAGTGAACTGCCGCACTGTAACGCCGCGCACCATAAAGCCACAGCAGCAGGGCTATCGCAGAAAAAACTGAGACCGGCCACCGGGACAGCTGTGCAATGGCGACCACCACCGGATCCGTCAGGTGATTGCGCAGGGACAGTGCAAGGTTTTGCACGGCCTGATCCATTGCCTGGGGTTGCGCTGAAAACGGCGACAGAAACAGCAACATCAGCAGTCCCCAGAACAGCACAACCAGCAGAATGCCCAGCATGGAGACGGCCAATACGTCAGGTCGCGACGGGTCAAGCAACGGCCCGGCAACCCTGCCCAACACCGGGTGCCGGCGCCCCCAGCGGATTGCATGGCGCAGCCAGCGAGCCGAGCGACTGGCCAGGGGCTCATAGACCAGGCGCATCAGCCACCAGGTCAGCCACAAAACCGCGACCAGTATGACCAGTATGACGGTCAGACGGCCGGTGTACTCCGAGGCCACTTCCAGGGACGCACCGAACAGCATACCCGGCAGCAGAAACGAAGGCGCCCAGCTAATACAGGCCAGGATATCTACGGCCAGAAACCGGGTTGGCTTCATGCCCATCATGCCTGCAACTGCCGGGATGATTGGCCGCAGTGGACCGATAAACCGGCCAGCCACCACACTCTTGGCGCCGTGTGCATTGAAAAACAGCGCCCCGCGTTCCATCAGAACCGGGTAACGGGAAAATGGCCAAAAGTCCAACAGGTGGCCACGAAAGCGGTGGCCAAGCAGGTAACTCGCCGAATCACCCAGCAAGGCCCCGCAGGATGCTGCGATCCAGATCGGGATCAAGTCCAGCAGGCCCAGGCCAATCAAGGTGCCGACACCAAACAAAATCATGATGCCCGGGAGGAGGAGACCAACCAGCGCCAGGGATTCAAAAAATGCGATCAGGAAAACAATGGCGACACCCCAGCCCGGGTGGGCATTGAGCCAGCCAAGCAGTTCCTGTGTCCAGCCTGATTCCACTGCGCTCTACACCTTAAAAGCCGGCAAACGCCTCGCTGGCCGCGGCAATTGTCGCCGCAATGTGTTCATCCGTGTGTGCTGATGAAATAAAGCCGGCTTCAAAAGCCGACGGCGCCAGGTAGACACCACGCTCCAGCATGGAGTGAAAAAATACCTTGAATGCTTCTGTATCGCAGCCGGCTACTTCGGCAAAATTCACGACCTGTTTCTCATTGGTAAACAGGAGCCCGAACATTCCGCCGACACAAGTGGCAAGAAACGGAACACCTGCATCATCGGCGGCCTCCTGGATGCCGTCGGTCAGCCGTAAAGCGCGGGCGCTGAGATCATCGAAGAAACCAGGCTGGGAAATCAACTCCAGGTTGGCCAGGCCGGCAGCCATGGCGACCGGGTTGCCTGACAAGGTACCGGCCTGGTAGACCGGGCCGCTGGGCGCAACCATCTCCATGTATTCCCGCTTGCCGCCGAATGCGCCAACCGGCATTCCCCCGCCAATGACCTTACCGAAAGTGGACAGGTCCGGCGTGATGCCATAAAGACCCTGGGCGCCTTCCAGGGCGACGCGGAACCCGGTCATCACCTCGTCGAAAATCAGCAGACAGCCGTGTTCGTCACAGGCTTCCCGCAGGCCTTGCAAATACCCTTCTACGGGCAGAATGCAGTTCATGTTTCCAGCGACCGGCTCGACGATGATCGCGGCAATTTCATCTCCGGCTGACTCAAGGCATTCACGTACTGCTGCCAGATCGTTGTACGGCAGGGTCACCGTCAGATCTGCCGTTACCCGCGGCACACCCGGTGAATTCGGCACGCCCAGGGTAAGGGCTCCACTGCCCGCCTTGACCAGGAAACTGTCAGCATGGCCGTGGTAGCAACCCTCAAACTTGATGATCTTGTCGCGCCGGGTGGCCGCCCGCGCCACGCGAATCGCGCTCATCGTAGCCTCGGTGCCTGAATTGACCATTCGCACCATGTCCATGGCCGGTATCATCGCGCACAGGCGTTCCGCCATCTCGACCTCGGCAGGGCACGGCGCACCAAAACTGAGGCCCCGGGTTGCGGCTTCGCGTACGGCTGCGATGATCCCGGGGTTGGCGTGTCCGGTGATCATCGGCCCCCAGGAACCTACGTAGTCGATATACTCCCTGCCCTCCACATCATAGAGACAAGCTCCCTCGGCACGCTCAAAAAACACCGGGTCGCCGCCCACACCGTTGAAAGCGCGGACCGGTGAATTGACGCCGCCGGGAATGCAAACGCGGGCACGGGAGATTAATTCCTGGTTTTTGTTCATGGTATTGATGCTCACTGGATAATCAGGGACAGAATATCCATTTTAACCCGCATATCGCAGGTTTACCGGAATTGTCGGTTTATTGTGCCCGGAAGACATGGCAAACTACCTGTCTTTTTCTGACAGGAATTACTTAGCGTGAATGACGACGGTTTCAAAGTCTGGATGTGTATCATCTGCGGCTGGATCTACGATGAAAAAGAGGGTGACTCCGAGGAGGGCCTTGCACCCGGCACCCGCTGGAAAGATGTGCCTGAATTCTGGGTATGCCCGGATTGTGGCGCCGGCAAGGAAGACTTCGAAATGATCGAAATGTGAGAGCGAGGTGATGTAATGAGTGACCGGGGTGGAATCAGGCGATCCAGGGCAAACGCCATGATTGGCGGAGTCTGCGCCGGCATTGCCGGGCATTTTGGCTGGTCCGTCACCGGCACACGGGTCGGGTACGTGCTGCTCTCCGTCATTTCCGCAGCGTTTCCCGGTATCCTCGTTTACCTGATTCTCTGGTTGGTGCTTCCACAGGGCGACTAGGATAAATACAGGAGCCCCGTTTTCACCTCCCCCCGCGCCGACAATTCCAGCCAGCGGCATGCCGGCCCCGCCGTATCTAGCGTGAAGCGCTGTGCATTTGGAATGCTGTTTGCCACCGTTGACGGCGCCCCCAGCAAGGTTACCCCTTTTCTTTGCACCTGAAAGTCGTGGTGCACATGCCCCCAGCTGATGCACCGGACCCGCGGTGACTGGTCGATAACTTCGAAAAATCGTGCCGGGGATTCAAGCATGTAACGATCAATCCACGTCGCCCCAACCTCAACGGGCTGATGGTGCAGAGCTACCAGCGTATGTCTCCCGCCGTTATCGTGCAGGCTGGCGCGAATCTGCTCCAGATAAGTTGCGGAAAAACTACCGGAAATACGACCCGGTTCGGTAGAGTCGAGTAAAACCAGTCGCCAGTTTTCTATTTCCATCACGTGAGGCCCATCCCAGGGCCCCAGCCGGAAATACCGGCTCATTTCTTCAACAACATCGTGATTACCCGGCAACGCCAGTACCGGCGCACCGGTCCGGGCCAACAAACCTGAGATTCGCTCATACGACTCCCGGCTGCCATCCTCGCTCACATCACCGCTAAGCAATACCAGGGCAGGATTCCACTGCCCGGCCAGGTGAAGAACTTTCTTGAAATTCGCATCTGCGCTCTGGCCGCGGTACAGGGCATCAGGATCAGCGGAGACATGGCAGTCGCTGATCTGGATAATACGGAGGGTTGCGGATTCGTCCGAAAATGCTCTCCTACCTGTCAAGGTGAAGCTCCAGCACGTCACCGGCCTTCACACCCAGTTCCGCAGCCTTGCCTGCATTGAGCTCCAGCACGTATTTTGCCGGACCGTCGCTGGGATAAGCCGGGCACCTGCGGGTGCGGCACGGCGGTGTGTTTTCCGACACGCTGACCAGCGCAAGATTACTGTCGAAATAAAATATGTCCAGCGGTATCCGGGTGTTTTTCATCCAGAAACTACGCCTCGTCTCACCCGGAAAAATAAACAGCATGCCCTGATCATCAGGCATGCTGTCCCGAAACATTAACCCCAATGTCCTTTTTTCGTCCGTGTCCGCCAGCTCAACGCCGAACCGCTCATTTTTGAGTTCCACGTAAGGCCCCTGGGCCATGCAGGAACTGCAGACAAGAATAATGGGAAGAAAAAGGTTACGCCGCATGGGGAAAGTTTGAGCGCAGCGGGAATTTTTTGCAATCACATCCACGCACCCAAGCCGCATATCGCGTGAAAGATGGAATTTTCTGCAAAATTTCCGTCATCGTCTATGCTTACGTAACACGACAAGGAGTTTCATCATGGAAACATACGTAATCCTGCGCCGCAGCGCCTGGGAAACCGGCCCGGATCTTGATAAAGCAGCCGCAAAGTCAACCCAGGTAGGCGATGAGGAGATGTCCGACCAGGTCAGGTGGATCAGGTCATATGTTCTTGATGAGGAAGACGGCACACTGGGTACGGTGTGCATTTACCAGGCGGTGGACGAGGATGCCATCATGGAGCACGCCAAGCGGTCGGATTTACCGGCAGACGAAGTGATACGGGTTGCCGATACCGTGTTCGTCAGGGACGATCCCTGAAAATTGGCCTGTCTCTTGTCCTTTAGCCCTCGCCGGTTTGCGCCACCTGAACGTCATCCACTCCGGGTGCGTCCACTTCCAGCGCGACCATCACGTCACCAAACTGCTCTGGCCTGATTTCCCCCATCAGGTTGACGATCACGGCTTCTGATTCGCCGTCTGATACCAGCACGGTCATTCCACTGATGTGATCGTTATCCATGCGCATAAGCATATGGACTTCCTCGTCTTGT
>JAIVWI010000131.1:0-8633 GCA_048636595.1 Oceanospirillum sp. | reverse complement strand
ATAGCGGCCGACCACCCCAAGACGGGATGGTGCATCTTCGGGGGCCGGTTTTTCCACGATGGTGTGGATTTCCTGCAAGCCCCCTGCAGAATCGTTAACACCGACAATGCCATAACTTCCTGTCATCTCTTGCGGAATTTCCTCCACCCCAATGACACTGGCGCCGGTCTGGTCATGGACATCCACCATTTCGGCGAGCGCCCCCCTGCCCTGGCTGCGAATCAGGTCATCCGCCAGCAGGATTGCAAAGGGCTCATCACCCACGACTGATTCAGCGCACAAAATAGCGTGTCCCAGGCCCAGTGCTTCGGACTGCGTGACATGAACCCTGCTGACGTTTTCCGGAACGATCTCCGTTATCCGCGCCAGCAATTCCACTTTGCCGGCATCGGCCAAGCGGGTCTCCAGTTCAAAAGAGGTATCGAAATGGTCGGAGATTGCGTGCTTTTTACGGCTGGTAACGAAGATCAGCGTATCGATTCCCGCTTCCAGTGCTTCCTCAACGGCGTACTGGATCAGCGGCTTGTCCACGATCGGGAGCATTTCTTTGGGGATGGACTTGGTAGCAGGCAAAAACCGGGTGCCCAGGCCTGCAACGGGAAATACTGCCTTCCTGACCGGTTTGCCCTGGCTCACCTTGAAGGAGTACTGGAACGATGAATGGGAACGACTTTGGGTGATTCCGGCTGGGCGCCGACAGACGTCCTGGCCAGTTCGGGCACCAGCCTCAGTAAAATTTTCTGCAACTCATCGGTGTCATAACGCCTGACCGCCAGTTCGGCTTCGCGCAATTCGGGACTCAGGTCATCCCAGCCGGCCTCGCGGGGATGGGCCAGGAAGATTTTTTCATGCTGGGTTTGTTCGTAGGGTTCCAGTTCATGGAAAAGTTGTTCGAACAGCTTCTCACCGGGCCGCAAACCGGTATATACGATCTGGATGTCTTTGCCCGGTTCTTTGCCGGACAGCCGGATCAGCTGCTCCGCCAGGTAGGTGATCTTGACCGGCTCTCCCATATCCAGCACATAGATTTCTCCACCACTACCCAGCACGGCCGCCTGCATAATGAGCTGACTGGCTTCGGATATGGTCATGAAGTACCTGGAAATTTCCGGGTGGGTTACCGTTACCGGCCCGCCTTTGGCGATTTGCTCCTTGAACAAGGGCACAACACTGCCATTGGAATTGAGTACATTTCCAAAACGCACAGTGATGAATCGCGTGTGCGAGCGCGCATTCATGTTCTGGCAATACATTTCGGCGACACGTTTGGTGGCGCCCATGATATTGGCGGGATTGACGGCCTTGTCGGTCGATATCAGCACAAATGTGCCTACACCGTGCCGCTCTGCTGCTTCGGCAACCCGCATGGTGCCCAGCACGTTGTTCCTGAATGCCTCACGCACCTGGGTCTGGAGAATGGGCAGATGCTTGTACGCCGCGGCATGGAAAATCATATCGGGCTTGTACTCTCCGACCACTTTTTCCACCGTCGCAGAATCGCAGATATCGCCCAGCACGCTGCAAAAAATAAGGTCCCGGAACTCACTGCGCAATTCATGATCGATGCGATAAAGAGCGTATTCACCGTTGTCGACCACGATCAGTTCGACCGGGTTCAGGCGTGCGATCTGCCGGCACAGCTCCGATCCGATGGAGCCACCACCACCGGTGATCATCACGCGCTTGCCGGCCAAACCCTCGCGGATGGGATCCCACACCAGCGATACCGGCTCTCGTCCCAACAGGTCATCGATCACGACCCGCTTGAGATCATCAATCCGGGTGGCCTTGTTACCCAACTCGTTCAGGGTCGGGAGTGTCCTGAATTTGATGTCACTTTTTTCGCAGATCTCAACGATCTGTTGCATCTGTTGATTGGTGGCCGAAGGCATCGCGATAATGGCCAGATCCGCATTCATTTCCCTGCCCACCCTGGCCAGGTTGTTGATGGGGCCCAGCACGGGGACACTGCGCACCTGCGCTCCTCGCAGTCTTTCATCGTCATCCAGGAAACCAACGACATCAAGGCGGCCACGGCGGCGCAGTTCGCGCTCCAGCAGGGCGCCTGACCTGCCTGCGCCAAGTACCAGCACACGCTGTTGCCCGTCGCCCGAAGTATTGGCTGACAATCTTGAATCTTTCCAGAAGCGGTACCACATCCGGGGCAAGCCCAGGGTCAGAAACAGGATGCCCGGATAAATGAGTATCGTCCCCAATAGCTGCCGGATTTCAGAACCATGGAGGACAGTCAGTGCTGCGACAATCAGGATGGTGCCGAACATTGCTGCACGGGCTATATTCCACATGTCCGGGAAACTGGCAAATCGCCACAACCCCTTGTACAGGCCGGTGAACCACAAAACCATGCCCTGAATGACCAGCACGAGCAACAATTCGCTTAAGGGAGGCAAGTTCTGAATGACGCCGGTAAAACCGCCGCGGTGTATGATCCAGCCAGCGGCAAGCCAGGAAACGGCGACCATGACGAGGTCATGCCCGACGACAGCTGCCCGTGGATGACGCAGAATGCGTAAAACGTTCATATGTTTATCCCGCCTGAGCGAGCTCTCCACTCCTCTTTATTAGCAGGTACCAGCCTGTTGTGAAGGCCAGGATCAAAATCATGGCTACAACCCAGGCCAGAGCCGGAAATTTTACTGCAACTACAATCCCCGGCACCACCAGGGCGAGGTTAATTGCCTGGTAGAAAAGTGCGACACGCCCATGTGTCCACCCTTGCGCAATCAACCGCTGGTACAAGTGTTGTTTGTGCGCATTATACCACTGCTCTCTTTTCAATACCCTTCCGAGCAGGGTCAAGCTGCTGTCAGTGATAAAAATCAGCATCACCATCAGTGCAACCGGTAATGAAAATGCCTGGTTCCCGACACCGATAACAAGCAAAGCGCCGAACACGAAACCCAGTGAGATGCTCCCGACGTCCCCCATGAAAACCCGGGCATTACCAAGATTCCAGGGAAGAAACCCTGCGCAGGCTGCTGCAACACAGGCCGAGGCGAGCGCCAGGCTGTGTTGGCCGGCAGAATCAAACAGGCAGAATAAAACGGCGCCGCCAAACACGCCCTGCAACCCCGCCATGCCGTTGGAACCGTCCATGAAGTTATAAAGGTTGGTCATCCACACCAGGAACAGCACCGCCAGGAGAATACTGCCCGCACCCTGCATCCAGTCATTGTTGACAGCACATGCTACGAGGTAAAAGCTGACCACAAGCTGAACGAAAAACCGGAGTCGTGCAGACAGGGAAGCATGATCATCCCGCCAGCCCAGGATGGCCAGCACGAGCATGCCCGGAAGAATACATTTACCCCAGGTTTCATCCCCGCTACCGATCAACCACGGGGAAGCAATGAGCAGCGCCAGGATGATTCCGATACCGCCACCCCTGGGAGTGGCAACCGCATGACTGTGCCGCTCACCCGGGTGGTCCACCATTCCGCTCCGGCGAGCATACCAGGCGGCGAGCCCGGTAAGAATACCGGAAAGAAGCATGATTCCGATGACCAGGATAACTTGACTCATGACGTCATTCCCGGGCAGGCCTCCGGCTACTCTCCGAGAACGCCGTGAATGGTTTTGGACGTGCCCCAGTTCTTGCAACTCGGGCATTGCCAGTGATGGGTCTGTCCACTGAATCCACAGTGATTGCAGCGATAACCTGGCTGGCGCGACAAAAGGCGGGCCGTGACTGCCTTGAGGATGCCATCGCTTGACCCGGTCTCGAGGTGGCCTTGTACTTTAAGTTCAAGCAAGCGGTCGAGGCCCCGCACGGATGGATTCGAGGCCATTGCCTCAACCAGGAATTTGCCGGCTTCATTCCCGCCTTTTTCGTCTTCAATCAAGTCTGTGAGTTTGAGAATCAGGGAAATGCCGGTATAGGCTTTCACCCATTCTTCCAGCTTTTTTCGTCCGCGCCCGGGCTGACCCACCAGCGCTGCGGCGTCCAGGTAAGGTTCGATTAATTCCGGGATATAGTCCGCGTCGAGTTCCGCAATTTCCTCGTAGGTGTCCATTGCCCCCTGGTGGTCGCCATCCTGCGTGGCCAGCCTGGCCAGGATAAAGCGCGCCCGGATGCAATGGAGATGATGGCGCCGCGCCTGCCGCAAATGCCGCCTGGCCAGTTCCTTGTCTCCTTCCGACACGGCTGCCTCCGCCATCTCGCAGCAGAACTGGGCTTTGACTTCAGCCATTTGCTCACCGGTGAGTTGCTCCAGGCGCTGGGCTTGTTCCAGGGCTTTTTCCCAGTCCTTCTCCTGCTGGTAGATTTCAAGCAGGCTGCGCAATGCTGATGGGGTATGAGCATCACTTTCAATCAATTCGGAAAACAGGAGTTCGGCGCGGTCCAGCAGACCTGCCCGCATATAATCCTCACCCAGTTCCAGCAGCGCCTGGGTCCGTTGGCTGGATTCCAGTCCCGGCTTGGCGATAATGTTCTGGTGAAAACGGATGGCGCGATCGACTTCACCCCGCTGCCGGAACAGACTGCCCAGCGCCATGTGGGTCTCAACCGTATCCTGGTTGACTTCAGCCAACTCCAGGAACACCTGGATGGCCTTGTCCGGTTGCTCATTCAACAAGTAGTTCAAACCCTGGAAGTACTGGTTGCTGAACAAACGGCTGTGTTTTTTAACGGATCTGCTGCCAAGTGTTTTTGCTAACCACCAGCCGAAATAAACGGCAAGGGGAAGCAAAAAAAACAACAGGTATTCAGCCATTTATATTATTCAGTGCGCCTGATGACCCGGACTGGCTATCATGGCGCAATTTTCTCAAGCGGAGACGTAAAGGCAAAATAGTGAAAACCCAGGCCAGGCCCAGACCGAGAAACAGTCCCACGGACAAGGCGCTGAGAACCAGCAGTCCAAGTGGCCACTCAAGGCTAAGCCACAACAGGTCAATACTGACCATCTCTGAATTCAGGGTGCCCACCAGGAGACCCATGGCGACTGCCACGGTAATGACAATGATGAAAATAATTCGATACAAGCCAAACTCCCGCCCAGTGCCGCTTTCCATCCAGACCAGGCCGCCAGCCCGCCTTCATGCAAAATGCAGGCGAGACCTGGTTACCCCAAAAAAATCAAACCAGGGCGAATAAAATCAATCCCGGGAATAATCTACCCGTTCACGAAGTGATTTGCCGGGTTTGAAGTGAGGCACGTTCTTGCCTGGCAATGCCACTGCCTCACCCGTTTTCGGATTTCTTCCCATGCGCGGTGCTCTGTAGTGAAGGGAAAAACTTCCAAACCCCCTGATTTCTATGCGGTCACCACTGGCCAATGCAACACTCATCTGTTCCAGTATGGATTTAACACCAAGCTCCACGTCCAGGTGGGCCAGATGTCTTTGTGTTTCGGCCATGCGATCGATCAATTCAGATTTAGTCATAACAAACTCGCATTATCCCTGCTGATTATTGTAGTACTAATTATAGTCGAGTGGGGCTGAATTTCAGCCCCACAGGTCATCATGCACAAATGGCGGTGTTCAATCGTCCTGGTCCAACTGCTCTTTGAGCAGGTCTCCAAGTGAAGTCGTGCCGCTTGAGGCATTGCTTTGCTTGTACTCTTTAAGCGCTTCAGCCAGTTCTGCGTCATCCTTGGCCCGGATGGACAGGCTCAAAGTGCGGTTCTTGCGATCCAGGCTGACAAATTTTGCCTCGATCTCATCACCGACAGACAATTCCCTGGTGGCGTCATCCACTCGCTCATCCTTGATATCGGCAGCACGCAAATAACCTTCCACACCTTCGGTCAGCTCAATTACCGCACCACGAGCGTCAACTTCCTTCACCGTGCCTTTCACCAGTGAACCACGCGGATGCTCTGCCATGAAAGTGGCGAACGGATCCTGGTCCATCTGCTTGATGCCCAGTGAAATTCTTTCACGCTCGGGATCAACGGCCAATACAACGGCTTCAATTTCCTCGCCTTTGCGGAAATTACGCACGGCATCTTCACCTGCTTCCTGCCAGGTAATATCGGAAAGATGAACCAGTCCGTCGATACCGCCTTCGAGGCCAATGAAGATTCCAAAGTCAGTAATTGACTTGATGGTTCCGGTAACCTTGTCACCCTTGTTCTGGGTAGCTGCAAATGACTCCCACGGGTTGGTCTTGCACTGCTTCATGCCCAGGGAAATGCGACGGCGGTCCTCGTCGATGTCCAGCACCAGGACCTCTACTTCATCACCGGTGTGAACCACTTTTGCCGGGTTTACATTGCGGTTGGTCCAGTCCATTTCGGAAACGTGAACCAGGCCTTCCACGCCATCTTCGATTTCCACAAAACAACCGTAATCGGTAATGTTTGATACGGTGCCGAACAAGCGTGCGCCCACCGGGTAACGCCTTGAGAGATCGCTCCAGGGATCATCGCCCAGCTGCTTCAGACCGAGTGACACGCGGTTTCTTTCACGGTCAAAGCGCAGCACGCGCACATCGAGTTCATCGGCTACATTGACAACTTCACTCGGGTGGCGAACGCGCTTCCATGCCATATCGGTGATGTGGAGCAGTCCGTCGATACCGCCAAGGTCGATGAATGCGCCGTAATCGGTGAGGTTCTTGACCACACCCTTGACGATGACACCCTCTTCCAGGCGTTCCAGCAGAGCTTCACGTTCTGCGCTGAATTCTGATTCGACGACCGCACGGCGCGAGACAACGATGTTGTTGCGCTTGCGATCCAGCTTGATGATCTTGAATTCCAGGTCCTTGCCTTCCAGGTAAGCGGGGTCGCGTACCGGGCGGACGTCTACCAGGGAGCCAGGCAGGAAAGCCCGGATGTCTTCGATGTCAACCGTAAAGCCGCCTTTGACCTTGCCGCTGATCTTGCCTTCGATGGTTTCCTCGCCTTCGAAAGCACCTTCCAGCTTGTCCCACACCAGGGCGCGTTTGGCCTTGTCCCGGGACAGGCGGGTCTCGCCAAAACCGTCTTCTACGGTATCCAGCGCTACCTGGACTTCATCGCCCACTTCTATTTCCAATTCACCTTGCAAGTTCCTGAACTGGCTGATGGGGACGAAACCTTCTGATTTGAGTCCGGCATTGACCACGACGGAGTCGTCGCGTATTTCCATGATGATACCGGTAACTATTGTGCCTGGCTTGAGGCTATGAGCCGCCATGCTCTCTTCGAATAACTCTGCAAAACTTTCAGTCATGTTGATTTATACTCACAGATGGATTGCACGTTACGGCAACCATCCACCCGGGGTTGAGGGGCACACGGAGCGCCCGTTGCAATAACTACCTTTTGGTAGCTCCAATAAACTAATATAATTCAATCAATTACTTGATTTTTCTCAAGTAATTTATGAATCTCCTCCAGCACCATTTCGATGCTCATTTCCGTTGAATCTATAAGCTGCGCATCTTCTGCAGGCGTCAAGGGCGAAATTGACCTCGACATGTCGCGTTCATCGCGCTTTTTGATGTCCCGGAAAAGGCGCGTGAGATTAACACTTTCTCCTTTTTCTTTCAACTGCTTATAGCGTCTGTCCGCTCTTGCCCGGGCACTTGCCGTGAGGAAAATTTTCAACTTTGCGTCCGGAAAAATGACCGTTCCCATGTCACGCCCGTCCGCCACCAGTCCGGGAAGCTTACGAAACGCCCTTTGACGTTGCACCAGGGCGGCCCTGACCGCAGGAAGCGCTGCAATTTTCGAGGCGAATACGCCAGCCTCTTCCGAACGCAGCCTGGCGGTGATCCTGTTTCCATCCAGCAGGATTACGACCTCGCCATCCACCAGGCTGAAACTGACATTAAGCTGCCCTGCCAGCTCTCCCAGCGCTTTTTCATCGTCAGCCCCGATGGCCCGCTCCATTGCAGCAACCGCGACGATCCGGTACAAGGCGCCACTGTCCAGGAAATGCCAGCCAAGATTCTGCGCCAGGCGCATGGCAATGGTGCCCTTGCCGGATCCGCCGGGACCGTCAATCGTTATAACCGGAATGCTCAATTTCCTATTACCCCGCCGATTGCTTCCAGGTCACGTGCAAAACCGGGGTACGAAGTATCAATATTCCCACAGCCATTAACCTCAAGATCTGAATCAGCCAACTGGCCAAGAATACAGAAACTCATGGCGCAGCGATGATCTCCTGCGCCGTCGACACGCCCTCCCCTGATTGAACCGCCCTCGATATCCATCCCGTCCGGGTATTCTGTCAGTCGCACACCCAGCGCCTCCAGGCCCCGGGCCATAACCGAAATCCGGTCACTTTCCTTGACTCTTAATTCCTCGGCGCCCCGGATACGGGTGATGCCATTGGAGACCGCCGCCAGGGCCATGATAAGCGGCAGTTCGTCAATCAGGGATGGAATCCACTGCAGCGGCAGATCAATCCCCTTCAATTGCCCCTTGTATCGAATCCGGATGTCCCCTACTGCTTCTTCCCCGTACATTCTGCGATTGACAACCTGGAGGTCGGCTCCCATGGCTTCCAGTACGCGGATGATGCCATCGCGGGTTTCATTCAGGCCCACGTTGTTCAGGGTCAGCGAGGAATCCGGCAGCATGGTGGCCGCCACCATGAAAAAAGCAGCGGATGAGATATCTCCCGGGACCCGGACATGCGCGGCAGTCAAACGGCTTCCACCGGACACAGCA
>JAIVWI010000130.1:320-8639 GCA_048636595.1 Oceanospirillum sp. | reverse complement strand
GGATTCGCCCGCAAAGCTTCCGCGTCCTCGGCAATTGCTCCTGCATTGCTCTACTACCGTCCGTCCATGGACATATGCTCACGCCCCTCATCTACATCCCTGTAGGCGAGCGGGCTCCTACAACCCTCTCAGTACGCTCACGGGGGCATGCGTAATCACCCGCCAGCTTGCCGCCATACCGCTCAGGCCGACCAGGACCATGCCCGCTGCCGGCCCGGCCAGCCACAAACTGAAGCTGAAATGATATTCCAGTTCGAACAGGTTTTCAGCGAGCAGGTAACCGGCCAGGCTGGCTCCGCTTGCGGCGAGTATGCCGGCCAGCAGGCCGATCGCGATGAATTCGGTGGCCACACCGGTCAACACGCGCTTCTTCGAGGCGCCGAAAGTGCGCAGTATGGCGCTTTCATAGCGGCGTTCGTCACTAGAGGACTGAACCGCAGCCCAGAGAACGGTCAATCCCGCCAGCAGGGTAAAAATAAAAACAGCTTGTACGGCCAGCGCGGCCTTGTCCATCATGTCCCTGACCTGGCCGAGCAGGGCGTCCAGGTCGATAGCCGTGACACTGGGGAAGGTTCGCATCAGGTCCAGCATGGCGCCCTGGTCCGATTCATCTGCATACAGACTGGTAATGAAAGTGGCGGGGAAGGGTTCCAGCACGGCCGGTGTAAATACCACGAAGAAATTCGGGCTGAAGGAATCCCACTCGACGGTACGCAGGCTGGTGACTTTGGCGCTTACGGTTTCACCTGCGATGTCGAAAGCCACTTCATCCCCCAGGGACAGCCCAAGCTCCCGGGCAAAGCGCTGTTCTACCGAAACCTCACTTTCCTGTGTGCCACTGTCCCAGAACCTGCCTTCGATAATGCGGTTGTCTTCCTGCAGCACATCGGTCCAGCTCAGGTTGGCGTCCCGGCGGGCCCATTCGCGTCCCTGCGGGTCCTCGAATGTCATCTGGGTCACATTCAGACCGTTGATGGTGGTCATCCTTGCCCGCACCAGTGGAACGAAACGGGGAACAGTCAGCCCGTGCTCCTGCAGGAATGCCGTCATTGGCTGGACCTCAAATGGCTGGATGTTGATCAGGAACTGGTTGGGCGCATTTTCCGGCAGGCTCTGGCGCCAGGTATCCATCAGGTCATTGCGCACGGTCGTGAGCAGCAGGAGGACCATCAGGCCCAGTCCGAAGGCGACCACCTGGATTACGCTTTCACGGCCACGGCGGGCCAGGCTGGCCAATCCGTAGCGCCAGGCAACACCTGCCGCTCCGCGGAAACCCTGTAAGGATTTTACCAGTACCCAGCCTGCCGCCGCCAATGCAAGGAAGGTCACTGCGGCGCCGCTGAACAGGGTCAAGACCAGCTTTGTATCCCGAACAATCCACAACAGCAGGACAAGCACCGCGACGATGCCCGCAATCGCGCTGATGCCATAGCGCAAGGGTGGCGGTTCGATATCATGGCGCAGCACACGCAGGGGTGGAGTCTTGCCCATTTGCATCAGGTCGGGCAGGGCAAAACCGGCGAGAATGCTCAGGGCCGTGAACATGCCGAGAATGACGGGCGCGGCGCCTGGCGCCGGCAGGGCCTGTCCGATCATGTCGCGCATCAGCCAGGCCAGACCGTTCTGGGCAATGAACCCCATCAAGCTGCCGGCAGTTCCCCCCGCAAGCGCCAGCAGCAGTAACTGTAGCAGGCTCGATTGCATGATCATGGACTGGCTGGCGCCCATGCACTTCATCAGGGCTATGCGGTCACGATGACGATGCGAATAGCGCCGGGCCGCCATGGCCACGGCCACGGCGGCGAGCAGTACCGAGACCAGGGAAGCCAGGTTCAAAAAGCGGCCGGCCCGTTCCATCGCTCTGCGAATCTGGGGACTGGTGTCCTTGATGTCACGCAGGTTTTCACCCTGCTGGAGAATATCTTCCAGATCAGTCTTGAAATCATCCACAGAATTCCGTTCGCCTGCGAACAACATCCGGTAGGTGATGCGGCTGCCGGGCTGGACCAGGCCGGTACTTTCCAGATCGAGGTCGTTGATCAGCAGCGTCGGCGCCAGGTCGACGAAACTCCAGCCTTCATCCGGGCGAAATTCCAGCACCCGGCTCAGGGTCAGGTGCGCTGTACCCACTTCGATCACCGTACCGGTGTCCACGCCGAGCCGGGCCAGCAACCTCGGTGAAGCCCAGGCCTCTCCCGGGGCAGGAATATCTTCCGTGGTGAAAACTTCACCCAGTAGTTTTGGCGAAGTTTTCAGTTTCCCCCTCAGCGGGTAACCGCTGGTGATAGCACGGATGGCGGAAAGCGTGTTGGACTGGCCGGCGAACACTACGCTGGGCATGCTTGCGATCCGCGCTGTTGCAAGCCCGGCAGCATGGGCAAGTTGAATGTAGTCATCGCTGATGGGGCGGGTGGAAGCCAGGCGCAGATCCGCCGCCAGTGATTCCGTGGCGCGCATCTCAACTGCCTGTGCGGCGCGGTCGGTGAGAAAAGCAACGCCGGTCAATGCGCTCACCGCAATCAGCAGCGCGACCGCCAGCACGGTAAGCTCACCGGCCCGCCAGTCACGAACCAGCAGTTTCAGGGAAAGACGAACGGTGTTCATGAATCCCCTATTCAACGCCGGTACTCGAGTGCCGGGGCACCTCTTCACGTTCAATACGGCCTGCATCCATGTGCAAAATACGGTCGCAGCGTGATGCCAGGCCCATGTCATGGGTGACCAGCACCAGTGTCGTGCTGGATTCGCTGTTCATCCGGAACAGCAGGTCGATGACGGTTTCTCCGGTGTGCTGGTCAAGGTTTCCGGTTGGCTCATCGGCAAACAGAACCGTTGGGCCGACGACAAAGGCCCTTGCGATGGCGACCCGCTGCTTCTCGCCGCCGGATAATTGATGTGGATAATGGCCGCGCCTGGCCTCGAGGCCAACATTTTGCAGCGCGCGCAGAGCAGTATCCGATGGATGTTCAGCCCCGGAGAGTTCCAGCGGAAGCATCACGTTTTCCAGCGCGGTCAGCGATGAGATCAGGTGGAAAGACTGGAAAACGAAGCCAACGTGATTGGCGCGCAGGGCGGCACGGCCGTCTTCATCCATCGCCGTGATCTCCTCATCGCGCAGCCAGATTTTCCCTTCGCTGGGAACGTCCAGCCCTGCCAGGAGTCCCAGCAAAGTGGTCTTGCCGGCGCCGGATACTCCCACGATGGCAACAGACTCACCCTGGTTTATTTCCAGGTCGACCCGGTCGAGTATGGTGAGCAACCCCCCGGGACTGGTAACCTGTTTGCTAAGTTGCTGTGCTTTAAGTACGGATTCAGAGGTTTTCATGCGTTTTAAATCATCTTGGTTGTTGGTAGGCGTATTCCTGTTGCCGTCCCTTTTTCCACTTTGGGCGCTGGCCGGGGATTCGCCGGTGATCGTCATCCTGGGCGACAGTATCAGTGCAGCTCACAACATGGAAACCAGTCAGTCATGGCCAAACCTGTTGCAGGAACGTTTGGATAAAAATGGTTACACTTATCGCGTTTTCAACTCCAGCATCAGCGGCGATACCACCCAGGGTGGTTTGAGTCGTTTGCCCCGTCTGCTCGATAAGCACCATCCGGCCCTGGTTATCATTGAACTGGGGGGCAATGACGGCTTGCGTGGAATCCCGATTGATGTAACCCGCGCAAATCTGTCCGCAATGATTGAATCCAGCCAGGCTGCCGGAGCGACCGTGTTACTGGCGGAAATGCGTATTCCCCCCAACTACGGTATAACCTACACCGAGCAATTCAACGGCAATTACGGCCTGCTGAAAGAAAAATACGGTGTGCTGTTGATCCCGTTCCTGATGGAGAAAGTCGTCCTGGAACCCGGGCTGATGCAAGCCGATGGCATTCATCCCAATGCAGATGCCCAGCCTGTCCTGCTCGATACCGTCTGGACCATCCTTGAACCTGAATTGTAGAGGCTTCGCATGTTGAAAGCACTGATTACAAGGCTGGTTGAAATCAAAAGCGATGATGAATTGAAGGGTCTGCTGTGGGCCACAGCCTACGGTTTCTTCATTATGTCTTCCTACTACATTTTGCGGGCGGTGAGGGACGAGATCTCTTCGGCCGACCGGGGCAATCTGCAGATTCTGTGGACCGTGGTTTTCCTGGTCATGCTGGTAGCGGTGCCGCTGTATTCCTGGCTTGCATCAAAATGGTCGCGCGGCGTTTTTGTGCCACTGGTGAACCGGTTTTTCATTGCCTGCCTGGTGGCTTTCTGGCTGTGCATCGTCCTGTTGCCCGAATCCGCGCGGCCCTGGATCGACCGGGTGTTCTACGTCTGGACCAGCGTATTTGCGCTGTTCGTGGTAACCGTGTTCTGGGGCTTGCTGGCGGACTGTTTCGACAATGCCCAGGCAAAACGCATGTTCGGTTTTATCGCCGTGGGCAGTTCCATCGGGGGCATGGCAGGTTCTTCCATTACTGCCGGACTGGCAGAAGCGGCGCCGACTTTCTCGCTGTTGCTGATCGCATGTGTTCCGCTGGAGATCGCTTCGTGGTGCGCGTTGACGCTCCATCGGCAATTCGGTACGGGCAACATCCGCGTTCAGGGGGAATCGGCCCGGGCCATCACCGGCAATGCCTGGTCCGGGATGAAAGCTGTGTTTGCCTCTCCTTACCTGATGGGAATCGCAGCATTTATCGCCTTGATGACCTTCGCTTCTACGATGCTGTATTTCCAGCAGGCGAACCTGGTGGCGGAGGCCTTCACCGACCGGGGTGTTCGCACCGCGTTTTTCGCCAAAGTAGACTTGTCGGTCAGTATTCTGACCATCGTGTTCCAGGTCTACCTTACGGCCAGGATCATCAAGTGGCTTGGGCTTGGCCTGACGCTGGTGCTGGTTCCGGTCGCGGTTGCTCTTGGTTTTCTGGCGCTGGGCCTGTACCCGACACTGGCGGTGCTGGTGGTCGTGCAAGTTGCCTACCGGGCCGGTCGTTATGGCCTGACCAAGCCGGCGCGTGAAATACTCTGGACCGTGCTCGACCGGGAAGCCAAGTACAAATCCAAGCCGTTTATTGACGCTGCGGTCTACCGTGGCGGCGACCTGGTCAGCGGCTGGATCTACACGGGCCTGGCGGCGATCGGCTTGTCAATAGGCATGATCGCTTTCATCGCGGCGCCTGTCGCCGCGGTTTGGGCTATGGTGGGCCTGGGGCTGGGCCGCCGTGAGCACGCTCTCGCTACAAAACAAGGAGATGAAACATGAAAATAACCCGAAGAGAAATCATCCGGCTGGGCGCCGGTGCTGGTGTTGCTGCACTTGGCGGCTTGAGTCCTCTACTGGCCAGCCAGGAACTTATATTGAAAACAAGCATTCCTTCGAGCGGGCAACAGGTGCCGGCAGTGGGAATCGGTACCGTGCGTTTCCGTGGTAATCCGGGCACGCCGGAAATGCAAAGGTATGGTGAAACCCTGGCCGTTTTCCACAGCCTGGGCGGACGCTTGCTGGACACTTCACCGAACTATGGCAATTCTGAGGAAGTGTTGGGCGGTTTGATGCGGGAACAGGGCATCCGCGATGAGATGTTCATTGCGACCAAGGTGGATCGAGAAGAACGTGAAGCCGGCAGGCAGCGGATGGAGGCTTCTTTTGAAAAGCTGGGAGGTGACCGGATCGACCTGATGCAGGTGCACAACCTCAGGGGCACCGATATTCAGCTGGAAACTATGCAGGCCTGGAAAAAGCAGGGGCGTTTCCGCTATGTCGGGATTACCACTCATACATCGCGCCAGTACGAAGATTTTGAGCGGACCATGCGGGCCCATAAACTCGATTTTATCCAGGTCAATTACTCACTGGGGGATCGCGGAGCCGATGAGCGCATATTGCCATTGGCACTGGATTCCGGCGTAGCCGTGCTGGTCAACCGGCCGTTTGGTAATGGCAAACTGTTCAGTGCCGTGGGCGACAGGCCACTGCCCGGCTGGGCGGCTGAAATCGATGCAAGCAGTTGGGGACAGGTTTTCCTCAAGTACATCATTTCTCATCCCGCGGCCACCATTCCCATTCCAGGTACAAGCAAACCCCACCACGCGGTGGATAATATGGCCGCGGCCAGCGGCCGCCTGCCGGACGCAGAATTGCGGCATGAAATGGAACAGTTGATGGATAGCCTGTTATGAAATTCAATTTACGCCGGATCAGCATCCACCGGCCCAATTTACGCAGGACTGGCATCAGTCTCGCACTCGTTTTTCTTATCCTGTCGGCGCCCTTGCTGGCAGGTGAGTACTATCCGCCGCGCGGAGAATGGGAACGGCGTGCACCGGAGACCATGGGTTTTGATGCAAACAAATTGCAGGCTGCTCTGATCCTGGCGCAGGAAAAGGCAGTGACCGAGCCCAGTGACCTGGCCCAGGTCATTTACGATTCATTTAACCCGCGGGAGCCTGATTTTCGCTTGTACGGGCCGACCAGGCCGCGAGAGGGCAGTGCGGGCCTCGTCATCCGGGGCGGATACATCGTGGGCGAGTGGGGCGATCTTGAACGCGTGGACATGACATTCAGCGTGGCCAAGAGCTACCTGTCGACCGTGGCTGGCCTTGCCCTGCGTGACGGCTTGATCGTTGATTTGCAGCGTCCGGTTGCTCAATGGGTTCGCGATGGCCATTTCGAATCTGAACACAACCGGCAGATCACCTGGCGCCATTTGCTGCAGCAAACATCGGACTGGTCCGGCACTTTGTGGGATGTGCCCGACTGGGCGGACCGCCCGGAAGGCGATGATCCGGAGCTTTGGCCTCAACGGGAGATGCATGAGCCGGGTAGTTATTTCAAATATAACGACGTGCGGGTGAATCTGCTGGCTTATTCCCTGTTACAGGTTTGGCGCGAACCCCTGCCGCAGGTGCTCAAGCGGGAAGTGATGGACCCGATTGGCGCCTCCAGTACCTGGCGCTGGCATGGATATGAAAATTCCTGGGTCACGGTTGACGGTTTGCGCATGCAGTCGGTATCCGGCGGCGGGCATTTTGGCGGCGGCCTGTTCATCAATACGCTGGATCATGCGCGTTTTGGCCTGCTTTTTCTGCGCAACGGCCAATGGGGCGGCAGGCAGATATTATCCGCGGACTGGATTGGCCAGTTACGCCAGCCGGCGGAAGCCAAGCCGGATTACGGCTATATGTGGTGGCTCAACACGGGCAAGAAGCGGATCGCCGCCGCGCCGGAAAATGTGTTTTACGCCGCAGGGTTTGGCGGCAACTACATCTATGTTGATCAGGAAAACGACTTGTTGATCGTGTTGCGCTGGGTTCCGGACCTGGCCGTGGTGGTCGAAGCGGTATTAGCAGCCCTGAAGCCCGGGACAGATTCGTAACGGCGAGTGTTAACTGGGGTCATGTTAACTGGGGTCAGAGTCAAGTGCCAGAGTAAGTCAACTTACTCTGGCACTTGACTCTGACCCCTCCCTCTTAGCCTCTGTTATTCGAACGGTGTCGGACGCAGTGTCTGATCCGTTGAAGGTGGCAGAATGGGTAAGATGAATGAAGGTTGATCGCCAGTCAGCGTCTTCAGGAAAGACACGATCAAGGCATTCTCCTCATCGGTATAGGTACGCCCCAACTGCAGTCTGCCCATGATATCCACGGCCTCGGTCAGCGTATCGGATGCGCCATCGTGGAAATACGGATAGGTCAGTTCAACATTGCGCAGGGTCGGCACTTTGAACTTGAAGCGATCAGCGTCTTTGCCGGTGACACCGGCCAGGCCTTCTGCCTTGTTGTCGGTCTGGTAAGGCTTCACGACGCCCATTTTCTGGAATGAGGTGCCGCCAACAGCCGGACCGTTGTGACAGGCAACACAGCCACTGTTCTTGAACAGTTCATATCCGGCCAGTTCCTGCTCGGTGATGGCAGGCTCGCCCATCAACCACCGGTCAAAACGCGAGTTGGGTGTGACCAGGGTCTTTTCAAATTCTGCAATGGCAAGGGTGACTTTGTCGATGTCGATTTCATCTGTACCAAAGACCTGGTTGAATTCAATACGGTACTGTGGAATGGATGCGAGGACGTCGATCGCCAGCGCATGAGTGAATGCCATTTCACCCGGGTTGGCGATCGGGCCACCGGCCTGTTCCTGCAAATCAGCGGCGCGGCCGTCCCAAAACTGGGCTACATTCATGCTGGAATTGAGCACGGTTGGTGCATTGATCGGACCTTGCTGCCAGTTATGGCCGATCGAGGTCTTGAGGTTATCGGAACCACCCATGCTCATGTTGTGACAGGAGTTGCAGGAGATGAAACCCGACTTGGAAAGCCTGGGATCAAAAAACAGCTTTTTC
>JAIVWI010000130.1:0-310 GCA_048636595.1 Oceanospirillum sp. | reverse complement strand
CAACTTCTTGCCCAGTTCCACCTGGGCCAGGTTAATGTCCTGCACCGGGGCGATGGGCTGAATGGGTTCCTGGGCCAGCGCCAGTCCGGCGCAAAGCAGGGTTGTAACTGCGGCCGATATTGTGATCAATGATTGTCGTGCCATGGCTGACTCCTTGGGATTAAAAACTGATACTGACTGGTAAACAGGCACAAGCAGAAAACCTGTATATTACCAAATCATAATATAACATATATCAGGAGTCCGTTGGTTGATCTCTGTCAAATTAAGTGCGTGCTTTTATACGATTGTAAGAGGTCCCTTGGGGCCA
>JAIVWI010000129.1:0-8643 GCA_048636595.1 Oceanospirillum sp. | reverse complement strand
AATGAATATGACGGATTCAAAGTCTCACCCAGGGGAGACAACGACCATGAAAGAAGGAAAATATTTGCCTGACAATGAGTTTGACAGCGCAATCAGGCATGGCGTGGTATTGGTGGATTTTAACGCCTCATGGTGTGCCCCCTGTCGCGCCCAGGAACCTATAATCAGGCAACTGGCCCTAAAGTTCGAAGATCAAGCGATCGTTACCTCCCTGAATATCGATGAAAATCGAGAAACAGCGCTGAAGCTGCGCATCCATAGCATTCCGACGCTGGTTCTTTTTAAGAACGGCAAGGAAATCCAGCGCTTTATCGGCCTTCAGTCTGAAAAATTGCTGTCTCAGGCCATTGAAAATGTGCTGGGGTGATTCTTCAACCACTTAAACACAACGCGATGGGCATTCCCATCTGGTAATTGCCCATTTCGGGGTCAATTAAAGATCTTTGCCAATGGGCGGCTTTTTCCGAAATTAGCCCACGAAGATCCGGCTCACCAGCTAATAAAAAAGGCGGAAACCAGAAGGAGGACATCATGGCTGTAGAGGTTTTAATTAAGCGAAAATTTATCGAAAAGAAGGCGGAAGAACTGTCTCCGCTCATCGTAAAGCTAAGGTCTCTTGCCACCATTCAACCCGGCTATATCTGCGGGGAAACTCTGAATTGCATCGATCCTCCGGGTAGAAACGAATATCTGGTCAGGAGCACGTGGCGATCGGTGGAAGATTGGAAAAAATGGCTGCACAGCAAAGAAAGGAGCGCCATAAATGATCAGATAGATCAATTTGCCCTGGAGGAAACAGAATATGTAATTTATGAACCGCTGGTGGGAGGCATCATTCCGGCATTAACAGTCGAGGGGGAAAATTGAAAATCGCTATCGATACCGACAATAAAAAAGCGACCCGAAAAGGAGACGTTTATCTGGAGTTAATCAAAATGGGAAAATGTTCGTGCCGTCCTGAAATTGAAACAAATTATCTGTGCATGATCGCAAACGACCTTTGCATTGCCAGAGCAAGCAGAAAGGAAAACGATTATGGATAATATATCCTTTTCAGATATAGCAATTGTATCCTGCGGGACGCTGAGCCTCGAGCTGAAATACCTAAGAGAAGAAGGGTTTCTGGATACCGCTCATTTATTTTTTACGACACCCGGGCTGCATGAGGATATCCGTGAGCTGGAACGCCAGCTCAATCAGCAGATTAACACGGCCAAAGAAAAGGTCGACAAGGTGCTGGTGGTTTATGGCGGCAAGTTCTGTTACGTCAATGCCGATGAACCCACCCGCACCATGCAGACCATCATAGCAGAACAGGGTAAGGGAGTTACTCGAATCCAGGCCACCCATTGCATGGACATGATCGCCAGCGAAGCACAACGGAAAGAAATTGCTCAAGAAATCGCCGGTAGCGAAAAAGTCTGGTGGATGACACCGGGCTGGATCAAATTTCGTCATAATGTCTTCAAAGGATGGGACAAAGGCCTGGCAAATGAGAATTTTCCCCGCCATACAGGAGGCGCAATTGTTCTTGATGGAATTGGATACCTTGAAAAATATATGGCGGAAAAGCCGGAGAAATTTTTGGAATATTCTGATTGGATGGGAATTCCGATTCAACCCTATCCGATTACATTGGATCGATTTAAAACCTTGCTCGCAGAGCAGGCAACTCAACTATCAGGTTGATAATCATTTGAAAATATTTAGCTTTTTGCACACCCTTTCTACATAAATCCTTTTTTTTGTAACCCATTTAGAATCCCTGGTTCTTTAAGGGAAACAATTCAAAATGACTGCTTATTTACAACGAATTTAACCTGAAAGGAGATCAAAATTGGGGCAAGAAATCTCAAGAAGAACATTCCTAAGAGGAGGAGTCGCAGCAGCAGCCGGCCTGGCTGCCGGCAGCATTCCGGGAGCTTCCGCAGCAGCCGCACCACAGGAAGAAACTCAGCTGGCGACTTTACTGGACATCAGCAAATGCATCGGTTGCGGCGCCTGTGCACAGGTATGCCCCCCCAAGTGTATCGATGTGATCGATGACCTCGATGGATTAAAGCCGGTACGCCGCCTGGTGCAGCATCTCGATGCCTGCATCCTGTGCGGACAATGCGAGCGTTATTGCCCAACACAGAAAGGCATCCGCATGAGCAATGAATGGGATTTCGTCGGGTTTGCACCGGAAGATTTCGAAGAAAGTATCGAGAAAGAACTCGTGATGTGCGAGGTCTGCGGTGAAGTGCTGGCCCCGGCCGACCAGTTACGCTGGCTGGCGGAACGGCTTGGTCCCGCCAGTTTCGCCAACCCCACACTGATGATGTTTGCCGGGCAGGGGCTGGGCTACGTGGAAGCGGGCGTCAGGAGCCAGTCGGATTCCACCCTGCGTGCCGACCGCATGGCAATACAGTGCCCGAAATGCAAGCGGAAGTCGGCCCGCGCAGCCTGAGAATGAACCTGAACCCGAACGCTGATAATGGACTGGCCGGCAGGGACAGCCGGTTCGAAGACCAAATGGCGCATTTTCTTGACGGTCGTATTTGCCTGCTGGGTATCGGGAATCGTTACTGGCGCGACGACGGCGCCGGCTCTGTCCTGGCTGAAGCCCTGCAAGCCTGCCCGGAATTTGACGCCATAGATGCCGGTTTCGTGCCGGAAAATTTCCTGGAGGTGATTGCAGGCAAGAAACCCGACCGGATCCTGTTTATAGACGCCACTGATTTTGGTGGTGCACCCGGGCAGGTCCGGCTGCTTTTTCCGGACAAGGTGGCGCCATCAGGGCTGTCCACCCACGCCGGATCCCTGAAAATGCTGGCCGAGTACCTGCAGGCCAGGACGCGGGCCCAAGTCGCGCTGCTGGCCATTCAGCCGGCAGATACTGCAGCGGGCGAGAGTCTGTCACCGGAAGTTTCCCGCACGGTTCGAGTCCTGCAGGAAAAACTGCCGGAGTTCTGCCGCCGCTCACAACTGTAAGAGGTCCCTTGGGGCCGACCTTTCCAGAGCTTTTCGGCCCCAAGGGACCTCTTACAGTCGCCCGCAAGCGAGCTCTTACAGTTTTTTTAGCTCCGCAATTTTGTCGAGTAACTCCAGGGCCAGGGCGGCTCCCGGGAGGTTGACGCCCAGGTCACGCTGGAGGTGGACCACTACTCTCACACGTTTCACGCTGCTGATGTGGAATTGCCACTCGGCGGCTGCAGGCTCCAGGCGTTCACCCTGCGGGTCGAGGATGCCCTCCTCGACCATAACGATGATTTCCTCGGTTTTTACCGTGCAGTTGCGGCACAGCTCTGCCAGCGTAATGATGGTTTCTTCTTCGACCAGCTGGCCGTGTAATGTTTCGTTGTTCGTCATGGCTTACACCTTCAGGCTGGCGCGGGGGTTAAAAGTAAATTCCTGTTTCATTTTTTCGTAAATCCGGCGGTGCTCTTCGCTGTCCGCGGGTGGCACGGCGATTTGCAGTACCACGTAGAGGTCACCGGCCTGGCGGGCCGGAATGCCCCGGCCTTTCAGTCTCAGCTTTTTGCCCGCCTGTGAGTTGGGCGGTATCTTGAGATCAATCGCGCCGGAAGGTGTGGGCACTTTCACCGTAGCGCCCAGGGCAGCCTCCCACGGGGCCAGGGGCAGGTCCAGGTAGATATCGGCGCCTTCCACCCGGTACTGGCGGTCCGGGCTGAATTCCACTTCCAGGTACAGGTCGCCGGCCTCTCCACCGCCGTAACCCGCACCGCCCTGACCGGCCAAACGTATTTGCTGACCCTGGCGAATACCTTTGGGGATGCGCACCTTCAGGGTCCGGGATCGAGTGGTGACATGCCCGTCTGCGGTGAGTTCAGGGATTTGCAGCGTGATGGAGCGGCTGGCGCCCTTGTAGCTGTCTTGCAGGTCCACCATGACCTTCGCATGGTGGTCTTCGCCACGCATTTGGTAGTCCTGTTGGGGGCGGGCGCCCGCTGAGCTGCGTGGGCCATAATCACGGCCATACAGGGATTCGAAAAAATCGCTGAAAGCACCCATATCGGGACCGCTGGCCTGCGGGCCGCCGCCGCGGAATTCAAAGCCGGCATCCCAACCTGGCGGCGGATGGAAATCCTGGCCGGCCTGCCACTGTGAGCCAAGCTGATCGTAAGCCGCACGTTTCTCCGGATCCTTCAGAACTTCATAGGCCTCACCCACTTCCTTGAATTTTGTTTCCGCATCGGACTCCTGGCTTACATCCGGGTGGTACTTGCGGGCAAGCTTGCGATAGGCACGCTTGAGTTCGCCCTTGGTGGCGTCACGCTTGACACCCATGATGTCGTAATAGTCTTTGTATTCCATGTTGCTCCTAGTATTCCATGGCGCTCCTACGCCAGGTAGATATGCGCCCGGGTTTTCAGGTGAGTTTTTGCTTCGCGCCAGCCGGGAAATAACTGCTCCTGCAGCGCGTAAAAGGCTTTGCCGTGGTTATGTTCCCGCAGGTGGCATATTTCGTGTGCAATCACGTAGTCGATACACTCCGGGGGAGCCTTGACCAGGTGTGGGTTCAGAGTGATCACGCCTGCTGCGGAACAACTGCCCCAGGTACGCTTCATTTTTCGCAAACGCATCGTCGGCGCCTGACCGTTGGTCCAGGATGCGGTCTCGCTGATCAGTTCAAGACGGGAGCTGAATTGCCGGCGGGACTGTTGCCGGTACCAGCGGATGAGCCTGTTGCTGATGGCCTCTGCCCGGACATCCGAAGCGGTGACCCGTAGCTGTCCATTGATGAGGTCTACGCTGCCTCGTTTACCGGGCTCCTCGACTACCTCCAGGGGATGTTTTTGCCCCAGGAAAAGATGCTCCTCGCCGCTGATATACCGGTGCACTGGCCGTTCCCGCAGCTTTGTCCGGGCATCGGCGAGAAAATGAGCGACACGCGAAACCCTTTGTTGCAGAGTCTTGTGGATGGCTCGCCGGCTCATGCGCCGGGGGGCGATTATCCGCAGGCCGCCATCTTCGTTCAGTTCAAGGTGGATCCGGCGGGTAACGGCTGGCCGGTGGTGAACCTGGTATTCGATGAGCTGACCGTTGTACTGAAGGGGTTTGATCCGGTACATCTTCAAGGTGATATTGCCGTGTTCAGCGAGTCGGGAAGTGGTTGGGCGCACGGCACATCTTGCAGGCTCCTACAGATTTGTTTTGTCCACGGGTGTGTATTGTTCTGCTTCTTCGCGGGTCAACTGCTCTACCTTCAATACCCAATTCGCCATCGTGGCATCGACCTTCAGGCGGAAAGTCCCACTCTGGTCGAAAAGCCGTAAACCGTTGCCCGGTCGCTTGGTTTTCAACAGGTAGCCGGCGTGCTTGCCGGTCCGGGCATCAACAAGCGACACTTCCAGCCCCACCGCCTGCGGATATTCTCCGTTTACCCACCAGTCCAGTAACCAGGGAGCCCGCACTTCGAATTCGACGGTCTCAGTGCTGCGGCTGCCGGTGAACTTCTGGACCAGTTCTTTGCCGTGTGCGGTGGTGGCTGTGGTGATGAAAGTCACGAGGATGAGAAGACTGAATAGGCGCTTTGTCATGAGAGTTGCTCCCTGTGTCGGATAGCCTACTGTAGCAAAACTTGTAAGAGCCCGCTCGCGGGCGATTGTTTCCAGAACCTGTCGGCCCCAAGGGACCTCTTACAATCGCGCGAGCGGCCTCCTACATCAGCTTTTTCCAGGTCTTGATCAGCTCTGTGGCTGCGATGTCAATCTCTTGCCGGGTATTGAAGCGCCCCAGTGAGAGCCGCACAGAGCCAATGGCTTCAGATTCCGGAATTCCCATGGCCAGGATCACCTCCGAAGCACTGTCACCCGATTCGTGGCAAGCGGAACCGGTCGAAGCTGCAATCGCGGGGCAGGCGGCCAGCAAGGTGTTCCCGGCCACACCGGGGAATCGAACATTCAGGGTGTTGGGGAGGCGTTCTGCGGGGTATCCGTTCAAGGCGATACCGGGAATGGCCTCCCTCAACAGGCCCCACAAGCGGTCACGCAGGCGACCCAGGCGCTCACCCTCCTCCACCAGGCTGCGCCGGGCCACCTCACAGGCCTGACCGAGGCCCACGATGGATGCGACATTCTCCGTGCCGGGCCTGAGTCCGTGTTCATGTCCAGCCCCGATCACCAGTGGCTTGATCGCTGTGCCCGCGCGAACGAACAGGACTCCCACGCCTTGTGGCGCATACAGCTTGTGTCCTGCAATAGACAGCAAGTCGACCTTTTCATGCCGGGTGGAAACCCTGATCTTGCCGCAGGATTGCGCCGCATCGGTGTGAACCAGTGCGCCGGCGGAATGCGCCAACCCGGTAATTTCAGCGATGGGCTGAAGCGTCCCGGTTTCGCTGTTCGCGTGCATGATCGTGACCAGTGCGGTTTCCTGTCCCAGGCATTCGCGCACACGCTCCGGAAGCACCCGCCCGGCGCCGTCGACCTGGACTCGGGACACCCGGTAGCCTTGTTGCTCCAGCCAGGCGATGGGACCGGCCGTTGCCGGGTGCTCGATCACGGAAGTCAGTATGTGGCGGCGCGCCGGAATGGCGGCAGCCACCCCCCGGATGGCGAGATTGTTAGCCTCGGTACCACCCGACGTGAAATAAATTTCGCCCGGACTGCATTCAATCAAGCGGGCGGCCTGTTCGCGGGCGCGCTCCACCGCATCGTGCATGGTCCTGCCAAAAACATGATTACTGGAAGGGTTGCCGAAATGCTCCCGCAGGTAAGGAAGCATGGCATCCACGACCTCAGGCAGAACAGGCGTACTCGCATTGTTATCGAGGTAAATGGGAAGCCGGGAGTGTTTCATGGGTTTGTTTTGCTCGAATTGATGCGGGGCCATTTGAGAACTGCTCTAAAGGGCTCATTATAATCCTGCAGGAGTGCGCCTGCTGTAAGAGCCCGCTTGCGGGCGAATGGTTCTGGAAACAATCGCCCGCAAGCGAGCTCTTACATGGAATGGAGTTTTGTCAGGGTTTTACCAGGGAGAGCCTGGTTAAAAGATCCCGCCACCTTACATCGTTTTCGAGGTTGGATAAAAAGTGGTTGCCAATCAGTCCGCTCATTCCACCATCCCTCTGCCTCCGTGCCCGGTCAAGCCAGTTAAAGGCCTCGTCAACATCACCGCCAAAGGCATAAATTTCCGCCACCTGGTATGCAGCGTCATCGCCATGTTCAATAATCATCTGTTGCAGCAGCGAATCGGCCTCGTCCGGTCGCTCCAATGCGATCAGGGACAATATCCGGGCATAACGGCGCCAGAATGGAATCTGCTCCTTGTCCGCTTCTTCCAGGGCTGATTCCGGCATGGACCGGGCCAGAAGCACCCTGGCGCGGTATGCATGTAAGGCAGGATAATCAGGGTTGAGCCCCAGCAGCATTCGATAGGCCGACAGCGCCTCTTCATACTTCCCGGAAAATTCATATAACAGGCCCAGCCTCTGGAGGTTTTGCAGCACGAGAGGGTCCCGCTTGATGGCTTCCAAGAGCAGATTTACAGCCGGGTCGAACAGACCCAGGGTAAACAGGGCGGTGCTGGCATTACTGAGCACATCGGCGTCGCCGGCTTGAAACTCCAGTGCCTTTTGCGCGGCCTCCAATGATCCCTGCCAGTCCCAGTCGACTGTCCGCCTGATGCGGCTAAGCTCGAGATATGCCCCGGCCAGCTCCGGGTCAAGCCGGAGCGCGCCAAGAATCACTTCCCGGGCCCTTTCGATCCCCGCCCGGCCCTGCGTAGCGACCATGACCGGATCCATGTAAACCCGGCCAAGCTCCAGCATGGCGGGTGCAAACTCCGGTTCGATGTCCAGTACGCGCCTGAATGCCTTTTCGGCCTGGCGGACGTTATCCGGATCTCGCAGACGGTACCGGTACCGCCCCTCGATGAACAGCAACCAGGCCTGCGGATCCATCACCCTGGCTCCGGGCGCATCCTTGCCCAGCCCTGTAACGACAACGTCCGCCGCGGCTGCTGTTATTTCATCCTGGAAAATAAAAACTTCATCCAGCTTGCCGCTGAATGATTTTGACCACTTTTCGGACCGGGCCTTCACATCAGTCAGGCGGGCGCTGATTTCAATTCCTCCCGCTGTCATCCTGGCACAACCTTCCAGGACATGCCTTACCTTGAGGCGCTCTGCCAGCACAGGCATTGCCGCACTCTTGTCCCTGAAGAAAAATGATGAATTTGACGAAGTCACCTGCAAGCCGGGGATTCCCGCAAGGAGATCGATCAATGATTGGGCGATGCCGTCGGCCAGGGCGGCGTCCCCTATGGTTTCGTTCCCCGATTCGCTCGCCGGGCTGTCTCCGGAACCAGCCCCGGAACCCGGTGAAGTGCAGGTGAACGGCAGTACGGCGATAGAATTTGCCGGCCCGTAGTAAACCTGCGGTCTGGCGAGCTTGACCTGGTCACCGGATTCCGCCCTGCCCCCACCCGGAAACACGGGAATGTGGTCACGCAGGGACCAGGTAAGCAGCGCCAGCATGACGGCAATAGAAGCCGAAATTCGCCGGCTGCGTTTTGTTGTATGGGCTTTTGGCATATTGCCCGCTAATCAAGGACTGAGCCTAGTACTCCTTCAAGGTGATAATTGCGGGTTCAGAGGTACCCAGATGTTCCAAGACAAGGCGCAGACCGCAAAGAATG
>JAIVWI010000128.1:0-8688 GCA_048636595.1 Oceanospirillum sp. | reverse complement strand
GCATCATTGCTAGCTGTAGCTGCGACCCGCAATCGCAGCGCAGAGAAAAAAGCGTATCGCCCGTAAGACATTCAGAATGGATTCGCGTCAAAACAGAAATTGAATTACAAAAAGTATGCTTATCTCTTACGATTAATTCGCTATTGATTAGATTCAGGAAGTACATAGTCAACTACTTCCAAATCAAATCCGGCAATACCCGTAAATTTTACTGGCGCCGCCAAGAGCAGCATTTTGTGCACATTCAGATCCCGCAATATTTGTGAACCTACGCCAATCTGCATTTTGGGCAATGCGGGAGGTGGCGGCAGACTATCATCTTCAGCAAATAATCTCTCGAGCTGACGTTCAACAATCTTGGCGGTAGGAATAGCGGAACTCAGGATCACCAAAACCCCCCTGCCTTCATCTGCAATTTTTTGCATCGCAGCGTGCAGGGACCAGCGGCCAGCATCTTCCGTACCCGGTTCAATAAGAGCAAAAAAATCTCGCAATGGGCTTGGCAAATGTACCCTGGTCAAGCATGGCTGACCGTCACCAACCTCGCCTTTAACCATGGCGTGATGAATCTGATCACGTGCGTTGTCGCGGTAGGTGCGGAGTTCAAACTCACCTAACTCCGTTTGAATCTGTCGCACCTTAATGCACTCCACCGTGACTTCATTGCGCAAGCGATAGTGAATCAAATCCTCGATGGTGCCAATTTTCAAACCGTGTTCTTCAGCAAATTTTCTTAGCTCAGGCTGGCGAGCCATGCTGCCGTCTTCATTCATGATCTCGACGATCACCGCTGCTGGCTCCAACTTCGCCATTCGCGCCAAATCACAGCCTGCCTCGGAATAGCCAGCGCAACTTAAGACACCACCAGGCTGAGCCATCAAGGGGAAAATATGTCCGGGTTGAACAATATCTCTGGGAACTGCTCCGGGAGCCACAGCGACCTGAACCGTTGTAGCCCTGTCCTGCGCAGATATACCAGTGGTCACACCTTCTGCCGCCTCGATTGAGACCGTGAAAATTGTTTCATGCGCGGCGTTGGCGTCGCTGACCATGCGTCCAAGATTCAGCTGTTTGCAGCGTTCGTAAGTGAGTGTCAAACAAATTAGCCCACGTGCGTGTCGGGCCATAAAGTTGATATCTTCTGGTCGCACCAAGCTGGCCGCCATCACCAAATCGCCTTCGTTTTCACGATCATCGTCGTCCAGCAGCACAACCATTTTGCCCTGGGAGATATCTTCAATTAGTTCTTCAGTCGTATTAAATTTCATTCGCCGCACACAAGTAACAGCTCGAAAAATTCAATTGCTGGCCGGATAACCCGGCGGAACGCGCCAGAAATAGCCACCAAGGCGCTCCAGGGGGCGGCCTGGCGGGCCGGGATCCAGGTCATCGCGCAGCATGATAATCAGGTCGGAACTCACGGTCGGCGCATTGCGGAAATAGCTGTGGCCAAAGCTGTCCGCGTCTGAATCCGACTTATCCGTGGAGGACATGAAATTGATGACGGAAAGCCCAGAGTTGCCACGCTCCATGACTGTCCTGGCTTCTTCTGTCAAATCCTCGATACGAAGGTTCCCAACGCGGCCTTTCGGACTGGCGAACAGTTTATCGGACCAGCCAATGGCTCTGTCTGCCGGCGAGGTATAAATCGTGAAACGATCAGCACTCCAGGCCATGTAATCGCCAATGAGGCGCTGCGAGGCGACCTGTGCATCCAGGTCAGGCGCTGCCAGCACAAAATTGTGAATCTTGTATATTTTCCGCGGACTGAGTCCCTGGGCCCGGGCCTTGATCGTAAGCTCGCGCAAGGCGGTGACCGCCACATCGGTTCCCCGGCTGTGCGCGATGATGTTGATTTTTTCCACCTCCGGGTAACTCGCTATCAACTCGAGCACCTGCCGCAGGTGGTAGACCGTAAACTCACTCGACTCGCGATCATAGGTATAGCCGAACAGGCCGGGGTGACCAGCCGGCCAGGTGTAGACGATGGGAACGCCGATACGCCCCAGGAAGTGCCATAACTCGGCCATCGCAAACGCGGCGTCATTGAAATCGTTGTGGAATCCGTGCACAAAAATGAACACTTCTTTGCGCGGTGTCAGCGCCAGTTGTTTCACCATCACCTTGCGAAATACTTCGGCGGCAGCCATCCTTAGCGCCTTGTATTCGGGGTCCTCGACGATGATGTCATCGACCTCGGTGTATGGGATCGGTGAATTCGGGCCGCGGACGATTTCGGTGATTTCGCCCAGTTTCAGTGGCACTTTCTTCAGGCGTTTGCTTGTCCGGCTGGCTTCAAGCAGTTGCTCCCAGGTGATGTCTTCACCCAGATCAACCACGGTGCTGCCAAATGCAAGCGAAGGAGAGCGCTCATAGCCGTATTTCAGATTGCCGTTCTCGTCTTTTTCAGGCACCCGGTCGGTGATGTAGAACAGCGGCACCTCGGTGCTTTTCAACACCTCAGGGAGGCCTGTGTAAATGTCATCGCTCGAATCTACATAAACATTGGGCGTGGGCATCAGCACGCGCTGGCCACTGCACGCTGCCAGCAACAAGACAAAAGTTAAAACGAGCCAAGTGCGTGGGTGGTAGGGCATCATCATTCAGAAAATATACCTCATCGTGAATTGCAGTTGGCTTGCATTGCCTTTGCTGCCGTCCTTGTTTGTACGTTCACCCCAAAGCAACTCGAACCCCGTGGTGATGTTTTGCGTTGGGCTGTAGAGTAAGTTTATCGAAGCACGCTGTGTACTGTTGTAGTCGCTTCCTTGCTGGAATTCAAAATTTTTAATGTCAACCCAGCTCAGGGTGATGCTGGATCGAAGAATGCCCGGCCAGCCTTTCACAAACTTCCAGGTCAGGGGCCAGACATGCAGATAAGAAACGTAACCCGCAAATAAGGGAAGCGCATGGAGTTTGCCCTGGGGGTCGAATACCGCATCTCCGCCTCCTATGGTTTCCAGGTCATTGATGTAGTTGCCAATGCCCTCACCGTATGTCAGTTGCCACAGAAAATAGTCCTTGCCGCCCCACCAGGACACCGGGTGACGGCCACCGGTGGTGACACCCCAGCCGGTGGTGCTATCTAATGCCGCCGTAACAATATCTTCACCTTCGCCCTGGGTGTTTTCCGTCGCCTTCAAGTCCCGGAGAATGGCTCCTACCCGGTAGTTCCACTGCCCAAGCGGACCCAGTGGCATCCGGCCCAGGCTCGCCACCAGATCAAAACGCCCCCGTTCGTCCGTGCCGTTTATTACAGCGGTTTCAGGGTCTTCCAACGCGATTTTGAACTGAAGTTTCTTACCGAACCGGGGCATCCAGCGGATTTGAGAATGGCGTAACAGGACCATGCCGTTGATGCCCTCGATGTCCACTTCTTCAGGCCGGGCGTTGACATCCATCAGCGTGGACCAGGTTTTACCTGCCAGTATAGTGCGGAACTGCCCAAAAGCATGGCGCAAGCGGAGCGTGTCGTCGTCACCCCGGAAGTCCCCTTCCACGAACGCACGGATTTCACCCTGCTTGGTCTGCTCCCTGTATTCCACGTTCAACCGTGTTTGATTGGCCGTCACCGCGGTGCCTTCAACTGCACCGGGTACGACCTCGCCGGCCGGCGGAATACTGCCGACAATGAAGCGGTCCGGGATCAGTAACGGATCGAAACTGTTGATGACCGCCAGGTTGACGTATCCACCCACTTTCATGGCGGCCGTGGTGCCGGGCAGGTACCAGGCGCCGGGGAAGTCCGCATCGTAGAGCGTGTTTGACGGGTCATCCAGGATTGCCTGCAGATCGGCAACTTTCTGCGCCTGTGTTTGCGGGACATCGGTCTTTTTTGCCAATGCTTCCTTGGCTTGATCCTGAGCGCTCTTATCGTCTGTGGAATCGGACGAATCGGTTGCCGTGCCGGATTGCTGGGCGATGGCTGTTTCTGCGGTGTCGGCTGGCGACTTCTCTGCCGGAGAGGGCGCGGGTTCTTTCCCGGCCGTTGGCTGCGCTCCCTGGAGCTGCCGGATCAGCTCCCGTTGTTCCGCCAGTTCCCTGCGCTGTTCATCCAGTTGTTTTTGTTGCTGCCCCAGCAAATCCGCCATTTGCTTCAGCGTTTCCTGCAAATCCATCCGTTCCGCAACCGCGGGTTGGCAGAAGAGCAGGAGGCCACACAGCGCAAGGGATGAAATCTTCACACATTTCATGGGGCAAATAATATCATTCTTCCAATGATATTTGGGGTCAGAGTAAAAACTACTTAATCTGACAGAATAGGGTGAGGGTTTCAGTAGTTTTTACTCTGACCCCAAATATTGATCAGTACCCTTGCTGGAGATCTCCAGGGCCCGGTCATCTTCTGTGATCGCGAATACCCGCAGACCCGTACCGGTGCTGTCCGGCATCTGGCTGAACGGTATTACCGCGTGGAAGCCGACCTCAATCACTACTCCAAACTGGTGGGTCTCCTCACGCAGCATGTGGGTGCCGCCCTTGTAAACCAGGCGGGGGCCATCGAATACCAGGATGGCCTTCACCGCGCGGGCATTGGCCGAGTCGATGGCCCAGCCGAGGATTTCAACAGCCTCGTCGCCCAAGCTGATGTAATCAACAGCCCCCTCGATACCCATTGGATCGTCCGGCAGTCTTTTTCCGGCATGACTCACGCTGCCCCTCTCAGCATTCCAGGTGTAATCTCCGCCGGCAAGCGCTGGACTGCCCGCGATCAGGACCAATTGATCGGAATCGCCTGCCTCAATTGCAAATACCTGGATGTCGTTTTCGCCGGACCGGAATGCAGTTTCGGGAAGCATGGCCGAAAATTTCCAGCTGCTGCCGTCGGCATAGGTGCTTGTAACAACGGCAAGACGGCCATTGAGGGCGATCGCTAGCTCAGCTCTGCCGTGATCCGGCCATTGAATCGATCCGCTGATGTGTGCCGGCAGGAAACCGCTGGCCGGATTCACGTTATCGAAATAAGCAGCATGGTCAATCCTGGCGGTCAGCCCTGCGTTGCGGCGGACTGGCAGCCTGGCGACTTCCTGGCCGATAAGATCCCGGTAGCTGCCGTCCCGGTTCGCGCCGTTCGCCCCTTCACCGCCCGGGAACCTGGTGCTGGTCCAGGCCGGTCTCGGGCTTGTCGCAATCCGTTCAACATTCGTAAGGTAAACCTCAAGCTCCTTGTAGCTGTGCACAGCACGTTTTCCCGGTGGCCTGGGATCTCCCAGCAGGGACACGCCATCCACCGTCCAGGTCAGGGGCCGGTCCAGCAGGTCCGCGAGCGTGGGCATGATATCGATGGTTTCGGCGTTGCGCTCCGATACCTGGCCTTCTTCCTGGTATGGCCCCTTGATGATGAGTGGCACCGGCAGGATGTTCGCATCCAGGTTTTCCACCGGAGGCACATCACGGCGGCTCGAGTTGGGTGTAAATGACACCCCGTGATCGGCTGTGATCACGATCAGTGACCGGTCGTACAGATCTTCTGCCTTCAGTTTGGCGGTCAGTTTTCCCAGCCAGCCGTCAAGCGCGCCCAGTTGCAGAAGAAAGCGCTGGTAGGCCTGCTCTGACTGCCATTCGGCGCCGGTCCAGGAATCAATGGCAAAGTCCAGGCCGGGCATCAGCCAGCCTTCCTGGTACCGCTTGCCGGAGGGCAGGTACTCGTAAGGGATGTGCGGAAAATTGGCGTGCATGAAATCCAGGCCGGGCTTGCCGGAAGATCGAATGCGCGCGACGAAATCGTCCAGTTGCTGCAAACGGTGTTCGTACATACCTGCCTCAGGCCTGGCCGCGCTCCAAAAGTCCTCCCAGGATTGGGTAACCACAGGCAGCCGCCTCCGTAGAAAATCCGGGGCAACGATGTTCAGGTAAATCGCTGAAACATCCAGCAGCAGATGGTGCAAGCGTATTTCCAAAGGCGGCATTCGTCCGGTACCGCACAGGGTAGCCGGGCACATGGCAGACACCGCTTCTTGCACATTCAGGTCATAATCGCTGCCCAGCCAGGTAAACAGATTGTCCGGATACTCACCCTGGTGCGGCATCACGAATTTATCCGGGTAGCGGCCGGTCAGGATTGCCGGAATGGCCAGTACCGTGCTGGTGGCGACGGTCGTTGCGTTGGGATACCAATAGGATGATTTGGCCAGTGCATGAAAATTGGGGAAAAGATCAGCGTCGATATTGCCGGCATCATCCAGCAGGGCAAAAGTAGGCAGTTCGTCAAATACGACAAAGATCACCGGGGTGGTGGCCGGGTTGACGGACCGTTCGGCCGGGGGGGGCGATTCCACCGGCTGCAAGAGTGATGCCACATCCTCGTTAAGCACGAACAGCGCGGGCACCAGGAGAATTGCCGGTGACAGGAAGCTCACGAACAAGCGGCCCACGCCGGTGCGCCAATAGACCACGGTCAGCAGGAGGCAAAATGCCACCCCGAATACGAGGTGTGCCGGCCCGTCGAGGGCATTTTGCGAAGCCGACAGGCCCAGCAACAGGAACAGGATTGCGATCAACAGCAGATAGATCGTGTGTCCGGGACGCGGATTGATTCGCGCCAACAGCAACTGCAGGCCGAACAGACCCAGCGGTAAAACGACGCTGAGCGCCAGCACCACGAACCAGATATCAGCCGCCTGCGACTGCCTGGCAACGAAAAATTCCGGATTCCGCGACAGCAGGTCATAAACCGGGTAGGCAATGGCGACCTGGACCAGGGCGAAGAGATGCAAAGCCCTGAAAAACTGTCCGGGGAAAAGCCCGGGGCCTGTTTCCTGCCCGGCTGTCATGGCGCCCGGTATGTCCGGTAGACCTCGTTTCTATTGGTGAATAATCGCAGCATTCAAGGTCAGATCCGTTATGGATTCAGTGGCGCCAGGTGAGTTTTTGATTGTACTGTTTTTTGCTTGTTGATCCTGCGTCGAATTCGTTTCAATGAATTGAGTAACTCACTGCCTTGCCAGTTGCTATCCGAAGAGATTAAAGCCTCCTGCAACTGCTCAAAATCAGCGCTTAATTGAGTATCGTCACAAGACTGGGCAAATTCATTCAATGTAACGGAGCGTATATTTGGCCAAAGTGTTGGTAACGACTGTGCGATCCAAGCGTGAAGGGCGGAATGGGTTTGTCCAATATGGTTGCTTCTGCATGCTTTTTGCAGAGTGGCAAATGTGGATTTTTCAGTGTCAACGGCTTGCCTGGGCTTTTTAGATCCAAAGCGTAACCAAAGGAAAACGGCGGTAAAGGCAGTGAATACACCGACCAGCAACCAAAGATATTCTTTGCCCGCTTGCCCTGTCTTATCACTGGCATCTGCTGCGACTTTGTCCGCCGCTGATGGCAGGATATCCAGGTTCAGGCCGGGAATGATTTGCTGTTTCAGTTCACGGCTGTCCGGGTCCCACCACTGGAAACGGATACCGGGGATATCGTATGTACCGGGTTTTTCAACCACCCAGATTATCGTGTCAGTTCGCTCGCCGGTCAGGTCTCCACGATTGGTTTTATCGTGGACCTCCGGCGCCTGCGGATAAGCCGCCAGGCCCTCTGCACGGAAGACCGGAAGCGGGGGCAGCAACATGGCGGATATATCACTGGCACGCCGCTTTACCGTCAATGTAAATGCGTCACCTGTCTGCGCTGTTCCGGATTCCGGTTGCCATTGGTAGTCAAGCTCAAAAGACGGTGTTGTGATAACCAGGTCGCCATCTTTCACGCCCGGTGGTGAGATTATGGTCAGAACCAGTGCTTTGGTCTGAAATTCGAAAGCTTTTTCCGTGCTGCCGAAACCTGCAGATGTGCTGAACCGCACGGCAATCGGCGGAATTTCCAGTTGGCCTGCTTTTTGGGGGTAGAGTGCGAGCGGATAGCGAATGATTTGCCAGGTCTGCCCATCTATTTTCTCGGTAAATTTTATCGTCGTGGTATCGGTTTGCATCAGGAATGCGCCGGGAACTTCGGGCAGATTGAATTGCGAATCAGAAAAACTGAAACCGGTAGTTTTCAGGTCGAGGTTTAAGGTCACCTGTTGTCCTGCCCAGATATCCTGATCTTGCTGGATACTTATGGCCACATCGGCTTTGACCTCTTCGTCTGCGGCAACGATAGACCCGGGCAGCATGAAGCTTGTCAGCAAAATGATTTTCAGGAAGTTCCTACTCATCTTCATTGCCACTTTCAGCGGCATCGCTGTTTTCAGTCCCTTCTTCAGTCACGCCTCCAGACTGTGTGTTTTGCCTGGCCGCCAACTGATAGTTGAACCTTGCCGCCAGGAAATCAGCAGGCCGGGTTTCCACTTTGCGCAACCACATTGCTCGCATGGCGTCTTCGCTCAATTGCTGGTCCGCAGCATCAATGACTTGTTCGCTTGAAGACTTATTGACCCTGCCGGTATCATCAAACACGTATTCATCGGCTTCCAGTTGCCCCCCGGTACCGCCAAAGTCATCTTCAGGTGGCGCCAGGGCTTGCTTTCTCAGTGTCGCGATTTGCAGGTTTTGTTCGGCCTCGAGCCAGTCTGGCCGTTTGGAAAGGGCGCTTTGATAGGCCTCGATGGCGGCATCATATTCGCCCAGCATGATATGCGCATTGCCCCGGTTGTAGTGCGCCTCCGCACTTGCGGAACGACCAAGTACAGTAGCAGCTTTCTCAAAGTCACCTGCCAGGAACAAGGCTGCGCCAATGCTCTCGGGTGTAGTGAATTTG
>JAIVWI010000127.1:0-8863 GCA_048636595.1 Oceanospirillum sp. | reverse complement strand
CCCCGTTCTGACCATGTCTTTGATCCGCAGGTGTCCGGTTCCGAAAATAATCGCATTGGGCGGCGTTGCCACCGGCAGCATAAATGCGAGTGAGGCGGCCAGTGTCGCCGGAATCATCAACAACAGGGGATTGACCTGGATCGTCACGGCCAGGCCCGCCAGGATGGGGAGAATCATTTCGGTGGTCGCGGTATTGGAGGTCAACTCGGTCAGAAACGACATCATCGCCACGATAAGCGACATGAGAACCATGGGATGGGTGCCCGCCAACCCGGCTAATTGCTCACCAAACCACATGGACAGGCCGGATTCGACAAATCCTTTGGCCAGGGCGAAACCACCGCCAAACAAAAGCACGATATGCCAGGGAAGGCGGTTGGCTGTTTCCCAGTTCATGATTCTTTCCCCCTTCCTGGAACTTGATGGAATGATGAACAGGATGAGTGCAATCGCAATGGCCACCGTGCCGTCGTTTATGTAGCCCGGATTGTTGAATAGCTGTGCCCACCCCGGAATGTTGACCGGTCCGATATGAAACCCCGTTCTGAAGATCCAGAGCAGCGCCATCAAAACAAACAGCACAAACACAATTTTCTCTTCCGGTTTTGCCTTGCCCAGCAGTTGGTACTCTTGCCTGAAATCCTCTCTTTTCAAGCCTTTCCACGGCTGCGCCGGTTTATACATCAGGTACAACAGGAGCCAGGCCGCCAGGAAAACCAGCACGGTGATCCAGATGGCAAAAATGAACCAGTCGGCAAACGACACTTCCGGCATGGCCGGAAAAATGATATTTACGATTCGCGCGAACGACAGGTTGGGTGGCGTACCGACCAGGGTCGCTATCCCCCCGATGGACGCTGAATAGGCAATGCCCAGCAACAAACCGATGGAGTAACTTCCCAATTTTGCTTTACCCAGGATTTCTTCCAGTTTGTAAATAATCGAAAGGGCGATGGGGATCATCATCATGGTCGTCGCCGTATTCGACATCCACATCGACAGGAAAGCGGTGGCGAACATGAAACCCATCAGTATTCTTCCGGGGCTGACGCCAAAAAAAATGAGAATCTTGATGGCGATGCGTTTGTGCAGATTCCAGCGTTCCATGGCCAGGGCCATTAAAAAACCACCTATAAAAAGGAAGATCAGGTGGTTGAAATACATGGCGGAAATCGTTTTCCCGTCAACAACGCCAAACAACGGGAAAAGGACAACGGGGAGCAATGCGGTTGCGGCAAGCGGTATGGCCTCTGTAACCCACCAAATGGCCATCAATATTGCTATCGCCAGCGTGTAAGTGATTTTTGGATTATCAGGCGCCAAATCACCGAAAAGGATCAATGACAGGCTGATCAAAGGCGCAATGACAAGTGCGGCCAGCCTGACTTTTGATTTTTCCCGGTTATTTTGCATGGAATGCTCTCGCAGGAAGACCTCAACAAGCGGCCAACCTCACCCACAAATTATGAACGCCACCAGGCTGCTTGACCAGAAACTTATGGAAGCGTAATTGTAAGAGGTCCCTTGGGGCCGAAATCTGAATAAATCACATTCGCGTGCAAGCACGCTTTTACCTGCGCTTCAACAACCAACTCCCATATATAGCGGCGTTCACCAGCAACACGACGGCGCCCAGCACCCATTGAATTTCCGGCGTCAAGCCCTCGGGGTAGAGCAACGGAACAATGTAATGGTCAATAAATCCGCCGGTATAGCCCTCCTCCCCTGCAGCGCGCCTCATGCTCTGCTCGAAAGGTGTCAACGGGCATATCCAGTGATTGAGTTCTATCATCACGCCCCAGGCGGCAGCAGGTAAATGAACGAAGGCAATCCTGGGCCAGCGAAACAGCAGGAATCCGCCCAGAATCACGAACAGGACGAACAGGAAGTGCACGATCACCAGCAAGTTTGCGATTGCAGCGTGTAACATGGTTACTCAGCTATGGCCCATATATCCCGGGCCTGTATAATAGTCAGTTCGAACCCATTTCCAGTAGCCAATGCCCAAAAACCCATGATGACACGTTTTTTCAAGATTTCCCTGCTGCTTGCCGGCCTGGCCGCCTTTTCCGGCTTATCCGGAAATACCGGCGGGGACCGGATCTTGAAGTTTTACCACACCCATACCGGCAAGGTACTTGAAGTGGCTTATTACAGGCAGGGCGAATACGATCCTGAGGCCCTGACGAGGATAAGGGTTTTCCTGGCCGACTGGCGGGACGGCAAACAACGGGATCTCGATCCGGAGCTGATGGATATCCTGTGGCGAATTCAGCAAGCCACCGGGAATTCCAACACCTGGGAAGTAATTTCAGCTTACCGTTCACCGCAAACCAATGAAATGCTCCGCGCCAGGAGTTCGGGTGTTGCGAAGAAAAGCCAGCACCTCATCGGTAATGCCATCGACGTCCGCCTCAATGGCCTGGATCTCGAAGTGCTGCGCGATACCGCCCGGAACCTCAAACTTGGCGGTGTAGGTTATTACCCCGGCTCGGACTTTGTACATGTCGATACGGGCAGAGTTCGTTATTGGTAGATCAGGGGCCCTGTAAGCTTCCCCAAAATTTTTTCACCTCTAATTCCAGGAAAATCATATGAACCTCAGCATGCGGCTTGCAGCTTTATTCACTGTCTTTTTTTTACTGACTGGTACAGCTGGATTGAACGCCTCTGAAACCGGCGCCAAACCGGAAGTAAACCGGGACATCGAAGAAATGCTGCGCAGCAATGACCTGGTCATTCGCGGTGTGGATATCCTGGCCCAGGCCCTCCTGCTCGAGGTTTACGAGGGGCATGATTTCTCCCCGTTCTGGACCAGGCCGGCCAGGATCAGGGAACTGATGGAGTTAATCAATGACTCCGCCGACCACGGCCTGATCCCGGCCGACTACAACATTGATCAGTTGCGGCAGATTCTGCAACAAAGGGAGTCTTCATCATCCGCTGAGATCGAGGCAGAGGCCGATTTATTGCTGACGGAAAGCCTGCTTCGATACGGTTACCACCGGCGCTTCGGCAAGGTGGAAGGCAGCAAGCTGGATCCAGACATCAATTACCGCAGGGAAACCTTCCACCACCAGTCTCCCACCTTGACCATCGAGCAAGCAGTCGAGTCTTCATCCCTGACCGATTTCGTCGAAATGGTCGCACCGACAGGGCCAATATACCGGCAACTTCAGTACAAGCTGGCCTTGTACCGCACTATCGCCGCCAACGGTGGCTGGCCGACGGTACCGGAAGGCCCCACGCTTCGCCTGGACGATAAGGACCCCCGCATTGCTGTCATTCGCAGGCGACTGGCGACAACCAGCGATCTTCCGGCAGGCGCCAATACAAATTCACCGGTATTCGACCGGGAACTCGAGCTTGCGGTAAAGGGTTTCCAGGCGCGGCACGCACTGGACGATGACGGCATCGTCGGCAAGCAGTCCATCGCCGCGATGAACGTCCCCGTTGAAACCCGGGTCGACCAGTTACGCATTTCCCTGGAACGCCTGCGCTGGGTGAACCAGGAAGCCGTTGACACGATGGTTGCGGTCAATATTGCCGGATTCAGGGCTTTCTTCTTCAAGGATGGCGAGCTTGAGTGGTCCACACGTGCGATGGTCGGCAAGAACTACCGGAAAACCCCGGTATTCCGGGGTGACATCGCGTACCTGGAATTCAATCCAACCTGGACCATTCCGCCCGGCATCCTGCGCAATGACACACTGCCTGCAATCAAGAAAAACCCGAACTACCTGGCATCGAAAAACATCAGGGTGATCGACCGTAACGGAAAATTCGTCGACCCATCGACGGTGGACTGGAACCAGTACAGCAAGGGCGTCCCCTACACCCTGCGCCAGGATCCCGGCCCCAACAATTCGCTGGGTACGGTCAAGTTCATTTTCCCGAACGAACACTTCGTGTTCCTGCACGATACGCCACACCGCGAGTTGTTCTCGCACTCAGAGCGAGCTTTTTCCTCTGGCTGCGTCCGTATTGAGGATCCGCTCAAGCTGGCTGAACTGGTGCTGGATGACCCGGTGAAATACAACCGCTCAAAACTGGAGGCTATCGTGGCCTCAAGGGAAACCCAGCGTATTCACCCCTCACCAAAGATGCCGGTCGTGATCCTCTACCTGACGGCCAGCATAGAGCCCGGTGGCAAAGTCAGTTTTTACAAGGACGTCTACAACCGGGACCAGAAAGTACTGGCCGCACTGAACGGCCCGGTGATTATCGATGTGCCGGAGGGGTAAATTTGGGGATCAGGAAGCCGGCAACGACTGAAATCAGGGCCATGGTCCACACGATGACCGCGCCGGTTGGCAAATCCAGCATGGCGGACAGCACGATGCCTGCAAAGTATGACAAAGCACCGATCAGGTAACCGGCATAGATGCGCCTGGCGCCTGACAAACGCCGGGTGGAAAGTGCGGGGATGATGAGGCTGGCAAATACCAGGTAGACGCCAACGATCTGAACCGAGGCTGTTACTACGAAAGCGAAGGCGACATAAAAACCCAGCCCGTGTATGCGTTCACGCAGAACCATCCACGTGGCAAGAAGAGCGGCAGATACGACCGCGATGGGTATCAGCGTACTCCACGTGGACCACAGGATCTGACCGACCAGCAAGTCTTTGAGGTGCTCACCGCCATGTGGATTTTCCGCCAGCAAGAGGATGCTGCCGGTGGCTGCCAGCACAAACAGCGTACCAATCAGGGCCTCTTGCGAATGGGACCAGCGTTTTTCGGTCCAGCGCAGAAAAACCCCTGCGACCAGTGCCGCGGAGACCGCAGCGATTTGTACAATCCAGCGATTATCTTCCCAGCCAAATGCGCCTGCCGCGATCACCCCCAGGGCCGCCACCTGCGCAAGCGCGAGATCGATAAAGATGATGCCGCGCTTAAGCACCATCTGGCCAAGCGGCACATGCGTGCTGAGCACCAGGAGTCCGGCCACCATTGCCGGGCCGAGTATGGTCCAGTCCAGCACATCCCAGTTCACTTCGATACCTCCAAAAGGCGCTTGATGGTGTCACTGAACAGGCCATACAGGTCGCCCGCTTCTTCGTTGCCACCTACTGTGAAGGGCAGCACCAGCTCGGGTATGGAGGTGCGTTCAGACAGCCACTCCGAGGCCTTGTCGCTCTGGAAGGGCGACCGGATAATGAAATCGGCGCCACTTCCGTCATCACCCAACTGGGCCAGCAATTTGGCCAGGTGGGATGCAGTCGGGGGAATACCCGGCACCGGTTCCAGCGTTCCGACCAATTCGAGGCCCAGCCAGTTCTCCAGGTAAACCCAGCTCTTGTGATGGGTGACCACCCGCTTGCCTCTCAGCGGCAGGGCTTCAGCTTCCCAGATCACAAGGGCGGCATTCCAATCGATCAGGAACTGCTCCAGCCTTGATTGATAATCCCCCGCATGATCCGGATCCAGGCTGGCCAGGCGCTCGCTCAAAGCGATGGCAACCAGCAAAATGTTGCGTGGATCCGTCTGGATGTGCGGATTTCCCTGGGGATGGACATCACCCTGGCTACGATCAACCGAAGCGGGTACTTCCAGGTGCCGTACAAAATCGGCCGCTTCGAAATAACCCGGGTTACCGGGCCGGACCCCGGGGTTATTGGCCTTGGTGAGCAGCATGGGCAGCCAGCCAATTTCCAGCTGGGCGCCAGTGCAGATGAGCAGGTCGGCGCGCCTCATCCTGGAAATCAGGCTGGGGCGGGCTTCCAGGTAATGCGGATCCTGCAAGGCATTGGTGGCGACGGAAACCTTGACCTGATCGCCTCCAAGCTCTTCGGCCAACGCAGCCCACTCTGGCTCACAGGCAAATACCTGCAGCGCTGCCATGGCATTCAGGGGCAGTTGCACGGCGATACAAAAAACCATCACTATCAGTACTTTATTTTTCATGATGCTTCCCCGGCCTTCAAAAAGTATGAGCGCCATGGGCGCCGATACTGTAGATGTATTGGAGGGCGAACTGATTGTCGTTCTCCGCCCCTGATTTGTCATAGTTGTACTGCAGGCGCAGGCGGCTAAACTCGCTGTTTGACCAGTCCACCATCAGGCTGTAGCGGGAGGGATGCTTTCCCATGGGATCGAGCACGGAGCCGGCGAATACCGGCCCGGGTGTATCGCTGGAAAGCCGATCGATGCGGGCGCCGATCCGCCACTGGGGCCAGGGTTGGTAAATGGCCTGGGCGTACCAGCCTCGCTGGTCGATATCCCAGGGCAGCGGCAAGGCATCAGACAAGGCGTAATCACCATCCTGCTTGCTTAGCATGTATTCTGCCTGGAATATGAAATTGCGCTGGCGGGAATTGCCATTGGGCGCCCATTTCCAGACAAAATCAGCGATCAGCAGGTCCGTATCACCGGTAAAGACGACCGGGTCGTCTTCACTGCCCGATTCACGTGGGTCACTTTCGGCGTGCAGCCAGGAAAGACCGAACAGCCAGCTGTTTGAAAAGCCAACATCGCCCCCGGTATGTGCAGCCAGCGTGTGGCTGCCCAACCCTGAATTGGCGGCGCCACCAGCCGGGTAACGGCCCCCGCGCAAAAGTTCACTGCTTAACTCCAGATAGAAATCCGTCGGCGCCATCCAGCGGAGCTGCAGGCCATCATCCAGGTACTGGCTGCCCAGGAAAGCCCGGTATACCAGGGGCTGGTCAGCGAAATCCCAGGTATGCGCGTGCCGAGGGTTGAGATAGCCAATGTTTGAAAAAAAACGGCCCATGCGTAATGACAAACCGGCCGGCAGCTTGAGCGTCTCGACCCAGGCCTCCTCGATTTCGATACCCGCCTCTCCGTCTTCCAGCACCAGCGGCGCTGTCAGCCAGGCTGTGAACTTGTCGTCGACATTGGCGCTGATATTGATTTCGGTCTCGGCCAGGGCCAGCCCCTCCGGCGCAAGCCCGGCTTCACCGCCAAGTGGGAAGCCCGGAATGTAATAGTCATCAGGGTCGTTGTCATAGGCCCAGGCCTGGCCCTGAAAAATTACACCCAGAGCAGGATTGAAGGCATTACTGGAGGTAGCGCCAGTCCGTTCGGGTGGAGGTGCGGCTACAGGCACTGCTTGGGACTCACGCGCAGCCAATGTGGCCTGTGAAGCCTCCAGTGATGCTTGTTCAGCCTTGAGTTCAGCTGCATTGAGTCTCTGTTCCAGGTCCTCGATGCGCTCCTCATAATCAGCGCGCAGTTGCGCAAGTTCAGAGCGCAGGATATCGATTTCAGTGGCCTGTTGACCCTGTCCCCAGGCCGGGAATGCCAGCGGCAGAAAAATCACCCACAGCATTGTTCGTAGTTTGTTCCGCATTTTTCGCCTCCTGTGAAATTGCAGGAATACGACGCCTTGATTAACAGGGCGCCGACCGGTTCAGAAAACCAATTCAGGCGATAAAGGGCGGTGCGCGGGCCTGCTGTGGCCGGGTGGGTAACAGGGATATGTGAGACCGGTGCAGCGGTTGGTAGAAGGGGTCGCTGTCCGTGATAACTACCAGGCAAACGGTTTGCGGCACGATGCCGCCTGACGAGGCCTGGCTGACACAAAGATCACAGGTGTCGAAATGAGGCGTCGCGTGAACCCAGGCATGCCGCGCCAGCGCGACCTGTCCCCAGACCAGCAAAAATACCAGCGCAATGCTGCATGTCCGCTGAGCAAAACTCATGCGCTTATTCTACATCAAGCCAGTACTCAGCACGTTTTTCAGTTGGAGCGCGATCTGTAAGAGGTCGCTTGCGGCCGACCATCCCAGAGCCTGTCGGCCGCAAGCGACCTCTTACAATGAGTCATTGGGTCGAAACCGGCAAAGGTCTACAATGAGGGCCGGGACCTCGTCAATCGGAATTTACTGCAGGACTATCCATTACCATGCTGCATTTGAAGAATCTGGCCATTATCCTGGTGCTCACCGCCGGTGGACTCGTGGCCTGCAGTTCAAAACCCCTGGTGCCGTATACGACTGAATCACCCCCGCTGGTCCTGGTGCCAGCCTCCTATGCCGGCATTGTCGACGGAAGAGCCCGGTTCCGCGAGATTTTCTGTACCGTGTTGGAACTACACGGTAACGACCTGCCCGATTACAGGCCCTGCGAAGAAGCCCTGACCCGGCTTGGCGCCGAACCGGCGGTCCGTTGACCGAACATCAGGCGGGTGAGCATGAGTAACGTCGACGCCACACCCGCGTTGCCCGTAGCCAACAATGGACCGATCGGCTGGATCGTTCTGGCCTGCCGCTTGATCGTCGGCGCGACCTTCTTGTACGCGTCGCTCGACAAGCTGGCACACCCGGTGGCCTTCGCCCAGTCGGTCCACAACTACCACCTGGTACCGCTGGCGCTGTTGCACCCTTTCGCCCTGCTGCTACCCGCCGTCGAGGCGACCATCGGCGTCGCTTTACTGGTCGGCTTCTGGCGTCGTGGCGCCGCGCTGCTCGGCGCGGTCCTGGTCTGTTTCTGCCTGGCGGAGGAGGAGCCGGTCGACCACCGCTTCAATGTCGTGCATCTTGTAGCGATCGAGCTCAATCTCCTCGTCCACATCGTACGCACGCCCATCCACGCGCACGCGGACGTAGCCCGCTCTGCGGATGTCTTCGAACACCGCCTGATGGTGACCTTTGCGATCCCTGATGAGGGGAGCCAGCACCTGGAATCGGGCGCCGGCCGGCATCCTCAGGACGCTGTCGACTATCTGCTGCGCGCTCTGCCGCGAGACCTCGCGCCCGCACTTGGGGCAGTGGGGAATGCCTATCCGAGCATAGAGTAGGCGCAGGTAGTCGTAGATTTCGGTGACCGTGCCGACGGTCGAGCGGGGGTTATGCGATGCGCCACGCTGGTCAATGGAGATGGCCGGTGAGAGTCCCTCGATC
>JAIVWI010000126.1:0-8964 GCA_048636595.1 Oceanospirillum sp. | reverse complement strand
GGAAGGGTTTATGCCGTGTCCTGGAAGAAGACCCCTTGCTTCGGGCGGGCGCGCCTGCAAGTAGCACAACAAATATGCCAACAACTTTGCTGGAATTTATCAGAGGTTCCCTAAGTCAGAAATACCTCAAGTGGGGCCGAAGCTCGATAGACTCTGACGAGTCCATCCGGGCTGCGATGGCCAGCACCAGCTCTGCTGTTGCGCAGGCATCGATCAAAGCATTGTGCGCCGTGTAGCGTGGCAGATTGTAATTGCCGCGTAGTTTGTCCAGGCGCAGGTCGCCATTGTGCACCGGCAAACCCTGCCGCTTCCGCATCGCCAGCTCCATATGCATGGTATCCAGCACCATAAATGGTGGCGCAACACCGGCCCAGGAAATACAGGCCTTCTGCAAAAAAGCCACGTCAAGACTGGCGTGATGAAACAACCATACACGACCCCGGGCCGCCTTGAACAAGTGCTGAATCCCGTCTTCCAAAGACACGCCCTGCGCCAAATCGCTGTCCATTATTTCGTGGATCGCTGCGGTGTGCCCTACCGAATGATCTGCGTTAATCAGGACATGCCGGTTGGAAGCAAAACTGACCCGGCCGCGATCCACATGGGTCCAGCCAATGGAGATAATCCGGTTTTGCCGGGCATCCAGACCGGTCAACTCAAGATCAACGGAGATCAGTGGAGTATTGATAAGCCTGTCCACCTCAATTTCGGCACATTCCGTTATGTAGCGGGCCAGACTTTGTTGCCTGCATTGCTGTAACAGTGCCCGGGACCGTCTCCGGTGACGCCAGCGCCTGAACATCAGTGAACCTGGTACCTCAATTCCAGCGCCTTCTGGGCTTCGACGACCAGCATGAAGGCAGCCTTGAGGTTGCGCTTCATCAAGTGCGAGAGGTCTTCCGTCGGCACGAAGTTGGTTGGCTTTTCGCCGGCGGCCATCTGCGCAGCCTGGTGTGAGAGGCGGATCCGGTTTATCAGGATCAGGGCATCACGCATGCTGCCGGCATCTTCTTCATTCATCACGCCGGCCTCCACGGCAAGCTCGATCCGCCTGAAGGTGTTAGCCTCGCGTATCCCCGCCTCCAGGGCGCGCATCCTGACCAGGTCTGTAATCGGCACGATCCCCCGGTGTTTCAGGTTGAGTCCCTCGCTGTGCGAACCATCATCTTCCTGCACAAAACGGCGGAAAAATCCCAGTGGCGGGCGATGGCTCAGCATGTTGGATGCCATGAATCGAAGAAAAATACGATTATCCCTGGCACGGGTGCTGGCATGTTCCTGCAGTTCATCCACCAGTTTGGTATCGCCGTACACGCAACGGATGTCAAAGAATATGCTGCAGTGCATCACCGACTTCGGGTCCGGCAAATCGATCCAGCCATCAAAATGCTGTTTCCATCTGGCCAGGGAAACCCGCCATTTTACGTTGAGCGCCATGATCTCACCGGGGCAATAGACGTAACCGAGTTGATCCAGGCCGTCACATACCAGGTCGGAGAGTTTTGCGAAGTAGGCCGCTTCTTCCTTGTCTGCTTCGCGCTCGAGTACCAGTCCATTGTCCTGGTCTGTTCTCGCTGTTTGGTCCTCGCGGGCCTGCGAGCCAAAAACAACCCAGGCATAAGCCATTGGCGGCGGCCCCAACTTTCGCTCGGCAAGCTGGATCAGTCGAACCGTGAATGCATCGGTGATGTGCGTGACCATCCGCCCAATCTGTTCAACTTCACGCCCCAGGTTGACCAGGCGCTCAAACAGAGCCGGCAGGCGCCGGCTTAAAACGATCAGATCCTCGATCGAATTCTGCTTGTATATATCACGCACGACGCGCAGGGGGTGTTCAGACTGTGCCCGGAGAATATCACCGGCAGTCACCAGCCCCACGGGCTGGTCCCCATCCATGACGGGCAGATGGTGGTAATTTTGTCTCATCATCAACAACAGGGCCGTATCCACGGCGGCATCTGCAGCAAGGCTCGTGGGATTACCTGTCATTACCCGTTCAATGGCCTCACTGGAATCCAGGCCCTGAGCCAGAGCCCTCTGGCGCAGATCCTTGTCAGTGACTATTCCGCAGAGTTTTTCATCACACATCACCAGTACACTCGATACGTTTTCGGCGCTCATTCGCTGTGCCGCCTCTCGAATGCTGACAACAGCGTCGACCAGCACTGGCTCCCGTTTCAGCAGGTCGCGAACCAGGGTGACTGCGTGATCCAGTTGTATGGCAGCGCTCAAGCGGGTCTTGAGGTGACTGCTGAAATATTCATTGATTAGCGGGTGTTTGGTGCGGAGATTTTCGAAATCAACTGCGCTGAGGCGCCACAACAGGCAGTCTTCCTCGGCCTCGGCAATATAATCCTTCAATTCGCCATGGAAATAGATGCTGTGCCCGAACAATTCGCCTTCGGAACGCTTATCCAGAAACTTGTGTTTCTCATCCACCAGGCGCACCGCCCCTTTGCGTATGATGGCCAGGCCGGGCGCAGGCCGGGAGGAAAAAATGATTTTTCCCTGCGGGCAGTATTCCGCCTCGAGTTGGCGGGTGAGCTTGTGCAATTGCCCGGTTTCCAGCACATTGAAAGGTTGGATCTCACGCAGAAATTCTGCGATGTGGCTTACGTCATGAAATTTTTTGGGCATAGCTTGATTGTAAAACTTATGCAGCACAAAAAAACAGGGCCAGCACGAATACTGGCCCTGTTTTGTCTTGCTTCGCGACCTGGATCAATGATCCACGGCAGAGCCCGAGCCAATGGGCACCCGGATGTCTTCCACCAGGTGCTGGATATGCTCCGGTGGAGGAGGCGTAATTTTGGAAACAACATATGCAGAGGCAAAGTTAAGCATTGCCCCTACTGCACCAAATGCCTCGGGCGAAATACCCATGAACCAGTTATCCGGCGTGTTTGCCGCCATCTCTGTTCCGGGAATAAAGAACCAGCCCTTGAACCAGAAGATGTAAATCAGGGTTGAAAACAGGCCTACCAGCATACCGGTGATGGCGCCGATATTGTCCATATTCTTGTTAAAGATACCCATCATCAGGGCAGGGAATATCGACGATGCCGCCAGCCCAAATGCCAACGCCACCACCTGTGCCGCAAATCCAGGCGGATTCATACCCAGGTATCCAGCCACAAGAATGGCGCCCGCCATTGCGAGACGACTTGCCAACAACTCTTTCTTCTCCGAAATATCCGGCGCTATCATACCCTTGATCACATCATGTGAAATGGCTGTGGATATCGCCAGCAGCAGACCGGCGGCGGTTGACAGCGCGGCTGCCAGTCCGCCTGCCGCCACCAGGGCAATCACCCAGTTGGGCAGATTGGCGATTTCAGGATTGGCCAGCACCATGATGTCGCGGTCGACTTTGACCATCTCGTTGCCTTTCCAGCCAAAACCTTCGGCCTTGGCGGCAAACTCCTCGTTCTTGTCATTGTAGTACTGAATACGGCCGTCACCGTTCTTGTCTTCGTACTTCAACAGACCGGTTTTTTCCCAGTTCTTGAACCAATCCGGCCGGTCTGCGTATACGAGGTTGCCATCTACTGAACCGACTTCACCGGTCTGGATGGTTTCCATCAGGTTGAGGCGGGCCATCGCGCCGACTGCGGGGGCGGTCGTGTAAAGGATGGCGATAAACACCAAAGCCCAACCGGCTGAGGTGCGTGCATCCGCTACCTTGGGTACCGTGAAGAAACGCATGATGACGTGCGGCAGGCCAGCCGTTCCGATCATCAGCGATAAAGTCAGCAGGACCATGTTCAGCGTTGACCCTTTCTGCGCCGTAAAAGCAGCGAAACCGAGGTCCGTTACGATCAGGTCCAGCTTGTCGAGCAAATAGACTCCCGAACCGTCCGCCATGGTGCTGCCCAGGCCAATTTGCGGAATCGGCATACCGGTCAGGTTCAGCGCGATAAAAATGGCTGGCACCGTGTAGGCGAAGATAAGGACACAATATTGTGCGATCTGGGTGTAAGTGATGCCTTTCATACCACCCATCACCGCGTAGATGAAGACGATACCCATACCAACGCCAACACCGGTATGGAAATCTACTTCCAAAAAGCGTCCGAAAGCCACGCCGACGCCCTTCATCTGGCCGATCACGTAGGTTATGGACGCCACGATCAGGCACAGCACAGCGACCAGGCGCGCGGCATTGGAATAGTACCGTTCGCCGATAAATTCCGACACGGTAAACTTACCGAACTTACGCAGGTATGGCGCCAGCAATAAGGCCAACAGAACATAACCACCCGTCCAGCCCATCAGGTAAACCGAAGCATCATAGCCCAGGAAGGCAATCAAGCCCGCCATGGAAATAAAGGATGCCGCAGACATCCAGTCAGCAGCAGTAGCCATGCCGTTGGCAATCGGGTGTACACCCGCACCCGCGACGTAAAACTCCTTGGTGGTTGAGGCCCTAGCCCAAATAGCAATGCCGATATACAGCGCGAAAGTGGCGCCGACGACTAAAAAAGTCAGTGTTTTAAGATCCATTATTTATCTCCTTCAGTCTTCGTGCACATTGAATTGCCGATCGATTTTGCCAATGCGCCAGGCATAGAAAAAAATCAGGACGACAAATACATACATTGAACCCTGCTGGGCAAACCAGAAGCCCAGCCTGTATCCACCAATACTGATGGCATTGAGCTGGTCGACCAGGATGATTCCAAAAAGGTACGACACGACGAACCAGATGCTCAGGCACAATGCAACCAGCTTCAGGTTTGCCTTCCAGTATTCTTCTCTGCTTTTTTGGTCACTCATAGGTAGCCTCTCTTCAATGGTAAATTCCCGTTCGCTATGTTACGTTGGGAACGCATGCATAACGCTCCTACTTTAGTCGTAGAGAACGCTCGATCTAAAGATTGTCCGTTGTAATACAATAGGAAAAAGCTTCGCGACACATGCTTCATCCCTGGAATTTAACCCTCATTGTCCTGGCCTACATGGGTCTGTTATTCACTATTGCCTGGTTTGGCGACAAGCAACGGATCGGGCGCAACCACCGGAAATTCAAGGCCATCATTTACGCGCTTTCGCTGGCGGTCTACTGCACTTCGTGGACTTTTTACGGGGCAGTGGGCAGCGCAGCCTCCACCGGCTGGGGCTTTCTGCCGATCTACCTTGGACCCGCCCTGCTGATGCTGTTCGGGTTCGACGTACTCCGGCGCATAGCCATTACCAGCAGGGACCAACGCATCACTTCCATCGCGGATTTTATTGCCTATCGTTACGGCCGCAGCCACGTTATCGCGGTGTTGGTGACATGCGCTGCGGTGATTGGAGTTGTGCCCTATATAGCCTTACAACTCAAGGGCATTACAACAGGCATTGACGTAATCAGCAGGGCCACGGGAAACGCCACCGTTCTACCCGATTTGTTGCCCTTGTACCTGGCGCTGGCGCTGGCCGTGTTTGCCATGATGTTCGGCACCCGTAACATGGATGCCAGTGAACATCACCGGGGATTGATGTGGGCCATTGCCTTCGAATCCCTGGTCAAGTTGCTGGCTTTCATAGCCATCGGCTTATTTGCAATATTCGGTGTATTCGATGGTCTGGAAAGCGTCGCGCAAACCATGCGGGAAAACGGCGATTACCAGCAACTGTTTACTCCCTGGAGACTGCCGGAGGGTTTTGGAATCCAGTTGGTGCTGGCCATGGTCGCCATCCTTTGCCTGCCGCGCCAATTTCACGTAGCCATTGTAGAATTCCGGGACACAACCGGTCTGCGCGCAGCGCGCTGGATCTTCCCGGCCTATTTGTTTGTATTCGCCGCGCTGGTGGTACCCATTGCGCTGGCCGGGCTGACACAATTCTCCGGTCAGGATGTGAATCCGGACACCTACGTATTGTCCCTGCCGTTGGCCTTCGATCGGCCCATACTCACCTTGCTTGCTTTCCTTGGCGGCTTTTCCGCAGCCACCGGCATGGTAATCGTCTCCACAGTCGCGTTGGCGATCATGGTCAGCAACGACATCGTGATGCCTTTACTTCTGCGGAGCGGTCTGCGCAGCAACCGTGGCGGGCGTGACCTGTCGCTTACACTGTTACGCGTCCGCAGAATATCCATCCTGTTGCTCACCCTGGCAGCTTTTGCCTACTATCGCGCCATTGAAACCGGCGTTCCACTCGCCTCAATTGGCTTGTTGTCCTTTTCAGCCGTCGCACAATTCGCTCCGGCGATGATAATCGGTGTCTACTGGCAACGTGCGAGCCGAACCGGGGCAATCTGGGGCCTTTCCCTCGGCGTTACGAGCTGGGTCATCTGGTTGCTGCTGCCATCATTTAATGCGACAGGTCAGCTGGGGAATCTGCTGGCCATCATTCCTTCCATCAGCTTCAACCAGGGTGCAATGTATTCGCTGTTGCTAAACGCATCAGCTGTCATCCTGGTATCCCTGATCCGGCCGGACAAGGAATCATCCTCTGTTCCCGGTGCTGCCGTCGAGAACAACAGCGGGCTGATCACCCTGGGAGAGTTGGAAACGATAATCGGCCGTTTCCTTGGCATGAGTAAAACCCGCAAGGCGCTGTCGACACACCTGGGATTGCCTGATCTGCAACCCGGGGCCCTGGCAACACCGGAAACAATCCAGTTCGGCGAACGCTTGCTTGCCGGTTCCATTGGCTCCGCTTCTGCAAGGACCGTGCTGCGCACCACGCTGCATCACCGGGGCCTGGGACCCGAGGCGGTAATGGAACTGTTGGACCGCACCTCGCAAGCCGTCCAGTTCAATCGTGAACTGCTGGAATCGACCCTCGATAACATGTCACAGGGAGTGAGTGTCGTTGACCAGGGCTTACGCCTGGTGGGCTGGAACCGGCGCTACGTGGAATTGATGGATTACCCGGAAGGCACGCTTTACATCGGAAAACCAATCGAAGAATTAATCCATCTGAACGCAGAACGAGGGTTGATCGGTGACCGTAAAAGTGAAATACGCAAACGTCTGAATCATTTGCGCAGTGGCCATGATTATCGCTACGAACGCCCATGGCTGGGGGATAAAGTCCTTGAAATCCGGGGCAATCCCATGCCGGGAGGTGGTTATGTCACAACTTTCAGCGACATCACTCACTTCAAGGACATCGAACACGAGTTGCAGTTAATCAACGAGACACTGGAACAGCGCGTAAAACAACGAACCTTCGAACTCAGTGGAGCCAATACAAAACTGGAGGAAGCAAGGCTGCTTGCCGAAGAAGCCAACCGGAGCAAGACCCGTTTCCTGGCCGCCGCCAGTCATGATCTGCTGCAGCCAATGAATGCCGCCAGCCTGTTCGTTTCCATTTTGCGCCAGCAACAAGAGGGTTCCGACGATGAACAGTCCCAGTTGGTCAAACGAATTGATCGCAGCCTGCGGGCCTCCGAGCAATTGCTGAGTGCCCTGCTGGACATATCCAAGCTGGATTCGGGCATGTATGAGCCGAAACCGGAAGCCATTTCGGCAACCGAACTTTTCGGACAGCTGCAAAGACGTTTCAAGGCCCTGGCCAGCAACCGGAATCTCCAATTGCGGGTGCATACTGCGGATTGCGTGATTTACAGCGACCGCAACCTGTTGTATCGCATTCTGCAGAACTTTCTCGCCAACGCGATCCATTACACGGAAACCGGCGGTGTTTTGCTGGGTTGTCGTTTGCGGGGCGACCAACTGCGAATCAGTGTTTGGGACACGGGGGTCGGTATTAAAGACTCGGAAGTGAAGGCCATTTTTCAGGAATTTCACCGCCTGGATTACGCCCGCCGCCTGGATGAAAAAGGCCTGGGCCTGGGGCTGGCAATCTGTGACCGGATTGCCAGGATGCTGGACCATGAAATAGATGTCAGTTCGAGGCCTGGACACGGCAGTTGTTTTTCAGTCATCGTACCGTTAGCCCGTCACGGCTACACGCCACAAGCCGAGAGCCCGGCTCCCGTCCGGATTGACGCCTCCGGATTCGAGGACCTGGTCGTGTTATGCGTGGATAACGAGCCGGACATACTCGAAGCAATGAACCTTCTGTTGGATCGTTGGGGCTGCCCGACCGTCATGTTGGCTGAGACCCAGGCACAAGCAGCCCAACAGGTTCTTATGCACGGAACACCCGATTTCGTACTGGTTGATTATCACCTCAACGACCAAAGCCACGGTCTGCATGTGATGCAACATCTGGATAACATACTGGGTACCCGACTGCCGGCCATCGTCATAACGGCTGATCGGTCCAGCGAACTGGAAGCAACAGTGCAAGCGAAGGGATATGGATTGTTACTCAAACCCATCCGGCCCGCAGCACTACGGGCGCTTATGAGCAACATGCTGAAAAACAGCCAGGGTTAACCTGGTCGTAGCCTACATATCAGAGCCCGATACATCTAGTTTGCTGGCCGCCAGAACAGCCTGGGTTCGGTTGGTGACTCCAAGTTTGTGCATGATCGCCGTCAGGTGAGCTTTGACCGTGGCCTCGGAAATACCCATATCATAAGCAATCTGCTTGTTCAGCAGGCCTTGTGACACCATCATCAGCACCTTGAATTGCTGTGGCGTTAGCTGGGCCATACGCCTGGCCAGCGCCAACTCGGAAACATTGTTACCCGGCAGATTTGCTTGTTTTGATACCGGTGCCCAAATCTCACCCATCAGGATGTCGTTAATGGCACTGGTAATGGTCTTGATATCGGAGGATTTGGGGATAAAACCCGCAGCACCATGGCTCAAAGCCCGTTGGATCACCAACGGGTCCTCGTTAGCGGAAATGATCACGACCGGTACGCTGGGATAACGTTCACACAGGTAAACCAAGCCTGCGAAACCGCTTACGCCGGGCATGTGAAGGTCCAGCAGAACCAGGTCAACGTCCGGGTTTTCGTCTACCAGTTCCTGTAGCGTCTCAAATGAACTGGCTTCAAGAAACATGGTATCGCCCTGGCTGGCTTGCATGGCCTCCATAATGGCAGTCCGGAAC
>JAIVWI010000125.1:0-8990 GCA_048636595.1 Oceanospirillum sp. | reverse complement strand
CTGGCCCATGGAAGTGAGATCATAGCGGCATTGCAGCTGGCCCAGGCCGGCCTTACAACGGAACAGACCGGTATCGGGGACGTTCTTCACACGGCAATCGGTCGCTTGCAGGAATACACCGCACTCGACCCGGACATCAGTGAATCGGTGCAACTTCTCAGCGAGGCCGCAATCAATTGTGAAGAGGCACGCGGCAGCCTCCAGGCCGCGATGTCCCGGATGGACCTCAGCCCGGAACGCCTCGCCGATGTCGAGCAAAAATTGCGCGCCCAGTACGACCTGGCCCGGAAGCACCGGGTTGAGCCTGAACAACTGGCTGAGGTCCTGCAAAACCTGAAACAGCGACTGCATCGCGCCGGCAGCATCGATCAGCGCCTGGCTGATATTGAACCCAGGCTGGACAAAGCCCTGCAAGACTACCGCAAGGCTGCCCGGAATCTGAACCAGTCCCGCATTTCAAGGGCAGCTATTCTTTCGAGTGCAGTCAGCGACCTCATGCAGGAACTCGGTATGGAGGGCGGGTGCTTCGAATTCGAAGTCCAATTCGATGCTGACGCGGCGCCAACGCCGCGCGGAAATAATCACCTCGAACTTCGGGTCAGCGCCAATCCGGGCATACCGCCGGGCCCATTACGCAAAGTCGCCTCCGGCGGTGAACTGTCCCGCATCAGCCTTGCCATCAAGGTTGCATCCAGGACCGGCGACCCGGCACAGACCCAGGTCTTTGACGAAGTCGATGCCGGTATTGGCGGCGATACCGCGAATGCTGTTGGCGCCCTGCTGAGAAGCCTGTCCGTCGACGGCCAGGCCCTTTGCGTCACCCACCTGGCCCAGGTCGCCGTCTGCGCCGACCACCAGTTCCAGGTGCATAAAACATCCGAAGATCAGGAAACCCGGGTGGAAACCGTGCTGCTGGCCGAAAAAGAACGAATCGACGAAATCGCCCGCATGCTCGGCGGCCGCCTCTCAGAACAAAGCCGCGCCCACGCCACCGAACTCCTCGCAACCGCGGCCACCCGCCACTGAATTGTAAGGGCCCGGTTGCGGGCTCTTACAATGAGAAGGGGCCCTACGTTTTCTTGGGGCGGACGTAGATGACCAGGCTGTGGTCTTCGATTTCGTAGCCGTGGGATTCGGCTATTTTTTTCTGGGCGGCCTCGATTTCCGCGCTGACGAATTCGATGACTTTGCCGGTTTCCACGCAGACCATGTGGTCATGGTGTTCACCTGAATCCAGCTCGTAATACGCCTGGCCGCTTTCAAAATTGTGTTTTTCCACCAGGCCGGCGGACTCGAACTGATTGAGCACGCGGTATACGGTGGCAAGGCCGATGTCTTCGTTGGCTTCCACCAGGCAGCGGTAAATATCATCCGCGGTAAGATGCTTGTTGTGCTGGTTCTCCAGGATTTCCAGGATCCGTTTACGCGGATGGGTAACTTTCAGTCCGGCACTCCTGAGGTTTTTAGGTTCCACGTTGGTCTCTCGCTTGTTTTTGGGTCACGGCCATTGGCAAAATGTATCTGCCTCGTATTTCTCATCATTCCGATGACAATTACGGGCCGGGTTATTGTATCATTCACGCTCTCTGCATTACGCGAAAAACCCGGTCCAGGTCAGGAATGATAATTCGTCTTCTATTTTGCACTGTTTTTGCCACGCTGGTCTGCAGCGGATGTGGACTGATTTACAAACAGAACATCCAGCAGGGGAGCGCCATCGAGCAGGAGGATCTCGATGAACTGTACGAGGGCATGAACAAGCGACAGGTTCTTTTCGTGCTCGGTACGCCATCGGTAATGGACCCCTTCAATCAGGATCGCTGGGATTATGTCCAGACATTCAGCCGCCGCGGCAATAAAATGGTAAAACGTACCATCACACTCAAGTTCGAAAATGATCTTCTGGCTGAAATCATCGGTCGGGATGACCCTTTCCGGGCCACCATTGATGAAACGCCAGGTGATGCGAATGAGATAGCTACTTTCACTAAAAAGCCAGCGGGCGAATCACAGGCTGATTCACAAGCTGACCCGCAAGCTACCCCTCAAACCGACCCGCAGACTGATCCACATGCAGCATCCATTGACGCCGCCGCAGAAGATGCGCTTTCAACAGATCCGGATATCAAAGCCATCGAGGAACGTACTTTGGAAGAACTCGAGTACCAAAGAGATATGGAACTACTGGATCAGACGCCGGACGCTGTCATCCCGGGCCCGGATATCGATGGCTGACCGATCATTTATTCTTTTAACGCTCGTTGCCTGCGCACTTCCTTGGGGTCCGCGATCAGGGGGCGGTAAATTTCGATACGATCACCTTCCCTCAACACGTGATCCAGGGGCACTTTACGGCTGAAAATCCCCACGGCTTTGATGTCCATATTCAACTCCGGAAATTCATCCCGGATGGCGGACTGTTCAATACCTTCGGCAACCGTTGTACCTGCCGGGACTGACAGGCCCAGTAACACCTGCTTGTCCGGTGTGGCATAGGCGACTTCGATATGAATCATGGAGTGGGGGTTTTCAGAGTCCATAGATTGCATCAGCGCGTTTGCCAAAATCATTAACCAACTTGTCGGCAATGTGGGCAAACCCACGGCGAAATGCGGAAGAAATGACCGAACTGGAAAAGTCAAAGTTCATGCTCAGTATCACCTTGCTGCCTTCCTCACCCAGCGCCTTGAACTGCCATTCACCGGTCAAATGGCTGAACGGGCCGTCGACCAGGGCCAGTGTCAGTAGTTCACCGGGAACAAAGCGGTTCCGGGTGGTAAAAGACGTCACAATGCCACCCACTTTTACTTCCAGGCTCGCCAACTGGTATTCCTCGGTTTCTTCATGCACAGTTGCGCCAAGACACCACGAGAGAAATTCGGGGTAGGATGGCACATCCTGAACCACGCGGAACATATCCATCGCAGAATGCAGGACCAGGGCTGTTCGTTTGATTTCCATTTGAGTCCAATGAAGGGTGGTGCACAAAGCGTCGCAAGCATAGCATGCGCGATGGTATAGAAAGTAGAATAGCAGTCAAGGTTGAAGCGCGCGATCGCGCCTCGGGTTAAAAACATGAATGACTCAAAAAACAAGGGCAAAAAGACCATTGCGCTCAACAAGCGGGCACGCTTCGAATTCTACATTGAGGAACGCTTCGAGGCCGGTATCGCACTGGAGGGCTGGGAGGTCAAGGCGCTGCGGGAAGGTCGGGTGCAGTTCGCGGACAGCTACGTGTTGCTCAAGGACAATGAGGCATTCCTGTTCGGCTGCCTGATCAATCCCCTGCCAACAGTATCCACACACATCACACCCGACCCCACGCGAACACGCAAGTTGCTGCTGCACCGCCGCGAACTGGACCGCCTGTTCGGTGCAGTTGAACGCAAGGGCAAAGCCCTGATCCCCACCGCAATGTACTGGTCCCGGGGCAAGGTCAAGGTGGAAATAGGGCTGGCAACAGGAAAGAGACAGTACGACAAGCGCAGAGTCCAAAAGGACCGCGATTGGGAGCGGCAAAAAAGCCGGATTCTTAAGCGTGGTTAGCTATGAGTATACTGTGGCAACCGGAAGCTGGATATTGAATGGCCCAGGAAAGCACACAAGCAGTTGACGCCATCAGAGTCGGCGTGGCGGACAAGAGCCCGCTGATCCAGGCGGCGCTCAAGCAGATTCTGTCTGAGGATGAGCGTTTCACCCTGGTACACGTCTCTTCGGGTTGTGAAGACTTCCTTGAAAACCTGGCGAAAGAGAGCATCGACGTCGGTGTCATCGGCTGGATTTTCGGCCCTTGCGACGGCCGCTTGATTCTTGATCGTGTTAACGCGCAGGCGAATCCGCCGCGGATTGTCGTCTACACGGGCCTTGAAAAAAGCACACTGCCAACGCAAGTGATGGCCCATGGAGGGGCTGCGTTTGTTTCCAAGAGCGAGCAACCCTCTTTTCTGCTGGATACGATCGCTGACGTGGCGGAAGGCCGCATGGTGTTCCCGTTCATCGATGTGCGGACACTTTACGATAACCCACTGGTCACATTGACCCGGCGTGAACTGGAAGTGCTCTCAAGTCTGGCCACAGGCCGCACCAACAAACAGATCGCTCGTGACATGGATGTATCACTGAACACGGTCAAGTTCCACGTGCGGAACCTTTTCCAGAAACTGGGTGTGAACAGTCGTTCCCAGGCGATCTCAATGTACCTGAAATCCTGACCCTGCCCATAAGGGTGGTTTTTACCCCACCCAAATAACCCCACCCCCCCCTCCCGATGGATATACCGTCCTGTTGGCACCCCGCCTAGACTTGTATTCACTTTAGCCCGCCGGGCCGATATCAACCACCAGTGATTACAAAATGACTGAACACGAGACACTCAACAGATACCTTGAAGAATGGGCCGGAGATGACGGGGAACGCCTGGCTGTTGCCGATACAACCCGCATTATCGCCGAATCCTGCTGCGCCATAGCAGAGATAATCGCACTGGGCCCATTGGCGGGAACCCTGGGCGCGGAGCATGGCAGCAATGTTGATGGTGACGTCCAGAAAGAACTCGATATCCGGGCCAACGACCTGATCATCGAAGAACTCCGGTCCGCGCCGGTTGCCTGGGTCACCTCGGAGGAACTGGATGACCCGATCGAACTCAACAAGGATGCGCCCATGTACGTGGCCATCGATCCGCTGGATGGCTCGTCAAATATTGATACCAACGTGTCGGTCGGAACGATTTTTTCCGTCATGCCAATGAAATGCGGCGAGGGTCCCGCCGATGCCGACTGTTTCTTACAGAAAGGTGACCGGCAATTAGCTGCAGGTTATGTCATTTACGGCCCCCAGACCGCACTGGTCCTGACGCTGGGGGAAGGCACCCATATATTCACACTCAATCCGGATACCGGTGAATTTTGCCTGACTATGCCAGGCGTAAAGATCTCCGAAGACACCAACGAATTCGCCATCAATTCGTCCAATTCCCGGCGCTGGGACGGCCATGTCCGCGCCTATGTCGATGACTGCCTGAAAGGTGAGGAAGGACCGCACAACAAAAACTACAACACGCGCTGGATCGCATCACTGGTCGCAGAATGCCATCGCATCCTGTCACGCGGGGGGATTTTCCTTTATCCCGGTGACCGGCGCCCCGGCTACCAAAGCGGTCGACTGCGGCTGGCCTATGAGTGCAACCCAATCGCCTTCCTGACAGAACAGGCAGGCGGTGCGGCATCGGATGGCCACCAGAGGATTCTCGAGATCGAGCCAGGCGATATTCACCAGCGTGTACCGATGATCTTCGGCTCAATCAACGAAGTGGCCCTGGTCGACCAGTACTACCGGGATATGGAACCCATCCAGCAGCGCTCACAACTGTTTGGCACCCGCGGCCTGTTCAAGGCCTGATAAGGAAAGGAGATACACCATGTCAGTCAAGCATCCCATCATCTCGGTTACCGGATCTTCCGGGGCGGGAACCACCTCGGTCAAGCGCACCTTCGAACACATTTTCGAACGCGAAGGCATCATGGCCTCCTATATCGAGGGAGATGCCTTCCATCGCTACGATCGCGTGGATATGAAACGCGTGATGGAAGAAGAAGGCAAAAAAGGCAACGATCACTTCAGCCATTTCGGACCGGAGGCGAACCTGCTGAATGAACTGGAAGGCGTATTCAAGTCCTTCGGTGAGACCGGCAGCGGCAAGACACGACACTACGTACACGACGACGAAGAGGCAGAGAAGTACGGCTCACAGCCGGGGACTTTTACTGACTGGGAGCAGATACCACAGGACACCGGGCTGTTGTTCTACGAAGGTCTGCACGGCGCGGTGGTCACCGACGAGGTGAACGTGGCACAGTACTGCGACCTCAAGATCGGGGTGGTGCCGGTCATCAACCTGGAATGGATTCAGAAAATCCACCGCGACAAGATGGACCGCGGTTATTCAGAAGAGGCAATCAAAGACACCATCCTGCGCCGCATGCCGGATTACATCGACTACATCTGCCCCCAGTTCTCACAAACGGACATCAATTTTCAGCGCGTGCCGACGGTCGACACATCAAACTCCTTCATCGCCCGCTGGATTCCAACACCGGATGAATCGCTGGTCGTCATCCGTTTCGCCAACCCCGGGGGCATTGACTTCCCCTACCTGATTTCAATGATTCACGACAGTTTCATGTCGCGGGCCAATTCCATTGTTATTCCGGGCGGCAAGATGGACATCGCCATGCAGCTTATCCTGACACCGATGATCCTGCAGCTGATGGACCGCAAACGGCGGGCCGGCGGCATCCGATAATTTATCCAATTTACACGAACTTTATTTTCAGGAGAGCAAACCATGGACCAATCGAACCGATACGCAGATCTGAACCTTCGTGAAGAGGACCTGATCGCAGGAGGGCGCCACGTACTGGTCGCCTACATCATGAAACCCAAAGCCGGATTTGGTGGTTACCTGGAGACGGCCGCGCATTTTGCCGCCGAGTCTTCTACAGGCACCAACGTCCAGGTTTCGACCACGGATGACTTCACCCGCGGCGTGGATGCCCTCGTCTACGAAATTGACGAGGAAAAGGAGATCATGAAGATCGCCTACCCCAATGACCTGTTCGACCGCAATATAATTGACGGCCGCGCCATGCTCGCTTCGTTCCTGACTCTGGCCATTGGCAATAACCAGGGCATGGGGGACGTGGAATACGCCAAGATGTACGACTTCTGGTTCCCGCCGGAATACCTGAGGCTTTATGACGGCCCGGCAACAGACATTTCAGACCTGTGGCGCGTACTCGGCAGACCCGTGGTGGACGGCGGCTTCATTGTCGGCACCATCATCAAACCCAAGCTGGGCCTGCGCCCGCAGCCCTTCGCCAAAGCAGCCTATGATTTCTGGCTGGGCGGTGACTTCATCAAGAATGACGAACCCCAGGGCAACCAGGTGTTCGCCCCCCTCAAGGAAACCATAACCGCGGTCGCTGATGCGATGCGCAGGGCGCAGGACGATACCGGCGAAGCTAAGCTGTTTTCTGCCAACATCACCGCCGATGACTACCGGGAGATGATTGCCCGGGGCGAGTTTATCCTGGAAACTTTCGCTGAAAACGCCGATCACGTGGCTTTCCTGGTCGACGGCTACGTCGCCGGACCGGCCGCCATCACGACCGCCCGGCGCCATTTCCCGAACCAGTACCTGCACTACCACCGGGCCGGCCACGGAGCCGTTACGTCCCCGCAAACCCAGCGTGGTTATACCGCATTCGTGCTGGCCAAAATGGCAAGATGCCAGGGCGCGTCCGGCATCCACGTGGGCACCATGGGCTACGGCAAGATGGAAGGTGAAATGGACGACCGTGTGATTGCCTACATGATCGAGCGCGACAGCGCGGACGGCCCCTTCTTCCACCAGGAATGGCAGGGCATGAGGCCCACCACACCGATTGTGTCCGGTGGCATGAACGCCCTGCGCCTGCCGGGCTTTTTCGAAAACCTGGGCCACTCCAACCTGGTCCTGACCGCTGGCGGCGGCAGTTACGGCCACATCGACGGACCGGTGGCGGGCGCCAAATCATTACGCCAGGCCGAACAATGCTGGCGCGCGGGCGCCGATCCAGTCGCTTTCGCCAAGGAACACGGTGAATTCGCCAGGGCCTTCGAGAGTTTCCAGGCAGATGCAGATGCGATCTACCCCGGATGGAGAAATGCGCTGAATGTCGCAGCGTGATAACACGGCCCACATCACCTGGCCCAGGGCAATCATCTGGGATCTGGATGGCACCCTGATCGATTCAGCGCCGGACCTTGCGACGGCGCTGAATACCGTGCTCAACGAGCAAGACCATAACAGCCTCACCATACCGCAGGTTCGCTTGATGGTCGGCGGCGGTGTAGCCAAACTGATTGAACGTGCTTTCCGCGGTTCCCGGGTGGAGCTGGACGCTGACGGCGCCGAAGCACTGGCGCCAGGTTTCATGGAAATCTACAGCAACTGCGCCACGGACAAGACCGCCTTGTTACCGGCGGCCGGGCGCATGCTGAATTACTTTTACAACGCGGGCGTTAAGCAGGGTCTTTGCACCAACAAACCGGAGGCTGTGACAATAAAGATCCTGCACGCGCTGGACATACATAGTTTTTTCTCCAGCGTAATTGGCGGTGATTCTACAGCGCACAAGAAACCACACCCCCTGCCCCTGCAAACCGTTATGGAACAACTGGGTGTCGCCCCACACGAATGCATCATGGTCGGCGACTCCGGCGCCGACGTAGGAGCGGCCCACGCCGCTGGCATACCAATCGCCCTGGTTCCAGACGGCTACATTGGCGTACCGGCTGAATCCCTGGGGGCGGATTTCGTGCTCAAAGACCTGTCTGCCCTTCCAGATGAAATCAACAGGTTTCGCCCGGTCCGGAAAAGCGCCTGAAACGCCCATGTCATTGAACCATTGAGCTTATTCAGCCTCTAAGCAAAACGGTATTCGACGTTTATCGAAATGACTGGCATCTTGAAGGGACGCGCCAGCGCTGATGGTGTAAAATACCAGACTCAAGACCATGGGGGCGACCTGGATTCGACGCGGGTAGTGAAACCCAAGGTGCATGCCGAGCTGCAAATAACTCGTAAAACTGATTGCAAACTTTTAGTTGCCAACGACGACAACTACGCTTTAGCAGCTTAAACACCTGTGTAAAGCCTTCCGCCCGGTTTCGTGCCTGTACGACCGGATAACGGGAGTCACCCTATACGGGATCGCGATGAAGCACGCCTGGTGTGGATTCGTTAAAACTTATCCAGGCTCGTTGCTGGTTTTCCCTGCCGACCGGGTAACCTTCAATTAAATTAATAGGACGGATAAGCATGTAGAGCCGAAAGCGAATCACTTGCGGACGCGGGTTCGATTCCCGCCGCCTCCACCAATTCAAAGACCGCTCCAGACCACTGGAAACCAAGCAGCACCAAGGGCTTAGGGCGGTTTTCATTTTTT
>JAIVWI010000124.1:5796-9076 GCA_048636595.1 Oceanospirillum sp. | reverse complement strand
ACCCAACAATACAAGCGTGACAGAGCACTAGCCCTATTTCATTTTGACGTATCTGCCAGGCGCGTCTTCAATTACTTCAAGGTCGCCATCACCGGGAATCCTGGCTGCAACTTTGGGTCCGGATTTCCGGTACAGCCACTGGTGCCAGTAAGGCCACCAGGATCCTTCGTGGTACTGGGCTGATTCAATCCAGTCTTCCACATCCTGGGGGACTTCCGGGTTGGTGTAGTAGTAATACTTGTTCATTGCCGGCGAATTGATAACACCGGCGATATGCCCGGAGCCCGCCAGCATGAAGGTGATGGGTCCTGAGTAATGATGGGTCGCCTTGTACACAGAAGGATAGGGCGCAATGTGGTCATCCTTGCTGGATTGAAGAAAGACCGGGATCTTGATCTCTGACAGGTACACCGGGATGCCGTTGAGCGTGATTCCGCCCGGTTCGACCAGCTTGTTCTTCAAATACATTTCCCGCAGATAGTACTGGTGCATTTTGACCGGCATGCGGGTCGAGTCATTGTTCCAGTAAAGCAGGTCAAAGGCAGCGGGGGAGCGCCCAAGCAGGTAATTGTTGACGACAAATGACCAGATCAGGTCGTTGGAGCGCAACATGTTGAAAGTCATCGCCATGTCAGCGCCATCAAGGTAGCCCGTCTTTTTCATCTTCCTTTCCAGGCTGTCCAGCTGGTCTTCATCGATGAACACCATCAAGTCACCGGCTTCACTGAAATCCACCTGGGTGGTGAAGTAGGTGGCTGAATGGATCCGGGTATCCCCGGTGATGGCCATTTGGGAAAGCGCACAGGATAGAAGGGTGCCGCCAATGCAATATCCAATGGCATTGACCTCTTTCTCGCCGGTAGCGGCTTCGATGGCGTCCAGGGCGGTGAATATGCCCTCATTCAAATAGTCTTCGAAGGACTTGTGCGAAAGCTTCTCGTCCGGATTAGCCCAGGAAACGACGAATACCGTGTACCCCTTGCTCACGGCCCACTGAATGAAGGAGTTTTTCGGGCTCAGGTCCAGGATATAGAACTTGTTGATCCAGGGTGGGTAGATGACCAGCGGCCGTTTGTACACCTTTTCGGTTGTTGGCGTGTACTGGATCAACTGCATCATATCGTTTTCGAAGACCACCTTGCCAGGCGTGGTCGCAATGTTCTTGCCGACCTCGAACTTGCTCTTGTCGACCATGCTGATCTTGAGTTGTCCCTTGCCCTCCACCAGGTCACGGACCAGGTTTTTCATGCCCTTGACCAGGTTGCCGCCCTTGCTGTCAAACGTGGCCTTCAATACTTCCGGGTTGGTAACTGCAAAATTCTCGGGGGACATGGCGTCGACCATCTGCCGGGTGAAAAAGTCCAGCTTGTGCTGTTGTTTCTTGTCCAGGTCACCACTGCCGATCAGCTTCATGGTGTACTGGGAGGTCAGGAGATAGCTTTGCCTGAGCACATCAAATAAGAGTTTTTCATTCCAGGCCGGGTCTTTGAAGCGCCGGTCGCCTTTTTCAGGCACAGCCACGGCCTGGGGATCCTGGCCGGTCACTTTTTTCAGTCCATAGGTGAGCAGCTTGACCTGGTCCGAAGCCAGCTGAAGGTTTTGCGCCATCAGTTCACCGGGGTTTTTCATGACGCCGCGCCAGAATTTCCAATAGGCCTGGCCAAGGCCCATGGGGTCCAGTTTCGAGGGTGATACTTTTTCGACCAGGTAGTCAGCGATTTTAATCATGCGATTCAACAATTTGTTTGCCGGGCTTAGCAAGCCATGGTAAAGGATTCTTGCCGTGAGGTGCAGTCTTGCATCTCATCATCTGATTTCCTACGCAATTTCGCATCAGTTTCCTCTTTCTGGCGATTCACCTGGCATGTAAAACTGGGGTACGCATCAAACAAGAAAAAAGTTTTAATTCTTTTGATATTTCGATATATACTATGATATATACCAACGGTAAAAGGTGATTAGCATGCCTCAAACAGCGAAATTATTCATGAATGGCCGTTCTCAGGCCGTGCGCTTGCCCTTCGAACTCCGATTTGACGGCGATGAAGTGTATATCCGTAAGGATCCGGAAACCGGAGACGTGATCTTGTCTCGCAAGCCCGGTGATTGGAAAGATTTTTTTAAGCTGGTCAAAATCATTGAGATTCCCAAAGACTTTATGGCAGATCGTGACAATGCACTTCAGGAAGACAAGGATCTGTTCTAGTGGGAAAAGAAATACGGCGCTTTATGTTGGATACCAACATGGCGAGCTACATCATCAAAGGCGCGAATGATGCCGTGCAGAGACGCCTGGAAAATGTACCGATGGCAAGTGTTTGTATTTCCGCTGTTACACAGGCTGAATTATTGCGGGGCGTTGCAAAAAAGCCAGATGCAAAACAATTGCCATTGGTCGTGAATGAGTTTTTGCTGCGGGTTGAAATTCTGCCCTGGGATTCCCGTGCGGCAGAAGCCTATGCTGCTTTGCGTACTGCAATTGAAAAAGAGGGAAAACCTCTTGGCGCTATGGATATGCTAATTGCAGCACACGCTGCATCATCCGGCGCAATACTCGTTACTAATGACAAAGCTTTCTACAATGTCAGAAAGCATCTGTCACTGGAAGACTGGACAAAATAAGCTCTTCCTGTTTGCACTAGGAAATTCAGTCAGGAATCTGTGTCGCCTGACAGGTTTCCAAAACCAAACCAGACAAGACTGGCTTGCATTCCGGCCTCCAAAGTCACATGCCGGGAGATCAATGTAGTGGGGGCATTGCCGCCAAAACCGCATGTTTTTAATTCGAAATCAGGAAATACGCAATAATCTCCCGGTGTAAGCTCTGAAAACGTGAATTCGCCATCTTTATTGGTCAAATGAGTTTGTAATATGTTCTCACCACACGTTCCAAAATACAGGCGAATAGGCATGTCGGCGATGCCTGCTTCTGAATTGTCACATTCTCCATTTCTGTCACAATCAAAATAGACGCCACCAGAAATTGATGCGGTTCGTGAATCTGCGACAGGAGTACAGGCTGCGAGACACAGCGGCAGGACAAAAAATACAAGGATCCAGGTTCTTTGCGAAGTATTCATTTCACGCTCCTTTGCTTATCATATTTTATAAGAACAATGTCCAGTAACGCAGACAAAAAGCAGCATTGGAGTACTCAAATCAACTAGCCCGCATTGTGCAAACCCGCAAGCCGATTGGTGTCGTTGGCTCAATCACGCCGTGGAATTTCCCTCTGATGATCGGCATCTGGCATGTCGTGCCTGCTATTCGTACCGGTAAC
>JAIVWI010000124.1:0-5786 GCA_048636595.1 Oceanospirillum sp. | reverse complement strand
ACCTGAAATGTCCAAACTCCGCCAGTACCTGAAAGACCCTTTCCTGAGGTCGCTGTACCAGGAAATTCGCGACACGGGGCCTATCCGCTCCATATCCCTGGACATCACCAGTAAATGCAATCTCCGCTGCTCGGGTTGCTATTATTTCGCCGAGGGCATGGATCAATTCACTGTTGCCAATGATGAAGCCTTCGACCGCTTCATAGAAAGTGAGAAAGAGCGGGGCACTAATTTCGTCACCATTGTGGGCGGTGAGCCGGCACTGGTTCCCGGGCGGCTCAAAAAGATTCATGATAATTTCAAAATGAACGTGGCCACCAACGGCCTGATCCGGATCCCCGTCGAAGGCCTGGAAACCATGCCCATCGGTGTCGCGATCTGGGGTGACCATGAAACGGATTCCCGGCTACGCGGCGACGGCAGCCAGGATTTCTTTAAATTGGCGATGGACAATTATCGCGGTGACGATCGTGCCTTTTGGTATTACACGGTCGCCCCCGGCTGCGCCGGCGAGGTCGAGAGTGTCGTGGAGCAATGCATGGCTAACGGCAATCTCCTGCTGTTCAACTACTATAGCGACGTGGAACAGCTGGGAGGCGTGCTGGATTACCGCAACGGTTTCGGGGCTGTGCGCGATGCCATCAATCGCATGGCTGCACGCTATCCCGACCGCATATTTACAACGCCCTATTTCAACGAAGTGGTCTCCGCGGGCCGCTTGTTCGGTGAACAATGGGGCTACGATGTGTGCACCAATGTTTCGGCCAACTGCGGGGTCAACAGCGAGCGGCTGAAAAACGGCAATCCCTATAACCGCCACTTCCGGGCCTATAACGCGGACTTCAAAACGACCCGTCGCTGCTGCACCGGCGTCAGCCGGGACTGCGCATCGTGCTTCGACACCTGGGAGCATTTCTCCTGGATCATGATCAACATGAAGAAACACCTGGGCTCACAAGAAGATTTCACCAACTGGCTCAGCACCATGTACATCTTCTACCTGCTTAACCGCCTGGTGGATTATGAAAATGGCATTGGCAACCTGGTGCTGATCCAGCAACGATTGCGATTGAAAGCGTACTGACCCGGGCAGAGTTTATGACCAGGCAACAGTCATCCGGGTGCGTTTTGGGCATAGATCACGACTTTTTTATCAGTTACACCCTGTAAACCCTGCTCAGCGCGAACGAAGGATGACCCCAATTTTTTCGCCAGGGCGATACTTGCTTCGTTGCCTTCCAGAATAACGTGAATAACACGGGTCCAGCCAAGGGTGTTGAATGCGTAATCAATTGAGGCGCGTGCTGCTTCAAACGCATAACCCTTGCGCAGGTGGCCGGGTGCAATGACCCAGCCGACTTCAGGTGCCGGCCAGCCCTCGGGAAACCACGGGCCAACACGTCCTACCCATTCCCCGGTTAGTTTGCTCTCGAGCGAGAAAAAACCGTAACCCCGGATGGTCCAGTGTCCGATCATCATGGCCATACTGCGCCAGGCCTGGGCGCGGTTCATCGGTTTTGAGCCCAGGTAGCGAACCGTGTTTTCATCGGCCATGGTTTCTGCCCAGCTTTCGAAATCACGCTCCGGGTCGATTTCGCGCAGAATTAAACGTTCCGTTTCAATGATCATTTTTTAGGCACCGGTATTTGTAGATTGAGCAGTTCGGGCGGCAGGCAGGTTTCGTCGTCACAGGCTTGCAGGCGTAATGTGAGTCTCAACATGGACCCCTCTTGTGATGACATATTTGTACTTAAAGCCGCTTTCAGGCTGATGTTACCCTCGTACAAGGCCAGTTCTTCGCTTTGGAATCCCAGGGTTTTTCTCACTGGCGGAGGGTAGGACACTGCGGATAAGTCCCAGACTGTGTTCTGCTCAGAGGCTTGCAGCACGGTTGGGATCAGCTTGTCCGACAAGGGATGGTTGGCATTGATGTGCCAGCCGGGTTGTATGTCGATGTTGACCGTTAATTGATCGTCCCGCACCCGCCCGCTGACCGCAATAGCACCGTGGGCCGCGTATCGCTTTGATCCGGACTGGCCATCGGCCTGTATCCTGGCAGCCAATAGAAAGTAGGGGAATGCGGAGGGGCTGCGGTTGACGATGTTGGCGAAAGCGGCGATCAAAGCATTGGCCTGTGCGTCGAGTTCCAGGAATTGACCTTTCTCACCTGGCCGCCGCGCCAGGCGGGCCATTGCGTGCAGGGCCACCGCATTGCCTGCGGGAACTGCGCCATCAGTGATGTCCTTGGGCCGGCCCATGGCCGGGGCGTCGTCGTCCTGCGGGGCGCTCATGAAATATCCGCCATTGGCCTGATCCAGGAACTGGCCCTGCATGTGTTCAAGCAGGCTGCGGGCGCGCTCGAGCCAAACCCTGTTTTGGCTGAGGTCATACAGGCTGACAAAAGCATCCGCCAGCCAGGCATAGTCTTCCTGCACACCTCTCACGGATGAGCGGCCGTTGAGGCTGGCGCGCCATAGATTCCCATCGTGACCCCGGTTGTTGGTCCAGATGTAATTTCCGGCCCTGAGCGCAGCATCTGCATATGCTGCTCCTGCCGGCAGCCCGGCGGCCTCGGCCAAAGCCATGATCATCATGGCGTTCCAGGCGGTCACGATTTTATCGTCACGCAGTGGGTGAATACGCTGTTCCCGGGCGGAATAAAGTTCCGAGCGTATGCGGTCAACCTTCTGCAGGAATTCGTCACGCGATTGTTCCGCCGGGGCTTGTTTGCCCGCGGGCGCAGATAAATTCAGGATGTTCGAGCCTTCGAAATTGCCGGATTCAGTGATGTTGAAAAGATTGATGGCCAGTTCCGCATCCGGCCCCGCCAGGACTGCGCGAATTTGTTCCTGTGTCCACAGGAAAAACACCCCTTCATGGCCTTCGCTGTCGGCATCGGTTGCCGAATAGAAGCCGCCATCGGGGGCCTGCATGTCACGCAGCACATAATCCAGCGTCTGGCTGGCGACGCGGCTGAATTGGGGGTTCCCGGTCAGGCTGGCCGCCTGCAGGTAGACCCGTGCCAGCTGGGCCTGGTTGTAGAGCATTTTTTCGAAGTGCGGAACCAGCCAGTCCTGATCGGTTGAGTAGCGGTGGAAGCCGCCGCCCACCTGGTCGTATATGCCGCCCCGCGCCATGACATCGAGATCGAAGCTGATCAATTGGCTCAGTTCCTGGTCAGCTTCGCGCCGGGCGTAGTCGATCAGAAACAGGTAATCCGGTTCACTGGGGAATTTTGGCGCCGGGCTGAAACCGCCATACAGTTCGTCGTGCCGCTGTTTCAGCCGCTTTACCGCCAGCCCGGGTGCCGCGTTTGCCAGGTCGCCTGCGGTCTGAGCCTGGTCGAGATAGCGCTGGACACGGTCCGAAATCTGTTCTGCCTTCGCCAGGATTCCGGCTTGATTGCCTTCCCAGGCCTTGACCACCTGCTGCATCACACTCATGAACCGGTCACGGGGATAATACGTGCCCGCATGAAACGTTTTGCCATCAGCGGTGAGGAACGAAGACATTGGCCAGCCCCCGCGTCCGGCAAGCATCTGCACCGCGGTCATGTAAATTTTGTCGATATCCGGACGCTGCTCGCGATCTACCTTGATCGCCACAAAGTGGGTATTGAGATACTCAGCGACAGCCTCGTCTTCGAAGCTTTCGTGCTCCATCACGTGACACCAGTGACAAGTGGAGTAACCGATGGACAGGAAAACAGGCTTGTTCTCGCGTTTTGCCAATGCAAACGCCTCCGGCCCCCAGGCATGCCAGTTCACCGGGTTGTGGGCATGTTGCAGCAGGTAGGGGGAATCCTGCAGTATCAAGCGATTGGTATAAAGCGGCCGGCCGTCTGCGTCCAGGTGCCTGGTCCTGGGCTGGTAGTCATTGCCTTGTGACTGCAGGCCGGCAGCAAGTTGCTGGCGTAGCTCCACGGAGTAGGAAACACCGGGTGGGTCGGCACTCACGCTAACGGCGATCAGCGCGATAAGCAAGGGGGTCAGAGTCAAGTGCCAGAACAAGTTTGAAAGACCTTGGGATGGTGGACGGCAGTATTGTTCTGGCACTTGACTCTGACCCCCTCTCCCAGGTTTAATTTTTTTGCATGGGACTGACTGCATTCGCAACAGAAAGTAAGGTCTGATTTTTTTGGATGGGACTAACTGCATTCAGATCAAAGCCTGGCGGACTAGCCGCCTTTCTCCGGCAGGTAGTGGATCACGCGGATATTTTCCAGTGTGACCAGCCCGCCGCAGTTCGCCTGTTCGAATAAGCCGGACAGCGTGTGCTGAAAAGCTTCAACTTTGGCTTCCTCGTCCACTATTTCGATGACCATCGAAAGGTCAGCTGACAGGTCCAGGATTTTGGCGGTGCGGATCCTTGCGGTTGCCCCGTATCCCAGCACACCCTTGAGCACGGTGGCGCCGGCCAGTCCCGCATCGCGCGCACTCTTGACGATGGCCTCAAACAACGGCAGATGCCCGAGTTTGTCACTCTCGCCGATGAAAACCCTCAACAATACAGCCTGTCCGGAAATCTCCATGAATCAACTCCCATGAATTACCTTAATAAGAATTCGCTGATTAACAATCCCATCACAAATGCCAGTCCCGCACCGGCCAGGGTGGCCACAAAATAGGAAGACGCGAAAAAAAATTCCTTGTCCTGTACATACTGGCCCAGCTCATAAACAAACGACGACATGGTGGTAAATCCACCGCAAAATCCCGTGGCCAGCAAAAGCCGCATTTCAGTGGACATCAACTCTGTTTTCACGCCGATACCGGCGATCAGGCCGATGAACAGGCACCCGGCCAGGTTCGAAATCAGGGTTCCAAACGGAATAGTGAAAGCAGAAATGTTTTGCGTGACCAGGGTCAAACCATAGCGGCTCATCCCGCCGGCCATGCTGCCGACTCCGACAAAGATAAAGGGTATAAAAGCACGCAGCATCAATTCCTTCCTGTTAGTAGCCCGGGGCGCCGAATCGGGCCTTTGGCGTATGAGTAAAAAATCTCCTCGTCTGCCATGGTGTATTCATTGGGAATCGAAATCAACACGCTCGAACAATACCAAAAAATTCCGTTCCTGGTGATTTAAGCCTTTCTCGCCTTAAAAGCATCAAATATTTAAGACCCTCGTAACCATGTGGGTCGAAACAGCGTCTGTATGAATGAACCAGGGATACAACATTGAAGATCGCTGACACCTCCGCGCAAGATATAGCGGTACAAGCAAAATCAAAAACCAGGCAGCGGTTGCTGATGGGCGCCGGCGTGGCGGGCCTCATAATCGTGGTCTGGCTGGTAGTGCCGTCGCTGCAGCGCTGGGCAGGTTCAAGTATGTCCGTTCCAAGGGACCGTTTGCGCCTCGCTGAAGTGGTACGGGCAGACCTGGTGCGGGATGTGTCGGTTCAGGGGCGTGTCGTGGCCGCCGTCAGCCCGTCACTGTTCGCGCCAGCCGGGGGCACCATAACTCTCCTGGTGGAAGCGGGCGCACAGGTTAGTGAGGGCCAGTCACTGGCTGTGCTCGATAGTCCCGAACTGCAAAGCCAGCTACAGCGGGAACAGGCTACCCTGGACAGTCTCGGCGTGGAGTTGGAGCGGCAGCGCATCGAATCCAAACAAAAAGCCTTGGATAACCGCAAGAATGTAGATCTCACCAAAGTCACGCTGGTTGCCGCGGAGCGCGAACGCCGCCGCGCTGAATCGGGACACAAAATTGAAGCGATTTCCGAAATCGATTTCGAAAAGACCGAGGATGATCTGGAAACCGCAAGACTGGCCCACAAACATGCG
>JAIVWI010000123.1:0-9088 GCA_048636595.1 Oceanospirillum sp. | reverse complement strand
ACCTGTGCGGCTGGAATTCCTCGACTTCAGTACCCTGGAGCGACGCCATCTGAATTGCCTGGAAGAACTCCGACTGAACCGCCGCCTGGCCAGGGACATCTATCTTGGGGTTATACCGCTGACGGTAGGTGATTCGGGACAGCTTGAACTGGGAGGCGATGGCGAGCCTGTGGACTGGCTGGTCAAGATGCGCCGGTTGCCCCGGGAATGCATGCTCGATGATGCCATCGCCAGGCAGCAGGTTGATGAATCCCAGGTGCGCCGGATTGCGCGGGTCCTGGCGAATTTCTATCAACAGGCCGAGGCGGTAAGCCTGACCACAGACGAATATATCCGGCAGTTCGAACAGGATATTCAGGCCAATGACAAGGCCTTGTCGGAACCGGGGTATTCCCTGCCAGGCAAACAGATCAGCATGATAAGCAAAGCCCTGCAGCCTTATCTTTCACGCGAGCGAGGCGTCTTCGATGCCCGGGTCAAGGCGCAGCGCATCGTCGAGGCACATGGTGACCTGCGCCCCGAGCATGTCTGCCTGACCGACCCGCCTGTATTCATCGATTGCCTGGAATTCAACCGCAGGTTCCGCTTGCTGGATACGGCGGATGAACTGGCCTTCCTGGCGATGGAATGCGAACATGCCGGCGCGCCGTTTATCGGCCCCGTACTGTTCGAAACCTACCGGCAGTGCAGTGGAGACGATCCGCCGCGCCTGCTGGTGTGCTTTTACAAAGCATTCCGGGCCCAGATGCGGGCAAAGCTGTCTATCTGGCATCTCAGGGATCACGATGACAAGGAAGCCGACAAATGGATACAGCGCACCACGGCCTACCTTCGCCTGGCGGCGCGCTTCGCAGGAGAATTAAACGGCTAGCAGGTCAACGATGGAACCGCCCGAATGTAAGCGTTCAATCGCCTCCCCAAACAGGGGAGCAACACTCAGGACCTCGAGTTTTGCGCGCGCGATCTCCGAGTGCAAGCGGAAGGGCGGGATGGTGTCGGTTATCACCAGTCGCTTCAGTTCGGGCTGGGCCATGTTTTCATCTGCGGCAGCAGCGAACGGTCCGTGTGATGCAGCCGCAAATATTCTGGATGCGCCCCGCTGGTGACAGGCCTTTACGGTACGTGCAATGGTGCCGCCACTGGCGATCATATCGTCGATAATGATGGCGACACGGTCCTGCACATCACCCACGACTGCCTCGCCACTGACCACACCGGCGCTACGTTTCTTTTCCATGAAAGCGCTTCCTACCGGACGATCAAGTTTTTCCTGTAAAGCTTCCCTGAACTGCTCGGCACGCTTGATGCCCCCGACATCCGGGGATACAACGACGACCTCGTTATCCCGAATGAGCGAGATGAAGCGCCCGAGGAACAGTTTTTTAGCTTCCAGGTGTTCAGTAGGACAGCGGAAAGCGTTCTGATAGGCGGACAGGTTGTGCACATCCAGGGTCACCACACGGTCGACACCGACAGATTCCAGCAAGCCGGCGACATAACGGCTGCTGAGCGGGTCCCTGGACTTGGTCTTCCTGTCCTTGCGGGCATAGCACAGGTATGGGATCACGGCGGTAACCCGGGCGGCCCCGGCGTCTTTCAATGTGCCCAGGAAAAACAACAGGCGTATCAGCTTGTCGTTTACTGATTGCTCTTCATCGCCGTAAAGGGAGTGGATCACGAAAGCATCCGTGCCGCGGACATTCTCCAGCGGCCGGGCCTTGTGCTCGCCGTCCTCAAAATCGCGCTCTTCATGCTTGCTGAGCGAGATTCCCATGGAGGCCGCAACCTGCTGCCCAAAATCATGGCTGCGGTTGAGTGCGAAAAGTTTCAGCTTGTCTTCACTCACGAGAAGCACTCCTTGGCCGTCAAGCGTTTATGCCGCGGCACTCGTCAAGTGTTCCAGAAACCAGTCCCGGACCCGGGCGGCAACCTGCTCGAGCTTACCGGGTTCCTCGAAAAGGTGTGTGGCGCCCTCGACGATCTCAATCTGGCAAGGGGCCTGCATGGCTTTTGCTGCCGTACGGTTCATTTCGATAACCTGATAATCCAGGCCACCGACAAGCATCAGGGTCGGCGCCTCTACGCGCGGCAAGGCTTCCATTGCCAGATCAGGACGGCCGCCGCGGGATACCACGGTAGACACCTGGTCAGGCCGTGCTGCGGCGGCATTGAGCGCCGCGGCAGCGCCGGTACTGGAGCCGAACAAGCCGACGGACAGATTAGCCACCGCTTCCTGACTGGCCAGCCAGTCCAGGGCTGCCGTAATACGTTCACTGAGCAGGTCAATATCAAAACGCAGTTCGCGGGTCAGCATGTCGATTTCGTTTTCGTCGGCAGTAAGCAGGTCAAACAGCAGGGTGGCCAGGCCGCCCTGGTTCAAAACCCCGGCGACATATTGATTGCGGGGGCTGAAGCGGCTGCTGCCGCTGCCGTGAACAAACACCACCAGGCCTTTCGCTGAATCTGGCACGACCAGATTACCATCCAGCGGTACTTCACCAGCCTGTACAACTACTTCCGTCATGTGTTCCACTTTATTCGTGCCATACCTTCCCAAGAATGTGACGCACTTCATCGTCACTAACCTGGGAAAAATCCACATACCACATCCCGATCGCCATAAAGGGCTCCGGTTCAGCAAGACAGACCATTTCGTCTACCTTTCTGCGTAGCATGTCCACAGTGTCGGGTGGCGCCACCGGCACAGCAACAACGAGGCGCGCCGGGCTACCCTGGCGCACTGCATCAACCGCAGCTCGCATGGTGGCGCCCGTTGCCAGACCATCATCCACAAGGATCACACAACGGTTCGCCAACTCCGGCCAGGGACGCTCTCCCCGGTAGGCTTGTTCGCGGCGTTGCAACTCCTTGCGCTCTGCCTCCTCCACCTGCCTGATGGCGTCTTCGCTGATGTTGAGGCTGCGCACCACGTCTTCATTCATGACTCTGCTGCCGCCACTGGCGATTGCCCCCATGGCCAGTTCTTTCTGCCCCGGCGTTCCGAGTTTTCTCACCAGCATCAAGTCCAGTTCGGCGCCCAGGGCTTCGGCGACCTCCACCGCCACAGGCACACCACCCCGCGGTAAGCCCAGCACAATTACGTCATCGCGCCCCTTGTATTGCTGCAACGCTTCTGCCAGCGCCTGACCAGCGGCCTTGCGGTTTTTTACAGGTAATTCCATCACCACCCCCTTCAAGATGTCAGGATTTTTTCACTTCAATCTTTCGCGACTTCTGCTGTTTCTCAGATTTCGGCATGAATACCCGCAGTACACCATCCGAGACCGTGGCCTCTATCTTGTTGGCATCCACATCTTCCGGGAGTGTGAAGTTGCGCATGAAGGACCCATAGTGCCGTTCCTTGAGGTAGTATCCTTTCTTCTCTTCTTCTTTTACTTCCTGTTTTTCACCCTTAACGGTCAACATTTTCCCTGATAACGTGCATTCCACGTCGTCCACGCCCATGCCAGGCAACTCCGCGGTTAATTCGTAACCGTCGTCGATTTCGGAGAAGTCAACTTTGGGAAGATTCCGGGCACTCGCGAGCCGTTTCGGTAATTCGATTTTTCCGAGTGTATCGAATTCTGGCCAATGCCATCCTGAACCAAACCGTGGCCAACTATCAAGGATGCTGGCAACCGTGTCCTCTATCTCGTGGCGAAGACCAGGTAACAGTGATTCCGTTTTCTTTACTTCGGTTTCCGCTACCTTACTTTCGGGTTTTTCCTTTACCTGAACCTTTTCCTTTACCTGAATTTTGCTCTTTGCTGTCATGATCAAATCTCCTTTCGGATCGTACTATCTAAGACTGGCATACAATTGACTGAAGCTGTTTTTAATTTCGCCTCTATCAATAATTACATTGCTCCTCGCAAAAAAAAAGTAAATGATTTGGATCAAGTAAAACCGAAATACCGCTGCCTGGCGAAGGCGTTGCCAGCAACATGGAGAAATGGTGCCAGCTTGTCTGTGGTCCGGGCGGATGTTTGAAATCCAGGAGTTCTGGAAGTTAGGAATGGAAAAAAGTTAGGAATGGAAAATAAAAAAGTCTGCGGTCCAACATACGAGGTTTTATCCTCAGCCGTCCACGACCGCAGACCTGCATAACGTATCACTACTTTATAAGTTCTCGCTCTAGCTCACTCCAGATTGCGACTCCTGAGTGGCTCTAGCAGAGCTCATCCAACTCCTCGTTATGCACATATATAGTCTCGTCTCTTAAGTAAAAAGTAAATGACCTAGATCAATTACCAGTGACCTTTTTGGGGTCAGCTTTGATCGTATAGCATGTAGAGAGTCTCCTTGAAATAGAAACTGGAGACTGACAAATGCAGACTTGCAGAAAGTGATATAGGTCATCCTTATCAGCATTTTTGATTTAACTGAGCGTCTACCCATGCGATGATTAATTTTGAACCTTTGGTGGAATATGCCAGCAAATTAACCGAAGAGGGCTGGATAGAAATGAGTTTAAAACCGGGTATGTCATTGCCGGCGCAAGCGCTGTATCGGCGTTGTGATCCCGATCAATTGACATTTGAAACCACTGAGAGTCTTGAGCAATTCAGCGAGATCCCCGGTCAGGACCGGGCGGTCGAGGCCATTCACTTTGCAACAGAGATCGACGTCGATGGGTACAACGTGTTTGTACTCGGACCACCAGGTGCCGGACGTCATACTTTTGTACGCCAGTTCCTGGAAGACAAAGCTGCAGGTCGGCCCGTTCCTTCAGACTGGTGCTATGTCTACAATTTCGATGACCCGCGTCAGCCCAAAGCGCTGAGACTGCCCCCGGGGGTCGGCAAAAAACTTCGCGTCGATGTGGAGCATGCCATCCAGGACGCCCAGGCAGTGATTCCTGCTGCCTTCGAAAGTGAGGATTTCCAGACGCAGCAAGAAGCGATTGCAGAGGACTTCAAGGCAAGACGAGAAAACGATTTTAACAACATAGAAAAGGCGGCCCACGAACGCGGCATCGGTGTCATTAGTACACCTACAGGCATCGCCTTCATCCCGATGCGGGGCAATGAAGTCATCAAGTCGGAAGATTTTGAAAAACTTCCCAAGAAACAGCAGAAAAGAATCTATAAAGACATCGATGAGCTAACCGAACAGCTTCAGCGCGTGATGCGCGCCACGCCCAAACACGCACGCGAAATGCGGCAAAAAATCCGGCAGCTCGAGCATGATGTTGCGAGCCTCGCCGTGACCGGCCCGGTCGATGAACTCAAGCAAAAATACCAGCACATTCCTGTGGTGGTAGAACACCTGGATAGGATGCAGGCCGATATTGTTGACAACGTTGGTCTCTTCCTGAGTTCTTCGGACGGTCCCGGACTACCAGCCCAGATCAAGGAAATGCTGCGTTCAAAAGAAACTTCTGCAATGCAGCGCTACGAAATCAGTGTGCTGGTCGATCAGAGTGATTGCGAAGGCGCACCGGTGGTGTTTGAAGATAAGCCCAGCTTTGCTGAACTGATCGGCAAAATCGAGCACGAGGCAACATTCGGAACACTGGTGACCAACTTCAGCCTTATCCGGGCCGGCGCACTGCACCGGGCCAACGGGGGCTACCTGATTCTGGATGTGGCCAAAGTGCTCTCCTACCCACTGGCATGGGAAGGCCTCAAGCGTGCAATCAAATCTGGAGAGTTGCAGGTGCGCTCACTGGGTGATGACATAGGCCTTATCAGCACTGTCACGCTGGAACCGCAGCCGATCCCGCTGAATCTCAAGGTTATTCTGATCGGTGAACGACTTCATTACTATTTACTGGACCACTACGATCCCGAATTCTCGGAGCTATTCAAAATAGCGGCGGATTTCGAAGATCAGATCGGGCGCAGCGATGAGAACATCGAACATCGGGCACGCTTGCTGGCCTCGGTTATTCGTCAGGAAAATCTCAAGCACATAGATCGCGCCGGGGTTGCGAGACTGATGGAAGAGAGTGCGCGGCACGCAGGCGACAGCGAACGGCTATCAGCCGATATCCGGCAGGCAACAGACCTGGTTCGTGAGGCACATTACTGGGCGGGCCACGGCGACAAGGCAATAATTGGCGCCGGGGAGGTGCAACAAGCGATCGACAGCCGCATCCGCCGCGCAAGCCGCTACCGGGATCGAATGCAGGAGGAGATATTTCGCGACACACTTGTCATCGAGACCTCAGGCGCCCGTGTCGGACAAGTCAACGGACTGGCCGTCATGCAGCTTGGCGGATTTATGTTTGCCCGTCCGCAGCGTATTACGGCAACAGTCTCTCTCGGATCTGGCAACGTCATCGACATCGAGCGTGAGGTGGAACTGGGCGGCCCGCTGCACTCCAAGGGTGTCCTGATCCTGGCTGGATTCCTCAGTTCGCACTACATTACGGACCAGCCCCTGTCCATGTCGGCCAGTCTTGTCTTCGAACAATCCTATGGTGGGGTTGAAGGAGACAGTGCTTCGGCTGGGGAACTCTGCGTACTGGCCTCAGCATTGGCGGAAACCCCGATCAAACAATCCCTGGCGGTTACTGGTTCGATAGATCAGCACGGAAGGATTCAGGCGATCGGTGGTGTTAACGAAAAAATCGAGGGCTTCTTTGACATCTGTAGCCAACGCGGGCTGAGCGGGGACCAGGGGGTTTTGATCCCGGTTGCTAATGTGAAGCACCTGATGTTGCGACGCGATGTCATTGAAGCGGTCGAAGCCGGACAGTTTCACGTTTATCCTGTTGATCATGTCGACCTCTGCCTTGAGATCCTCACTGGTTTGCCGGCTGGTCAGCGTGATGAAAATGGCGAGTTTCCGGAGGGTAGTGTGAATCAGAAAATACGCAAACGATTACTTGATCTTGCCACAAAGCGCCGCGCGTTCGGTGGCACAGACTTGATGCCGACGGAAAATAGTAATGCTGGCAAAACTTCCTGATACAGTTCCGCAGCAGATAGCCGTGATCCTCGGGACGAGCGGGTCGGGCCAAATGCTGCTGGAAGGACTTCGACCGTTACTGGGCAAAGATGCACAAATTGATTTGCAAGGCGTGTTTGTTGTCGATGATGAATTGCAACGCGCAGCAGCTTTGCCGTTCGTCAAAGAACTATGCCGGCTAACCCTGAGCGTGCGTGAATTTCACAGCACGCAATTCGAGCGAGCCGTTGCACTGCGAACGCGCACTGCCCGTAAGGCGGTCGCTGAGCTTGCCCGGCGCATGGGTGTATCCCATACGTTTCGTAACGTACGAGGCTCAACTGTCGATTTGCTGCGGCAAACAGCGTATTCGGCAGACATCACTGTTTTCGAGCCACTGCAGTTGTTTGCGGCGACGTCGTTGTTACCACCTGTGCAGACACACCGGTCACCGCAGCGCATTGTCGTTGCCGTCAGCGATCTGGCTACAGGAGCCAAAGCCCTGATCGCCGCCATGTTGCTTGCCGAGGGCGAGATGCGCAGGATTTCGATACTACTGACAGCCGCGGCCCCGGCCGAACAGGATACGCTGGATCGTATGATCAGCGACCTGCTGCCGGCCGACCCCGCCAGTGTCCTGTTGCTATCGGAGCCGGGTGTCCAACACCTGATCGCGGCTGTACGTGCAGAGGACGCAGGTATGCTTGTACTAGGGACTTCAGAAGAACTGCTGAAGCCTGAGTCGCTGCGCTCACTCCGGAATCAGCTTCGCTGTCCAATTTGCCTGGTCAGGCGGTGGAACAGCAGCACCGTTGATACTGCAAAGTAGGGGTAGTGCTCCTTCAAAAGCACCTCGTTCATTGATGTAAATCAATATGTATTTCCCGCGCCGCTGCTAAAATTTCTTTAGCGACGACCGCCTGAACCGGGTCAGTTGTTCGGTGGGCGGCCAGGCCGCGTAACTGGAGAATTAGCTATGAAAGTTGCAAAAGTCATCGAAATCAGTGCTGAATCAGACGTCAGCTTTGAAGCAGCGATTCACCTGGGCATTACCAAGGCCTCTGAATCCGTTCGCAACATCAAGAGCGCATGGGTCAAGGAACAAAAGGTTTTGGTTGAGAACGACCGGGTTACAAAATACAGGGTTGATTTAAAAGTCACCTTTGTTATGGATTGAAACCTGGCTACATAGATCACTGGTATTTACTGATCAACAGGATTTGGCCGGTGATTTTGGTCCGCCATGGACGTACCTTCTGACCATTCCTGGCTGACGACGCCCGTTGCACGCCATATCTGGGAGACCAGGTACCGTTGGGCCGAGGGCGGCGAACCGCGGGATCGTGACATCGACGCGACCTGGCAAAGGGTTGCGGGTGTTGTTGCGTCTGCAGAATCTTCTCAACAGCCGGTCTGGAGGGAGAAGTTCTACTCCATTCTCCGGGGCTTCCGTTTCCTCCCTGCTGGCCGAATTCTTGCAGGCGCCGGGACCGGGCGGCGGGTCACGCTGTTCAACTGCTTCGTTATGGGCCTGATAAAAGATGATATGGAGGGCATCTTCGATAGTTTGAAGGAAGGCGCTCTGACCATGCAGGCCGGCGGGGGCATTGGATACGATTTTTCCACACTGCGCCCAAACGGCAGCGCGGCCCACTCCACTGGCCGGATTGCTTCTGGTCCGGTCGCCTTTCTGCACATCTGGGATGCCATGTGCGCCACCGTTTTTTCAACCGGCGCACGTCGCGGCGCCATGATTGCCAGTCTGCGCTGTGATCACCCGGACATCGAGGCATTCATAGATGCCAAGCGCAAGACCGGGCAGTTGCAGCATTTCAACTTTTCCGTCCAGGTAAGCGATGCGTTCATGCAGGCGGTGGAGTCTGATAAGATCTGGCCACTGGTGTTCCCCGAAGTTTCCCTGTCCGAAGATGCCGGCGCTGAAACCGTGATGCGCCGATGGCCGGGCTTCGATCATGCCATTCCATGCCGTGTAATGGCCCGGTTGCCAGCGCGTCATCTCTGGCAACACATCATGCGGACATGTTACGAAACCGCCGAGCCGGGTGTCCTGTTCGTGGATCGTATCAACCGGCTCAATAATCTCGCCTACCGGGAGTTCATCACGACCACCAACCCCTGCGGCGAAGTTCCCCTGCCGCCCTACGGGGCCTGTAACCTCGGTTCGGTCAATCTC
>JAIVWI010000122.1:0-9182 GCA_048636595.1 Oceanospirillum sp. | reverse complement strand
TCACGATTAGAAACTCGAGGATTGCAGGCGCTTACAAACCGGGGATGTTTGTTATTTTATGGCTTCCTGATGTTGACTTCTTACCAATGTCCATCTCGAGCATAAACGAAGACCTTATAGAAATAACCGTTAAAAAAATAGGAGAAGGAACATCCAAATTATTCGAATTGGGTGAAGGAGACTCAATTGGAATTAGAGGTCCTTTTGGGAATTCGTTTAGTTACGAGGAATCGAAAAATATTCTTGTTGTAGGAGGAGGGATGGGAATCGCAGCCGGCGGCAATATCAACCCAGAGGGTGTGAGCATGTTCGAGCCGATTGGCGGAAGCGCACCAAAATACACGGGCCAGAATGTCATCAATCCCTTAGCTGCGATCTGTGCGGCGGCGACCCCGCTTGTGCGCAGCGCTGCGCCACGGGTGCGCTTGTATACGACGATGCCGAGGCAGGACCCCGAGCAAAGCGTGAGGCGGAGGCCATCGCAACGTGGGAAGCAGCGACGGAAGAGCGAGGCGAATGATGTACGGCTATGGCGGCAAAGTATTGCGCGTCGATCTGACCGATCGAACCGTTCACAGCCATCCCACCGAGGAACACCTGACCCGGGCATTCCTGGGCGGGCGCGGACTCAATGTGAAACGTTTGTGGGATGAGCTGCCGGCTCACACCGACGGTCTGTCACCGGATAACATCTTGGTCTTTGGCGTGGGGCCGTTGGTGGGGACGACTTTCCCTGGTGGCGCGCGGTTCAACGCTGTGCTTCTCAAGATGATCTCAAAAAAAAAGAGGCGGAGCTGTTCGGCAGCGGAGGCGAAAGCTTTGGCAGAGCCTGTCCGGGGCCTTGCCTGATCGCGACTGATGAGCATTGAACCGGCTGCACTGTACCCCCTGATGCGTCAGATGAACGCCGATGACCTCGATTGTGTTGTCGAGATCGAACAGTCTGCTTACCCTTTCCCCTGGACCCGGGGCATCTTTGCAGACTGCCTCCGGGTGGGTTATGACTGCACCGTGTTGCAGGCAGGCCCCAGGGTGATTGCTTATACCATCCAGTCGCATGGGGGAGGGGAAAACCACCTGCTGAACCTGTGTGTCGCACCGGACTGCCAAAAGAAAGGTTACGGCAACCTGATGCTCAACCACGCCATTCGCCAGGCCAGGCTACAGCGCTGTTTCAGCGTGTTTCTCGAGGTCAGGCCCAGCAACTCTTCAGGGATCAGGCTTTATAAGCAAAAAGGTTTTTTCATCGTGGGGAGGCGGCCTGATTATTACCGCGCCGCCGGCGGGCGCGAGGATGCCATCGTCATGCGCCTGGATATTTAGCTTCGCATGGATTCGAGTTGCCGGACCTGGATCTGCAGGTTTTCCACATTGGCCTGATGGGAGGTCAGCCGTTGTTTTTCCTGCTCGACCACGGCGGTCGGCGCATTGTCAACAAAGCGGCTGTTGCCCAGTTTGCCCTGGGATTTTTTCAGGTCGGACTCTTCCCGGGCCAACTGTTTGTTCAGGCGTGCAAGTTCTTCTTCCACATCGACCAGGCCTTTCAGCGGTATCAGGACTTTTAACTCCCCCACCAGTGAAACCGCGCACTGAGACGTGTCGGCGTCGGCCGTAATCCATTCGGCGGACTGGATACGGCCAAGGTGAGAAAGTATTTCATTGAACCGGGCATGTCTCGAACGGTCTGTGTCCGTGCCGGCCTGGAGCCTGACGTCGAGTGGTTTGCCCGGTGGCAGGTTCAATTCTGACCGGATACGCCGGATACCCTGGATCACTTCTTTCAACCAGTTGATATCGTCCTCGGCCTTCCGGTCGATGCTGCCCGCTGCCGGGAATGGCTGCATCATGATGCTGTCGCCCTCAATTTCCAGCGGCGCCTTGACCTTCTGCCAGATTTCCTCGGTAATGAACGGCATCATCGGATGCAACGCCCTCAGGATGGTTTCAAGCACATGCAGCAGCGTGTGCCGTGTGGCTGATTGTTCCGACGGGCTACCCGTTTGCAGGATGGACTTGGCGAATTCCAGGTACCAGTCACAATATTCATTCCAGATGAATTCATATAGCGCCTGCGCTGCCAGGTCAAGACGGTAGGCGCACAGCTGTTGCTCCACTTCCAGGATCACGTTGTTCAGGCGGGAAAGAATCCACTGGTCGATGGCGCCGGGACTCTTTGATGCGACGATTTCACCGCCCTCGGTTTGCATCAGCACAAAGCGGGCCGCATTCCACAGCTTGTTGCAGAAATTCCGGTTGCCTTCGATCCGCCCCAGGTCAAACCGGATGTCCCGGCCGGTGGTAGCCAGCGCGGCGAATGTAAACCTCAATGCATCCGTGCCGAAAGCAGGAATGCCATCCGGGAATTCTTTGCGGGTCGCCTTATCAATTGCAGGCGCCATCCGGGGCTGCATCAGGCTGGCTGTTCTCTTGCTCACCAGTGACTCGAGATCGATACCTTCGATCAGGTCCAGCGGGTCCAGTACATTACCCTTGGATTTGGACATTTTCTGGCCGTGCCCATCGCGGATCAGGCCATGGATGTAGACCGTCCTGAACGGCACATCACCCATGAATTTCAGGCCCATCATGATCATCCGCGCAACCCAGAAAAAGATGATGTCAAAGCCGGTGACCATGACGCTGCCCGGGTAAAAACGGTCCAGAACTTCTGACTGTTCCGGCCAGCCCAGGGTAGAAAAAGGCCACAGGGCGGACGAGAACCAGGTGTCCAGCACGTCCTCGTCCTGGCGGAGTTCGACGTCATCCGCCAGGCCGGATCGTTGGCGGGTGTCTTCCTCGTCCATGCCGACATGGATTTTGCCTTCCGGATCGTACCAGGCGGGAATCCTGTGCCCCCACCACAACTGGCGGCTGATGCACCAGTCTTCGATGCGATGCATCCAGTCGAAATAGGTCTTGCTCCAGTTGCCGGGAACAAAAGAAATCCGGCCATCTTCAACTGCCTCAATGGCCGGTTTCGCCAGCGGTGCGATTTTCACGTACCACTGGTCTGTCAGGTACGGTTCGACGATCGCGTGGGAGCGGTCGCCCCTGGGGATCATCATTTTGTGATCTTCGGTCTTCTCCAGCAGGCCCTGTGATTCCAGGTCTTCAAGAATTTTCCGGCGGGCCTCGAAGCGGTCCAGTCCGCGGTAGGCTTCAGGCGCATTTTGATTTAGCGATGCATCCGCATCCAGCACATTGATCATCGGCAGATCATGCCGTTTGCCGATTTCATAATCGTTGAAATCGTGCGCCGGCGTAATCTTGACGCAACCCGAACCAAATTCAGCATCGACATAATCATCTTTGATAATCGGGATGGTGCGCCCGGTCAGCGGCAATTCCAGTTCCATTCCAACCAGGTCCCGGTAGCGCTCGTCATCAGGGTCGACTGCGACTGCTGTATCGCCCAGCAGGGTCTCCGGTCTTGTTGTGGCCACGACCAGGTAGCCGCGGCCGTCTGTTCTCGGGTAGCGGATGTGCCACAGCTTTCCTTTTTCCTCTTCCGAGATGACTTCCAGGTCCGACAGTGCAGTGTGCAGAACAGGATCCCAGTTGACCAGGCGCTTGCCGCGGTAAATCAGGCCTTCATCGAATAATTGCACAAAGACTTTCCTGACCGCGTGTGACAGGTCATCGTCCATGGTGAAACGGTGCCTGGACCAGGCCACCGAAGCACCCAGCCGCCGCATCTGTTTGCTGATGGTATCGCCGGAATGTTCTTTCCAATCCCAGACGGCGTCGACAAACTGCTCCCGGCCAAGGTCATGGCGGGACTTGCCCTCTGTAAGCAGCTTTCGTTCCACCACCATCTGCGTGGCTATACCGGCATGGTCGGTGCCTGGTTGCCATAGCGTATCGGCGCCTTTCATCCGCTGCCAGCGCGTCAGCGTATCCATGATGGTGTCCTGGAAGGCGTGGCCCATGTGCAGGCTGCCCGTGACGTTGGGTGGGGGCAGCATGATGCAGTAGCGTTCTTTATTGCCGGCATCTTCCTCACCGGCTGGTTCAAAGTATTCTTTTTCTTCCCAGAACTGATACCACCGCTGTTCGATATCGGCCGGGTTATAACTTTTTTCCATGAGTGTCCTGCTGCGCTACTGTGTTGTGCCCGGCTGTTTATCACCAGGCCGTTTTCCAATGGGGTGGCTGACCGGATCCAGACCCTGATCGCGGTAAGATCGAAATTTGTGTCGTGATGCTGTCCGTTGCGAAGGGCTGCCGGGTACAATTTCCAACAGGCGTTTGAACCTGTCCGGCCCGGCTATGGGCGCAGCGGTCAGGTTGATGACGACTTCGCTGTCCGCCGGTATCGTCATGTCCGAATTGCCAATGATGACCGGCGCCCGTGTATCCCCGGGTTCGGCTGAATGCGGTAAAAATCTGCCGGCAGGATATTCCCACATCAAATCATTCAGCCTGGCGGCAAGATCAGTTGTCTCCGTGATAACCGCAATTTGGTGTCCCTGCTCCCAGGCCATCAACGCCAGGCGGCAGGCCAGTTGTTCAGCCGAAAGAGCACCTTCGTCCAGTACGTAAAAATCTACCTGGCAACCGCCTGCCATTCTCAGCGCGTACCGGCAGTGGCCTGATCGATCAGGTATTGCGTGAGCAGGCCGGTCGGCCGGCCGGTCGCCCCGTCATCGGCGCCCCACTTCCAGGCAGAGCCCGCGATGTCCAGGTGCGCCCAGTTTTGATCTTCCATGAAGCGGGACAGGAAACAACCGGCAGTCAGCATGCCGGCCGACAATCCACCTACATTCTTCATGTCGGCGAAAGGGGTGTCCAGCTGGGACTGGTATTCTTCCCACAGGGGCATGCGCCAGGCCCGGTCTACGATGGTATTGCCGGCTGCAAGGAGACCTTCGGCCAGTTCGTCGTTGTTGCTTATCAGCCCGGATGCATGATGCCCCAGTGCAATCATGCAGGCGCCGGTGAGCGTTGCTACGTCGATCACCACCCGGGGATTGAATTTTTCACTGTAGGTCAGCGCGTCGCACAGGACCATGCGCCCTTCAGCATCCGTATTCAATACTTCGATGGTTTTTCCGGACATGCTGGTAAGAACGTCCCCAGGGCGATAGGCGTCGGCATCCGGCATGTTTTCCACTGCTGCGACGATGCAGATCACATTGACCGGTAACTGGAGTTTTGCGCAGGACAGGAATGCGCCCAGTACGCTCGCCGCGCCGCACATGTCATATTTCATCTGCATCATGTTTACGCCGGACTTGAGCGACAGGCCGCCGGAGTCAAAAGTAATACCCTTACCCACCAGCACCGTTGGTTGTTGATCAGCGGCGGCGCCGGAATATTTCAGTACGATCAATTTGGCGGCGTTTGCACTTCCCCGGGAGACGCCCAGCAGGGCGTCCATGCCAAGATCCGCCATGTTTTCCTCTTCAAGGATTTCCAATTCAACCTTGTCGTATTGTTTCGCGATGGATGCAGCCTCTTGCGCAAGGTAGGCGGGGTTGCAGATATTCGGCGGCAAGTCGCCCAGAAGGCGGGCTTTCGCAAAACCAAGTGCGAATCCTTCCGCCTGTGCAAGTACAGCTTCGAGAGAATCGTCCCCGCTGAAGGAAGCAGATTCCAGGGGTGCCGGCGACTCGTCTTTCCGAGCCTTGGTGACCGTGTAGAGATAGTTGGCGCGGTGAACAGCCAATGCTGCTTGTCTCAGGCGCCACTGGGAATCGTTTGTCCCGAATTCGAGGTCATGGATGCTGATATGGCAACTCGTGAATGCACGGTCGCGCAGCACCATGCCAGCGGCCTGGCAGGCCCGGTCGAAACGGGGCTGGTCCAGTTTTTCCTGTTTGCCGCAGCCCGCCACGAGCACCCGTTGCGCGGCCACACCGCTCACACGGTGCAGCAGTGTTGTTTTACCCAGCCTTGTTTCGATATCGCCGGTCTCCAGCATCCTGCTGATTTCTCCACCACTCGCTTCATCAATATCCCGAGCAGAGGCTGACAGGCCGCCTCCGGCGGTAACGCCGATGACCAGGCATTCAGTTTGAATGAGCCGTGGGGATTCATTAACCAGGCTGAATTTCATAAAATGGTTTCCTTGATTTGTCGGCCCGAATCGACCAAACGGGTTATTCTACTAAAAACGCAGGTATAACGAATATAAAATCGTGAGGCGAAGCTGAATATACTGCAAAAATACATTTTGCGTGAATGGGTTTGGACTTTTCTCGCAGTGGTAATTGTATTGTTGATCGTGATGGTTGGCACTGCAATGGGCGAGTTGCTGAGTGACGTTGCCGGCGGTCGTATGCCTGCGGGCCTGATAGGCATCCTGATGTTGCTGAAAATGCCTGATGTGCTGAGCACCATCATCCCGTTGAGCATATTTGTATCCATCATCTGGGGCACCGGCAGGCTGTACCGCGATCAGGAAATGTCCGTGATGAGAGCCAGCGGTTTCAACTGGCTGATGTTGCTGCGCCCCCTGGCCAACCTGTTGTTGCCAGTGGCTGTTTTCCTGTTGGCCGTGGACCTGTTCGTGGCGCCAAAAGCGGCCGGCACGGTACAGCAAAAATTGGAAGAGGCGTACAAGTCAGCAGCGGAGTGGGGGCTCCGGCCCGGGCAGTTTCATGTCTTCAAAGGAGGTGACCTGGTGTTGTACGTGGAATCGGTGGATAAGGATGGCCGCACCCTGAGGAATATTTTCATCCAGATGAAACAGGATGAGCGGGAGCAGGTGTGGAGTGCAAAACAGGGGTATTACTGGCTGGACAAGGAAGCTGGTGAGCGCTACCTGACGCTGGAGGACGGTCAGATAACCGAAGGCGGGACCAAAGAACTCGATTTTGGCATCATTCACTTCTCCCGCAACGACCTGAGGCTTCCGGAGCTTGAGCACAGTATTAAAGCAGTTTCACTTGAAGCCCGGGCCAGCACCGACATCATGTTTTCTGCCCAATTGGAAGACATCGCTGAAGTCCAGTGGCGTGTTTCGCCTGCAATCGCCGTCATAGTGCTTGGCATGCTGGCAATCCCCCTGTCCCATTCGGCGCCAAGGGAAGGCCGGGGTGGCCGGGTGATTCTTGGTATCCTGACCTATACGATTTACGCCAACATTCTTTACATGTGGCGTTCCTGGATTGCAGAGGGAGACTTGCCACCCTCGTTTGGTTTGTGGTGGGTTCACCTGCTGGTTTTCATCGTCGCCCTGGTCTGGCTTCAACGCCAGGGGCGGATGGTTGGGAAGGGTTGAATATGGTCAAGCTGGTTGATCGGTATATTGGACGGGCAGCCCTGATAGGCGTGCTGGCAGTCTGGTTTACCATGACCATACTTTTCATTCTGCTCAGCCTGCTGGGCGAGCTGCGGGACATCACCGGCGACTATGGTACCGGCGATGTATTCTGGTTCATTGCTCTGACTACGCCGAGCATGGCCTACCAGATTTTCCCCGTCTCCGCACTGCTGGGGGCGCTGGTCGGCGTGGGCGGTCTTGCTGCCGCCAATGAGCTCGTGGCGTTCCGGACTTCCGGTGTTTCCCGCACACGGTTGGCGTTTGCAAGCATTGCCGGAGCCATGTTGCTAACGGTACCCGTGGTGATCATGGGTGAATGGGTGGCGCCGGCTGCCGAGCAACAGGCGCGAGCGTTTCGGCTCAGCCAAATGGTGGGGCGCGCCATCATTGGTGGTCCGAGCGGGGTGTGGATGCGGGACGGCAAGGATATCGTCAATATCCAGCTTCCCCTGTTGTCCGCCAAGCGGGGAGAGCAATCGGTAGAGTTCAAGAGAATCGTGATTTACAACTTCTCCGATAATTCCAATCTGAAAGCTATTACACGGGCGCGCAAAGCATTTCACAATGGTGAGACCTGGACACTGGAGAGAGTTTCAACCGTTCATTTCAGCGATACGGGCGCCCGGTCAACCCGCTCCAGGCAGCAAATATGGCCTACCGAGGTCAAACCGGAATTGCTTGACTCCGCCGTGACCCGGCCCAGCCGCCTGTCATTACGTTCATTGTGGAGTTATATGGAGTATCTGGATGAAAATGGTCTTGACGACCGGGTCTACGAAGCTGCGTTCTGGGAGAAAACCCTGTTTCCGTTCACGGTGATTGCGCTCGTCCTGGCGGGCATGCCCTTCGTTTTCGGGCCTGCCAGGATGCACAATCTGGGCGTGCGATTATTTTTTGGTATGGCGCTCGGTGGTTTGTTCATGATCGTCAGCCGGGCGTTTGAGAAATTCGGCGAGGTTTATGATCTGCCAGCCGCATTGACCATCATCCTGCCGCCCCTTGTGCTGACCATTATTGCCACCCTGGTCCTGCGGCGCTCGGTTTGACCGCGGACACTTTGCGGGCTAGCAGCGCAATAGCCGCGAGCGGCTGGCCTTGTCATGCCAGGTCCGTTTTTCGGAGTCGATCAATGACCAGAAGAATCCCAGGCCGGCCAGTGCTGCTGAGAGAATTGATGTCAGGAACCTGATTGCACACCATCCCCACCCCGGCCGGCGACCTGTTTCATCGGTGATGCACACGTGCCAGGCCCTCATTCCCAGGGTCATGCCGCCTTGGTGCCAGCACCAGGCCAGGTAAGCGAACCACACCAGGACCAGGTAGGCAGTATAAAGCGGGTCCTGCATGGCCGTGTGGTTGCCCGTTCCGGCCAGCATTGCAAAAACTGTCGCCAGCATGAGAAGTGCGACGATTATGACGCCATCGTAGAGCATAATCAGCAAGCGGCGGCCCAGGCCGCAGGGTGTTCCGGATTGTTCCTTGTTGCTTTGTGATTTCATGCTTGTTTGGGCTGTTGTGGTGGCGGCAGTTTATGCATTATCACTTATTGGGCCCCTTAGGGAGCCCGATGGTTTGCATGGCTAAAGTAGATTGCAGTTATGAACAGCCGGGGTCAGACCACTTTCTTCTAAGAAAAACCTTACTTATCTGTAAAGCCCACAAAGAAAAAGTGCTCTGACCCCTCGTCCGGAGCGCGAAGCGGTATCAGTTTGGTTTAACGCCCGTTCTTACAAAGCGTGTCAAATGCCTGAATCAACCGGAGAGGGCAAGCCTCACAGAATTTACAACTATAGATGAGCAAATTGCATATAGAATGTGGGATTGCACGTTTGGAAACAGGCTATGTCAAAAATTCGAAAACACCGCTTTACCACGGTGCTTCTTTATTTCTGCTTGACTCTTGTTTTGTGGGGCA
>JAIVWI010000121.1:0-9185 GCA_048636595.1 Oceanospirillum sp. | reverse complement strand
TACAGGATATGGGCTAAGCGGTGGTTCCGGGAGGATAGACAAGGAAAAAAATGGCGGGACGACGTTCACCGTGTCTGTGCCCGAGATTGGCATACCGCCAGTGGTCTTCGCTTCAGCAGGGCCTGGGTGGCAGGTTCCAGCGTCATGTTCTGCGGAACACCCCTACTTAGCATGTCTAATAAGAGGATGCCCCATTAGCTCGGCCAGCAGCAGGTTGACATCGTAGTCCCGGTTACCCCAATCCAATGAAGCGCCGCTGGGTAAGCGCAGGTTGACCCCGTCGTCCAGCGCTTCGTTACCGCGATCGAGCGCACTGTAGTAATTCATCATGGCGGCACTGCCCTTGTAGACATTTTGCGCCGTGAAGTCGAGCATGTGATCGTGGAACCAGTGTGTACTCATGGTCTCACGCCAGTCGCCCGGGATCTGATTGATGCCACCTTTGCCGTCCGGCGCTCCGGCCCTGGGATCCTGCGCAGCGGTATTGATTGAATCGTGACCGGCCAGCGCTATCGGCCAGCGATAATCGTAAAACTGACCGGGGAAAAAGAAAGCGTTGGTATAGCCGTCGCTCTCTGCCGGGTTATGGCCGTTGTGCTCGTGGGTGGTGGTGGTATGCACCCCGAATCCGTGGTTGGCCGCGACATCGATGGGCAGCGCATTGTAGTGGCGCATCAGCACTGGCCGGCCGTAACGGACGTTAAGAAGCTTGGGCGGGAAGGTCCCGTCAAACGTCCACAGCGCGGTGTGATCCTGCACCGGCATGTTCGGGTGGAATTTAACCTCGATACCGGCTGTGGTACCTTCATACCCTACCGCACCTGCGGTGTTGTGATACAAGCCTCCGGGAGCAAACTCGCCTGCGTCATAAGCGTGCATTTGCCTGGCGTCACGTAAGCCGCCATTCACGCGGGCGCCGGCGGTTGCGGTCTGGTAATACTCTGCAGGCCCAAACTCATTCCAGCGCTGGTGAGACCAGCCCTGTCCAGGTGGCCGTCCCTCTGCCGGCGGACTATGCAGATCGCGGCCAATATACGACTCTATTTCGAACTCCCAGGGATTTAAATCATGGGTGTTTGCGGCCTGGGTTGGAAACGGCCAGATGGGCTGGGAGAGGAAGCCGTCAAGCCCATCAGGAGAGCTCTGGGGATCCGCCGCTGCGGGCAGTGCTTGCCAGTTTCGCGGCCGTGCGTGCATGCGATTTTCGAGGCGATCCGGACCGAACTCCTCGAAACGGAGCATTTGCTGGGTGAAAGCCCCGGCGCCAAACAGGGGGCTTGGCGGCCCATTGCTAGGAACATTGAATTTACCATCGTCGCGCTGGTCTTCCGCCGGCAACATATTTTCAACAGAAGCATCCTCGGCGGTACCCGTTTCACCCCCCTCGAACGCCCCTTCATTTGCTTCCGGGAGGCCCTCGGGAAGGTCGCCAAAAACAGGACCTGTCAGTGCAGACGGGTCACTCGGCGGAATCGGAGGATTACCCCGGGGTTTTGGCTTTGAGTAAGCTGACGGTGAGAAACACAAGGTTACCAGAATCAGCAAGCTGATTAATTGGCGAAATCGCTGTTTACCAGGCTCATGGCGCCCGTAACCGGTCATTAGAAACTCTCCGCTGTCCTGTTTTATTTACTTCATTGTCGATATCACTCGACTGTGCAACTTTGCTGGCCCTGTTCACGGCAAAAATTCTCACCCGGACGGGAACACGTTTGCACCTGGGCAAGAAACAGCGTTGCTTGTATAAGTTAGTATAGTTCATAAATAAATTTTGACATTTGGAGAGTGAACGATGAGCGGTGAGGCCCGGCGCTCACTGGGATTCTGGCGCAGCTGGAGCCTGGTCGTAGGCGGCACGATTGGTTCGGCGATTTTCATGATGCCGGCAGTCATGGCGCCGTATGGCGGCATTGGGCTCCTGAGCCTGGCGGTCGCAACGCTGGGGGCGCTTTCCATTGCAATCATGTTTGGCAACCTTGCGCGCCGCGTAACCGTTACAGGCGGGGCATACGCCTATACACGCGCGGGCCTCGGCGATTTTGCCGGGTTCCTGATTGCCTGGGGCGGATGGATCGGCCTGTGGGTGTCCTGTACCGCCATTGCCATCGCATTTGCCGCTTACCTGGGAGCCGTGGTGCCGGTGATCGGGGCCAGTCCGGTGCTGACGGCAGCGGCGGGGCTGTCTCTGATCTGGATTGTGGTCGGTGTCAATGTCGCAGGCGTGCGCGAATCCGGTATCGTCAGCCTGGTCACCACCATTCTCAAGTTGCTGCCGCTGGTGCTCATCGGCTGCATCGGTCTGTTGTTTGTCGAAACCGCAACCTTGCCGGCCATGCACCCCGGCGAGGGCAACCCATTGATTGTTTTCGCTTCGGTTTTTGCGCTGACATTCTGGAACTTTCTCGGCATAGAGTCAGCCACCGTCCCGGCTGAAGATACTCTGAATTCCGGTAACACCATTTCACGGGCGACGCTGATTGGCACACTGACTGTTGGCCTGGTCTACCTGCTGGTGAATTTCGTGGCGCTCGGCGTATTGCCCACCGAAGAACTTGCGGCATCAACGTCCCCGCTGTCGGATGTAGGAATCCGCTTAATCGGCGGGATTGGCGGGGTGATCGTCGTCGTTGGCGCCCTCGTCTCTACAGCAGGCTGCATCAATACCACCTTGCTCGCGGCCGGCCAGATGGCCATGGCTGCCGCCCGGGACGGTTTGTTTCCCGGTTTATTTGCGCGGATTTCGGCCCGGCATGCGCCTTCGGCGTCGTACGTACTGTCGGGCATGCTGGCCAGCCTGCTCTTACTCCTCAACTTTGCCAAGGGCCTGGTCGCGGCCTACACCTTTATCCTCCTCATCGCCACGCTGACGACTGTTATTCCCTACGCTTTCTCGGCTATTTCCGGCCTGATATTGCAGAATCGCGATCCATCCATCAGTCGCTCTCACCGCTTGCGCGAGGGTGGCGTCGCCGCCATCGCTTTTGGCGTGTGCATGTGGGTCATCGCCGCATCGGGGTTCGAGACCGTCTACTGGGGATTCCTGTTGTTAATGGCGGGGCTGCCGGTTTACGTGATGGTGACCCGGGTCAAACCAGCGGAAGATCATCGTCCGGATTAATATGAATCCCGGTAATGCCGGTTAATTCATTTACGTGCTCCATCAATTCTGCGCGCCAGGCTTCGTCGATGCCCTCTTGTTCAAGAAGTAATTTAAAACCCGGATGCTGTTCGAGTTGATTGATCAGCGACATCGGCAATTTTGCCCTCGTTACTGCACGCAGAGGGCCGAAATCGACATACGCACGAGAAAGTGAATTGACTGCTCTCCCATACTGTTCGATCGCTGAGTCAAAATCACCGATCATGCTGTATGAATAGAGTAAAAAGTTAGGATGCAAATTCGAAATTGCGCAAAGACGGTCATGAAATTCAGCTACCCGGTCGGGCTGGTCCCGCCAGAAATAATAAAAGGCGTTAGCCTGATAAAAGTACCGGCCTTCACCCAGAACATCGATGTCACGTTTCGCGTTTTCGAATTGGTCGGTACGTGAATACATATTAGACCTTTCCATCCGAAAAAACGGGCGGGCGGGGTCTTTCTGGATGATGCTCGACAACTGGCGGATGGCGTTTTCAATTTGACCCGCCGCAGCGTAGTAGCTGTGCAACTCTTCATCCGCATCCGAGTCCTGGAAATTATGCAGTGGAGAGTCGAGCATGTGTTTTGCAAAATCCAGGGTTGCCTTGAAATATCCGGCAGCGGGTAAAACCCAGGTCAACTGCTCGTAGGCGAAGCTTCCCCATTTCGGGTCGGGATGACGAATTTTATCCAGGGCTTCCAGTGCCAGTTCCCTGATATTGGGCTGGGTGTCCCGGTATAACCTGCGCTGAATATGAATCCACGGCACCGCAGGCCTGTAACCCTGTTTTTTTGCATTGGCGGCAGCGAGTCTCGCTTTGTCGAGAAAGCTTTGATCCACGCCATACTCTCTGCGCTTCATGTAGTTGGCCAGGTAGAGGCGGTAATGTGCGCGGGCAAACGTCGGGTCAATCGCGACAGCCTGCTCGAAATACCGAATGGCGTCGTCATAGCTCTGCGCCGTCGTTTTTGACACCGCGTGCCTGCCGAGCAGAAACGCATTGAAGGCTTCCAGGCTCCGGGTTCCGGAATCTTCCAGCAACGAGTCTCCGGACGCTTTGATATCAAAGGTCGCAGACATTGCGTTTACCACCTGCCGGGCGACCTTGTCCTGCAATTCAAAAACGTCGGCAATTTTCTGGTCAAAACGATCCGACCAGACGGTTTCCCCATTGGATACCCTGTCCAGGCGAAAGGTGAGCCTCAACCGCTGACCCGATCGCTGCAAGCTGCCAGTCAGAACCATCTGTACGGCAAATCGCAAGCCAACCACTCGAGGGTCCAAACCCTCCTCCTTCAGCGTCAATGCAGAAAATACTTTAAGTCCACTCACCTTGGACAGGCGGTGAAGAATTTCTTCGGCGATCCCTTCGCACAAATACTCATTATCCGCATCCTTGCTGTGGTTGAAGAGCGGCAATATCGCCACCGAAGCTTCGCTGCTGCCAGGCGGCATCGCTGGCATCGCCACGACCGGGGGAGCAAGCCGGTAGCCCTTCTTCGGAATGGTTTCTATGTAGCTGAGATTCTTGCCGTCCTTCGCCAGGGCCAGGCGCAATTCGGCAATGCAATTATAGATCGTGCCGCTGGAAACGACCTTGCCGGACCAGAGGTCGTCATGGATCGACTCGAGGGTAGCAACCTGTCCCTGCAAGCCGGCCAGGTAAACCAGAACTTCCATCACCTGGGGGCGCAAATAGATGGTCTCGTTGACCGTGCTGATGCGGTTGGTATCCGGCTGAACCAGCCAGTCGCCCACCGCAAACGATCTATTACTTTTGCTTGTCACCGCTTAAAAAACACCTGGTCATGAGAAAAATATGAGAAAAATATAGGAAATATCAGCGAGTACGCTCGCCCGGCCCCAGGTTACATTCTACTAGCAAGCAATCAGTAACGGGAGAGCAAAGTAATGCCCAAATATGTAATTGAAAGGGAAATTCCCGGTGCCGGCCAGTTTAGCGGCGAAGACCTCAAGGGAATTTCACAGACATCATGTTCCGTTCTGCGGGAGCTTGGCCCCGACATTCAATGGATACACAGCTACGTTACAGACGACAAGATCTACTGTGTCTACCAGTCAAGCAACGAAGACCTGATCCGGCAGCATGCAGATAAAGGCGGATTCCCCGCCAACTCGATTGCCGAGATCAGGGCCACGATCGGTCCGGCCACAAGTGAGTGAACCGGATGATATTTAGGCGGCTCTTCGTGAAACCTTAGTAGTTTCTTCGGTACTTGCTCCCTTGTTTAGCAGTAGTTTATTGGGGGGGAGAAAGATATGTCCATGGATGGACGGTAATTAAGCAATGCAGGAGCAATTGCCGGGGCACGCGGTGCCACGAAATCAGAGCCACAATCGATCAGGCCACCAGAGAGTGAGCCAGATCCAAGCAACCTTGAGCAGGAGAAAACACATGAGAACTATTTTGAAGACCACCATTCTATTGCTGACGGCGGTAACGATGACCGTTGCCCTCAACACAGCCATGGCGCATGAATGCGACAAGCAGGACATTATCGACGCAGCGGGCATGGGCATCACAGGCTCGGCGGATTTGTGCATGGATTCCCGCGGTCTGAAAGCACAACTGCATGCAGAGGGGCTGGTGCCCGGCGATGCCTATACAGTCTGGTGGATATATATCGATGATCCATCGCAATGCGATGCGGGGCCCGGTGATTGCGGGATGGCTGACTTTGGCGGCGATGATCCCCTGGGTGTGTTCGGGCGCTTTGGGTCCGTGGTCGCAAAAAGGAATGGTAAAACGCATATCTCCGACAGGCTTTCCGGCATGACGCCAAGCAGTGGCTCACAGATTTGGATCCTGATGATCAACCATGGTGAAGCGAACCACTCTGATGGCCGGCAACTGGCCCGCCAATTGCTTACACCGGAAGACCCGGCAGCGGGTGCACCACATCTGGGCATCGAGGGTGGCCCGGTGGGCGCAACCGTGGCCCTGACTGTGCACGTGATGGAATGATGAGCTTTAAGCGGTGAGAACGGGACGCACCGCGGATGATTTGGCGCCCTGACCGGGCGCCATTTTTTTACTGAAAAAAGAGTCGACCGCTGGCGGGCTTCTACTTGTAACCTGCGGCTTGCAGTGAGAACAGGCGGGCGTAGTGGCCGTCGAGTTTGATCAGGTCTTCGTGGCTGCCTCGTTCGATGATTCTTCCGTTTTCGATGACGACGATCTGGCTGGCCATTCTTACCGTCGAGAAGCGGTGTGAAATGAGGATGGCGATGCGCTTTTGGGTGAGTTTGCGGAAGTGCTCGAAGATTTTTGCCTCGGCAGCGGCATCCATGGAGGCGGTGGGTTCGTCCAGCACCAGGATGTCGGCTTCCGCACGCATGAAGGCGCGGGACAATGCGATTTTTTGCCACTGGCCGCCGGACAGTTCCTGACCATCTTTAAACCACTTGCCAAGTTGCGTGCTGTAACCAGCCGGCAGGCCTTCGATGATCGCGTCGGCCATGCCTTTGCCGGCGGCTTCGCGCCAGCGTTCCTCGTCGTCGAAGTGGCGCACGTCGCCCACCCCGATGTTTTCGCCCACCAGGAACTGGTAGCGGGAAAAATCCTGAAAGATCACGCCGATGCGCTGGCGCAATGCGCTTTCCTGCCAGTCGTTGAGATCCATGCCGTCAAGCAGGATGCGGCCCTGATCGGGGCGGTACAACCGGGTCAACAGCTTGATCAGCGTAGTCTTGCCGGATCCGTTTTCGCCCACCAGCGCCAGTGATTCGCCGGGCTGAATGTGCAGATCGATGTCCACCAGTGCAGGTTGGCTGGCGCCCGGGTAGGTGAAGCTGACATTTTCGAAGCGGATGCCGTCATAGGGCAGCGGGCCGCGCGACTTGCTGGCGTCGGTGGCCACGACCGGGGTTTCCAGGAATTCATACAGGGTGGAAAGATACAGGTTGTCCTCGTACATGCCGCCGATTGCAGACAGGATGGCCGAGACCGCGGACTGACCCTGGCGGAACAGCATCAGGTACATGGTCATCTGGCCCAGCGTGATGCGGCTGACGACGGCCGCAACCGCAATCCAGGCATAGGCGCCGTACAGGGCCAGCGTGCCGATCAGCCCCAGCACAAACCCCCAGCCGTCGCGGCGGATGGCCAGCGCCCGGTCCGCTATGTACAAACGATCAAAAATCTCCCGGTAACGGTCCAGCAGCAGTGGGCCGAGCCCGAACAGCTTGACCTCCTTGACGTTGTCATCGCGCGCCAGCACGCTTTCCAGGTACATCTGCATGCGGGTTTCGGGTGAGCGCCAGCGGAACAGGCGGAAGGCTTCGCCCGAAAACTTCGTTTCGGCAAAGAAAGCCGGCAGCCCGGCAATCAGCAGCACCGCCACGGCCCAGGGTGAGAACTGCACCAGCAGCACGCCGTAGCTGAGCAGCGACACCAGGTTCTGAACCAGGCCGAAGGTCCGCTTCACCAGCGACAGCGGCCGGCTCGAGGCTTCGCGCCGGGCCCGGGTAAGCTTGTCGTAAAACTCGGCGTCCTCGAACTGGGCCAGTTCCAGCGTCAAAGCTTTTTCCAGGATCATCACGTTCACGCGCTGGCCCAACTGGGCGCGCAGCAGCGCCTGGCACAGGGAGATGCCGCGCTGGGCGCCAGTGAGGGCCGCAACGATCGCCGCCTCGATGGCCACCAGCGTGAACACCCGAGACATTGAAATGACGCCGGAGTCCTGCGTGGCCCTGGTGGCCGCGATCACCGCGTCGATGATCAAGGCCCCCACCCAGGCCATTGCCGCCGGCAGTACGCCGGCCAGCAAGGTAAGGACGGCCAGCGCTACCGTAAGCCAGCGGTTGGTGGTCCACACCAGATCCATCGCCCGGCGGCTGTAGCGGAACACGCCGAGGAAACCACGGGTGGTGGCGTCAGCGGGAGGTCCGGGTGGGGAGCGATAAGCCATGGGGGTAATGGTACAAGCGATTGCAGTAGCGTGCCTGCGTGCGAACTGTAAGAGGTCGCTTGCGGCCGATTTTCACTGTCTCAAAAAAGGTCGGCCGCAAGCGACCTCTTACATGTGGCTCTAGCTCGCTCTGGCTTCCAGATCCGCCAACCACATTTCCCAGCGAGGGTCATCGTGCAGGGGCCGCAGGAATGGGGAGGTAAAAAGTAGCCTCAAATCTTGCCAATCCGATGAATTCCGGCCAGTTTTGTATATCCTGTCCCTGGCGGAATCCAGCCACTTGAACGACTCGTCCAGGTTGCCCCGGAATGCATAAATCTCGGCAAGGCGTGCTGCCGGTTCGACACCGGGGTCTGCCGTAAGGCGTGCAATGGCTGCATTAGCTTCGGCTTCCTGCCCCCTCACGTGATGGAAAATAGCCAGGCCCTGGTCCCTGGCGATGCCCTCCGGAAGTTGCTGTATAAGGACCCCGGCTGCCTCACATTGCTGCTGGAGAACAAGGATTTGTACCAGGTTATCGTTAATATAATCCGACATTGCGGGATTCAGATCCAGGGCGTTGAGGAACTCGACCTCAGCCTCATCGAAACGGCCGGCGTGGAATAAGAAACCTGCGAGGTTTTCCCGATTGGCAAAACCCAGCGGGTCCAGGGCCACTGCGCGCATCTGCAGTTCAATGGCTTGCTCGAAATTGGCTTCATGGAATGCTACGCCAGCGGCCATGGACAGCACGAGCGCACTGTTCTGCCCGTATCGCAAGGCCTCGTCATAGTGCTGCCGGGCCGTGTCCATTTCCGACAGTCTCCGGTAGTGCTGGGCGAGACGAATGTGCGCCTCGGCGTGATTCGGGTCAAGTTCAATGGCTTTGTCCAGGGCCTCCTTGCGCCTGGCGACACTTTCTTCCCAGGGAATCCCATTTCTGAAGGCATGAATGATCATTGAACTTGCCAATCCAACCCAGGCGTCGGCCAGGTCCGGATCGATCTCCAGTGCTTGCTGGAAATTTTGCATGGCGCGTTCAATGTCGCCAGAACCGCGCCGGCTGTAGAAGAATTTTCCCTGCAGATAATGCTCGTGAGCCTTGGTATTGGGGGTGTCCGATTCAGAAGCCGAT
>JAIVWI010000120.1:0-9370 GCA_048636595.1 Oceanospirillum sp. | reverse complement strand
GGCGTACCGGTGTTGACCCAACGAGGTCATCGATCACATCGATGCACTTGGGCGGGCATACCTGCGCACAGGCGCCGCAGCCGATGCATTCATCCGCATTGAAACGGGGGCGTCCGCGGAAGGATTCCTGTGGCACAAACGGCTCGGCCGGGAAGCGGGTCGTGTAAGCGGGCATAAACACGGCACGGACCGCCTGTTTCAGGACTCTTGGCTGTAAAAATGCGGGCTTTTTCACGCTATTAACTCCTCGGCAATTGCTCCTGCATTGCCCTACTACTGTCCGTCCATGGACATATGTTTACACCTGTTTTTCATAGCTGTGTATTGGCATCATCAGCCTGCCTGTCGTCTGCATAGCGGTCAACGACGCTCTGATCGCACAGCGAAACCCCGGACCGGTGTGCTGCGCGCGACAACGCATGGGCGGCTGTCGCTGACGTGATCAGTATGAACAGAATGATGATCAGGCCCTTGATCGTGGCCGGAAGCGATGCCAGCCAGACCAGGCTGCCAGCCAGGATCAGTATCGTACCGAGCACCACGCACTTGGTGGATGCCTGGATGCGGTTGTACACATCCGGCAAACGGACCAGTCCGATGCAACCGATGATGTCGAACACCACGCCGATGACAATGAGCGTTAAACCGATTGATTCATTCATTGAGACGTTTCCCCACCAGGTATTTGGCCAGCGCAAGGGTAGCCACGAAGCTCACCAGGGCCCAGACCAGGGCCACATCAAGCAGGTATTCCTTGCCGGTCAGCACGGTAATGAGGGCGACAAAGCCCACGACAACCGTACCGAGTATGTCAATGGCCACCATGCGATCCGCTGCCGTGGGACCGTTGGCAATGCGGTACAGGCACAGTGCGCAGCACAGCAGCAGACCGGCAATCAGGGCTGGAACCAGGAATTCAATATTCGTCATGATGTCTTACCGTTCTCAGGCATCCCATTCTTCACATCCTATTCAAAAATCTTCTGAATAAACCACTCGAACCGTCGCAATATCTGCTCTGCGGCGGCCTCTTCGTCCACGCTAAGCACGTTCAGCCAATGAATATAGAACACGCCATCATCGCTAACGTCGATGGTCAGCGTGCCGGGGGTCAGCGTGATTGAATTGGCCAGCATCGTGCGCCCCGTGTCGGTTTTCAACACGCTTCTGACCTTCACGATGCCCGGATTGATCGGCATCGCCGGGTGCAGCACGCGCCAGGCCACGTCCACGCCACCCTTGATGGCGTAGTAAGAGAAAACAAATACGTAGATAAACGCCCAGAAATAGCTCACCGGATTGAGCAGTCGCACAAAATTACGCCTGATCATTTGGCCCATCACCAGGGCCACGAACGCGGCGACAACCAGTCCGACCACGATGTCGCCGATCAGCAGCCGCCCGTCCACCGGCGACACCGGCCAGACCAGCAAAATCCAGAACACGAATGAAATGGCAAACAGCACCACTCGTTCAAGCCACGGTGTCCGGTCGTTTATGTTGTTTACTTCGTTCATTCAAATACCCCCGCCGTCAGTACTTCCTGGGCGGCGCCGATCAGCCACGGATCACGCAGCCCACCCAGTACGGCGAACGACAGCGCAATGCACCCCGTTGCAAGCAGGATCATTGCCAGCGCCATCAGTCGTGGTTCGCGTTGCAAGTTCTGTAAAGCGCCCGGTAAGGATGCGAAAAAGGCCAGCCGCTGAACCTTGAGCTGATAGGCCAGGGTCACGACGCTGATGGCCACAGCTACTGCTGCGAAACCGTAGTAGCCGGACTCGACACAGGCCAGGATAATGATCAATTTGCTCCAGAATCCATTGAATGGCGGAACGCCGGCGATTGACATGGATCCGATCAGTGAGGTCGCGCCGGTCACCGGCAGCGACCGGTTCAGTCCACCCAGTTTTTTCAGATTACGCGTACCGGTGGCGTATTCCACGGCGCCGGCATTGAGGAACAACAATGATTTGAACATTGAGTGGTTGATCAAGTGATAGAGTGCGCCGACCAGTCCCAACGGCGTACCGAGCCCGAGCCCGAGGACCATAAAACCGACCTGCGAGATGCTGCTGTAAGCAAACAAACGCTTGATGTCTTTTTGCCCGGCGGCCAATAGTCCGCCGACGACCATGGAGAGCACACCGAGCCAGCGCAGCAATCCGAGCTCGCTTTCACCGACGCCGAATACGTTAAAGACAAGGCGGGCCAGCACATAGATGCCGATGGCCTTGATCAGCACACCGGACAACATGGCGGAGACCGGCGCCGGTGCGGCGGGATGCGCATCCGGAAGCCACGCATGGAATGGCACCAGGGCGGTCTTGAAGGAGAACCCGCAAATGAACAGGCCAAAGGCCAGCAGCAGCGGTGCATCCATGCCGGTCTCGGCGATGCGCCCGGCCATGTGCGCCATATTCAGCGTGCCGGTGATGCCGTAAACCAGTGCGATGGCGATCAGGATCAGGGCGGAGGACAGCGAGCCAAGAACAACGTACCTGAACGAGGCTTCGAGCTCTTCATGGGCGCAGCCAAATGCGACCAGTGAATAGGAGGCGACCGCCGCAACTTCGAGAAAAACATAAAGGTTGAACAGGTCCCCGGCCAGGATAACGCCGTTCATACCGGTCACCATGAGCAGGAACAGGCTGTAAAAATGACCGCGAGCCGTGAATCGCCGCATATAGTCGACCGAGTACAGTGCGACCGCGAAACCCACCAGGCTGACGGCCAGCAGCAGCAGGTTGGCCAAAGCATCGAGCCGCAGGTCAATGCCGATGGGCGTGGGCCAGCCGCCCATGTGATAGAGGCCGGTGTCACCGATGGCATAGCAAGTCATCAGCACCAGCGCCAGCATGGTGGCATTGGCCAGCCATTCGGCCAGCGCCGGACGCCCGCGCGCCACCAACTGGATCAGCAGCGACACCGCCAGCGGCAGGGCCACAAACAGGGGAATCAGAACCTGGATATCGCTATTCATCACTTACATCCCATTCCTGTTTCCTATCCACGCAAACGCCGGATTTCGGTTATGTCGAAGGTTCCGTAACGGTCATACAGGCGCACACACAAGGCCACCATCAAGGCCAGCACGCCCAGCCCGATCACGATGGACGTCAACACCAGGGCCTGCGGTAACGGATCCACCGCGAGGCCGGCAAAACTCGTGAGCGTGGTCGTGGAATCGACGATTGGCGGGCTGCCGCCATCGCGGTAGCCGATCAGCAACAGCAACAGGTGCACACCGTGCTGCATGATCACCAGGCTGATGACGATTTTCACCGTTTGCCGGCCTGCAACCACTCCGTAGAGGCCAACCAGGATCAACAGGAGACACAGTGAATAGATCATGGTCCTTCCTCTTCAGGATTCTCTTCAACATCAACTCCCCCCTGCGCGATACGCAGCGCCGTCAGCACCGTAAATACCAGGAACAGGGCGCTGGCGACCTTGAGTCCCAGGGCGATGTTCAATATCGGCATGGTCCCGGCGCTGAGCAGCGTGAAATGCGACTGTTCCGGGGTGGTAATAAAATTCTCGAAAAAGGTTCCGCTGGCCCAAACCGCTGCGAGATACGTTCCCAGCCAGCCCACAAACAGGAAAATCAGCAGGCCGCCGCTGTCGAGCCTCGAGGCCAGGCCTTTGCTGAAAACGTCCAGGCCATTTTTTTCACCCAGGGCCAGTGTGATCAGGATGAATGCGCAGGCGATGATGACGCCGCCGCCGAAACCACCGCCCGGGGTGATGTGGCCGTACAGCACGATGTAAATGCCGAACAACAGGATTGGCGCCTTCAGCCACCGCGCCACGGTCTTGACGATCATGCTCATGCCGGCTCCGTTGGGGTCCGTCCGGTCAGGGCCTGGTCTGCCAGGATTCGATTTGATGGGGGCATTCATGTCGTGTCATCCCCGGGTCGTTTGACACTGATCCGGGCCTTTCGCCGCAGAATGGCCACTGTGCCCAGCGCGGCGCAGAACAGCACGGTCGCCTCCCCAAGGGTGTCCCAGGCACGGAAATCCAGTAGCACGGCGGTGACGATGTTCGGCGCGCCGGTCTCTTCCAGGCCGTCCTGCAGGTAAGTCGTTGAAGGTGCATCGGCAAAGCGCTCCATCACCGGTGCGCCGAACGGCGGAAAATCGTTGAACACCTGGATGCCGAACAGGCCGATGACCGCCACCAGCGCCATCGCCAAAGTAACGCCCACAAGGGGCTTGGAGACTTTCACCATCTGTTGGTCGCGGCCCAGCGTGGCGCGGATCAGGATCACCAGGCTCACCACCTCGACGCCAATCTGCACGATAACGATGTCCGGCGCCGCAAGGAACAGGAAGACGATGGCCAGAAGGAAACCGACGGCGCCCAGGCTGATGACCGAATACAACAGGTTGGGCGTTACCACGGTGATGATCGCGGCGATAACCGTCAGCAGGATCAGCAGTGCGAGTAATTCAGTCATATCAACTTCCCGATTGGGTTACCACCCAGACCACTACCACCAGCCCCACCACAAACCATCTCAGGTAGGTGGGCAGGATGCCGGTATGGAGTGAGCGCAGAATCTTGATGACATAGTTCACACTATTTTGGACAAGGTAATAAATGTCGAAGACTTTCGCCCGCGTCAGGATGTAGAACCGTTGCAAGCCGGGCAACTGCTCAATAGTGTTGTAGAAATCGACGCCGGTCACTTCGATGTGCCGTCCGGGCCCGGTTTGCTCGCCGCTGACGTATACATCCTGGAGGAGTTCACCGCCGATATAGGTCTTGACCCGGCGCAACTTGCCGCCACGCATCGTCAACCAGTAAACAAGCAGGCCGATGACGATGGAGCCGACGATCATCATGGTTGCCAGGCCGGCCCACCACACGCCGGGCACATCCACCTGGACCACCGGGAAAATCAACAGGCCAAGGGGCACCTGGAAGGCGAATACGCCGAAGACCACGCACAATGAGGCGAGAACCACCAGTGGCAGCAGCATGCTGCGTTTGCTTTCGCGTATGCCCCCGCGGTCGGCGGCCGCTTGAATCTCCGGCGAAGGCTTGCACAGGAATGTAGCGTGCAGCACCTTCACAAAACTGGCCAAAGTCAGCGCAGAGCCCAGCATGGCGACGGCCAGCCACACGATCCAGCCCAGCCCGCCACTCGCTTCACCGCTGACGATGATGCCCTGGTAGATCATCCATTTCGAGGCAAAACCGTTCAGCGGCGGAATCCCCGAAATGGACAGGGCAGCCACGGTGAAGGCGATGAAAGTTACGGGCAACATTTTCGCCAGCCCGCCGAGGCGGTCGAGGTCGGTGGCGCCGGTCTCTTTTTCGACCACGCCGGCGCACAGAAACAGGGCGCACTTGTAAATTGCGTGGTTAAGCATGTGGAACAGGCCGCCAGCCAGGCCAATGGCCGTACCGGTGCCGATGCCCAGCACCATGTAGCCGACCTGGCTGACCGCGTGGTAGGACAGCAGGCGTTTCAGGTCGTGCTGGACCAGCGCCATCATCACCGCGGTGAGTACGGTGACAGCGCCGACCACCATCAGCATCATGTACATGGCTGGTGTCGGCACGAACAGGTCGTACACGCAGCGCACCAGCAGGTAAATACCGAGCAGTTTGTCCAACGAGGCGGGCAGGTAGGCCGACACCGGTGCGTCGGCTTTCTCACCAAAATCCGGTACCCAGGTATGGAACGGCACCGCGCCGGCCTTGGCAAAAGCACCGGCCATGAAGGCCAGGAAGGAGACATAGGCTACCGGGCTGTCCAGCGCCAATGCCGGGCCGTCCATGCGGGTCGTGCCGGCCAGCTGCCAGTAAAGAACGATGCCGAACAGCAGCAATGCGTCGGAGCCGCCGATGATCATCAGTGACTTGCGCGCCGCATCGGCTGCGCCCGGTCCGGCAATGCCAATCATCAGGTACAGCAGCAGTCCGAGAAAACCCCAGCACACCAGCAGGAACAGCAAGTCGTTGGCCAGCATCACACCGCAGCTGATGCCGAGGGTCCACAACAGGTAAGTGAAATATTCCCGGTGACGCTCGCGGCCCTGCATGTAGCCGACCGAGTAGATCGCGATAAACAAGCCGAAGAACGCCACTGCCAGCAGGATGAAGGCACTCAGTGTATCGATGCGCAGCGACAGCCAGGGGGTCAGTTCCAGCGTCGTGCCTGCCTGTTGGAACAGCGGCCAGACCAGCACCATGACAACGGCCGTGGAGACCACCGCCAGCACGGAGCGCAGGCTGTCTGCCTTGTTTGGAAGCAACAGGCAAATCAGCCCCGCCAGCAAGGGAAATGTCACTGGCAATACCATCGGGTGGGTAATTAGCTGAGTGACCATGTTTTCCTCTTCAATCCCCTCATCAATCCTGCAGTAAATAATCGGGTGGCCGGGGGCCGGTCCAGCCGGTTTCTTCCATCAGGCGGTCGGTCTTGTCCAGTGACAGCCGCATCAGGTCCCGTGCATCCCACAAGCGCTCGCCGCCGTCGCAGTCCACCGCTACGGCCATGCGTTCGGTACAGCAGTAGCAGGGGTCTACCGCCGCCAGGATGATGGTGGCGTCGGCCACGGTTTCGCCCAGCACGGTCTCGCAGTTGGTGGGCACGTTCATGAAACTGGGCGCGCGCACCTTGTGCCGCACCGGCCGGTTGCTGCCGTCTGAGCGGATGTAGTGGAACACCTCGCCGCGCGGCGCTTCGTAGATGCCGATGCCTTCGCCCGGTGCAACGAATTTTGGATTCGAATCGATGGGCCCCGGCGCGGTTTCCAGGTTCACCAGGCATTGTTTGATGATGCGGATCGACTCGAACATTTCCAGGATGCGCACCACGGCCTTGTCGAACACGTCGCCGTTCTGGCAGGTAATGACGTCAAAGTCCAGCATCGCGTAGGCGGCATGGGGGTGGTCGCGGCGCACGTCGATGTCGACGCCCGATGCGCGGGCCGTGGGGCCGAGCGCACCGTAGGCAATAGCCATCTCGCGCGTGAGGATGCCCACGCCCTTGGTGCGGGCATTCAGCAACGGGTCCTCGATGACCGTGTCCCGGAACATCGCGATCGGGTCCTTCAGGCCATCGAGCAAGTCGTTGATGGCCGGAATGTCGGCCTTGTCGATATCGCGGCGCACACCGCCGGGTTTCATCATGGCGTAGTGATTGCGGTTGCCGGAGATCAGCTCCAGGATGTTGAGCACGTCCTCGCGAAAACGCCAGGCCCACATCCAGATCGTGTTGAACCCCATGAAGTGTCCGGCCAGCCCCAGCCACAGCAAATGCGAGTGAATGCGTTCCAGTTCCCCCACGGCGCTGCGGATGAACAGCGCCCGCTCGGGTACGAAGATGTCGCCGGCTTCTTCGACTGCCTGCACGCAGGCAATCGGGTGCGAGGTCGAGCAGATACCGCAGATGCGCTCGACCAGGAATACGGTTTCCTCGTAATCTTTCGACTCGGACAATTTCTCGATGCCGCGGTGGTTGTAACCCAGCTCGATGTCCAGGTGGACGACCGTCTCGCCTTCCACGTGCAATTTGAAGAACTCCGGTTCTTCCTGCAGCGCATGGTAAGGGCCGATGGGGATGATGGTTCGTTTGCTCATGGCGTTGCCTCGCCCTCGCCGCGCAATGGATAATTGCAGCGCAGTGGGTAATTGCCCTGGGGCCAGTCATCAGCCAGCAACAGGTGCCGCAGATCCGGGTGACCGCGGAAATTGATGCCGAGCAGTTCCCACATCTCACGCTCGATCCATTCCGCAGCGGGCAACACCGGGGCGATGGAGTCCACTTCCGGCTTTTCGTGATCCAGCACCGTGCGCATGGTGATGATAAGTCCCTCGTCATCCAGCACCCAGTGGTACATGATCTCGAAGCCTTCGCGAATATCGACGCCGGTGGCGATCTGGAAGCGGGCGCCGAGCTTTTGATACATCAGCTGGGCGGCCGCGATGACCGTTTGCGGTGCGATCTCCAGGTAGGCCCGTTTATCGGAATGCCGGTCGATTCCCAGCACCCGGTCGCCGAGTTCCGCACTGATTTTTGTGATGGCGTCATCAATTCCCATGTTGTCCTCTTATTAATTCAGTTCGGCCGCGCCGGCGGCTTCGGGCACCAGTTCCCCGGCCCCGGAAGGCTCTTGCAGGCAGCCGGGAACCAGCGCGCCGCTGCGCAGCGCATCGACCAGTTTCACGATGGCGGAAATGATGGCTTCCGGTTTCGGCGGGCAGCCCGGAATGAAGGCGTCGATGTGGACGTATTCACCCGGCATGCGGTCCCAGTTGTAGGAATCGCGAAACATCAGCCCGGTGCAGGGGCAGCCGCCGATGGCGATGACCAGGTAGGGCTTGGGCGCCTGGGCGATCAGCTCTTGCATGCGAATGGCCGCCTTCTTGTTGAATATGCCCGACAGCAGCAACACATCTGCGTGGCGAATGCTGCCGACCAGCGTGATGCCGAAGCGTTCGAGGTCGTACCTTGGCGTCAGTGCATCGAGAATCTCGATATCGCAGTTGTTGCAGGCGCTGCCTCCGAGGTGAAAGACGTTCATCGAGCGCGTCAGAGCGTTGATTGCATAGTTCATATTCTCACCATCCTATCCAGGCCAGAATGACCGCCAGTGTCGCGACCAGGCTCACCGGGCCCCAGAAAAAGCGAACGGCCTGGTCGATGCGCACCCTCGGTGTGGTGTTGCGCAGCACGATGGTGATCGCAACCAGCAGGAACCACACAATGAAACCGGTCAGTTTGGGTAACCAGCCGGGGCCGCTGACCGCGCCGCCAAAGAACAATACAACCAGGAATACCGGCATCGTGAACAGCATCATCGCCCGGGTCAGCTTGAATATCGCCAGCGGCGGACCGGAGTACTCCATGAACACGCCGCCGCTGAGTTCGGTTTCCGCCTCGGGTGCGTCGAACGGCACGATGGTCAACTTGGCCTGCATGCAGGCGATGGCGACCAGCAGCGCCAGCACGCCCGACACCGTTGCGGCTGGAGATGGCCCTGACAACAGGTCGCCGAGGCGGATGCTGTTGGCCTGGATCACCGGCACCAGCACCGCCAGCACCAGTGGTAATTCGTAGGCGATCATCAGTTTCACTTCCCGGCTGCCGCCCAGCGAGGCCAGCGGGTTACGGGACGCAAAAGAACCCAAAATCACGCCGAGCGCAGGCATGATCAGCAGATAAATCAGCACGATCAGGTCACCCACGAAGGTGGCCTCGAAATCCAGCAGGGTGCGCCACAGGATCATGGAAGCCAGCGTGACCCCGGCAAAACCAATCAGCGGCGCCAGCAGGAACAGGCCGATGGCGCCGTCCTCGGGGACGCAGGTTTCCTTAATGAACAGCTTGCGGATGTCATAGAAAGGTTGC
>JAIVWI010000119.1:0-9448 GCA_048636595.1 Oceanospirillum sp. | reverse complement strand
GCACACCGGCATTACCATCGGATACGATGTTCCCTGGCCGAAAGTTCAGGAATTGTTGTTATCCGCTGCAGCAGCCACCGAACACATCGAGGAGGATCCAAAGCCGTTTGTTCTGCAGACCGCACTGGATGACAACTATGTGGCCTACGAACTGAATGCGAGCACGCGCCGGGCCGATATGCGGCCGAAAATATATTCAGATCTGCATGCCAACATACTGGATGCTTTCCACATGGCTGGAGTAGAAATTACTTCACCGCATTACCGCGCGATAAGAGATGGAAACGAGCCCGCGATGGCGCCGGTGATACCCCAGGCGTCAGCGGATCCGGCCTGATCATGCAGATTCAGAATTTATAGGCAACTGATGAAGTGACGCCGTAGTCACTGCTCGCACCTTCTTGTGAAATCGGAGCGCTGTCGTAGGTGACGTAGAAATCCAGTACCCAAAACAGGTCTTCGACCAGCTCGAATCTGAAATCGGTGGATAAATTTGCCCTCCACCTTCCCCAATCGGTGAGGCTCGGGAAAACCGTCAAATTGGTCCTGAACGAGCGTTCCGGTGTGGAATACTTGTAATACTCATAAATCATCATACCCGCAGCTTCCAGGTTGGTCTCAGCATCACCCACATCTGGAATTTCATGGTTGATGTCGAGACCCGCTGACAATGAGAACCAGTTCTTCTGGGATCGAATGGGAACCCAGCCATAACCTGCACCGACCAGGGCCCTCAGGTCAACACCCAGTTGATCGTTGTGCTCAAGATTTCCGAAATAAACCCGAAACTTCTTGTTCCGCGTGAAAATCAGATGGTTGGCGTTTAACACCGTACGTTTCGTATCATCCACTTGTTCCTGCGTCGTGAGTTCCGTGCTGAAGTTTGCCCGGGTCATTGACTCAGTCCGCCGGTAAACCGCATCAAGCCCCAGGTTGTATTTACCTACTTTACTGCCCTTGTCCCAACTGAAACCCAGGCTGGCGCTGATATCAAGCCGGTCCCAGAAGTTGGCTTCCACCGGATACATCCCGATAACATCCAGTATATTCAGGCCTACCGGTCCATCCCCGGTTTCCACGACCATCATATCCGCGTTTTCCGGTTTCGCCAGGGGACCGTAAAATCGTTGTCCATTGGTCAGTTCGACCGAATGTCCGGTTGTGCTGACAATCTCCCGGATGTCATCCCACTCGATGAAGACCGTTCCCATGTGGTCCGTCTTGAACTCAAGCTTGCCGCGAAACAGCGATTTGATTTCACCGGTGATCCGGTCACCATTTTGAAGATAAATCACATCGGTTCTTTCTGCCCGGACGGCCTGGCTTGCTAAAACCAACAGGATGATGAATAAAATCCGCAGTAATGCACTGAACATGAGCTGCCTCAATATTTCGAAACTTGAATGTGGGATGATTTTATACTGTCCGTGAAAGAGGAGACACTTGCTTATGAAAACCTGGCTTATCCTGGCCTTGTTGTTGATGCCGCTCGCCGCTTGCAACGCCGATGAAGTTCCAAAACCTGCTGATGAACCGGAAACCGGATTCGTGGTTACGGCTATCCTGGAATCAAAGGAACTGGACGAGGTCAGCGGTATTCAGTCCGGTGAAGGCGGCGTATTTTTCCTGCACAATGATGAGGGCAGCCCTTCGATCTTTGTTGCTGACGAGGACGGGCGTCATCTGGGAAAGCTCACGATCCGGGATGCGAAGAACCGGGACTGGGAAGACATAACCCGCATACCGGGTGAGAGCGGAGCGTTGCTGGTGCTGGGCGACACCGGGGACAACAAGGCCCGATACAAATCCGTCAAACTGTACTTTGTGGCAGAACCCAAACCGTCGGCAAGTGGGACCTACGCGACTGAGGTGGACCTGCTGCACAAACTGAAAGTCCGTTACCCGGACGGACCACGGGATTGCGAAGCGATGGCCTATGACCCCGCCAGTAACATGATCCTGTTCCTTACCAAACGGGACCACCCTCCGCGCCTGTATGGACTGCCTGTTGAAGAAGCGCTTCAGGCCGGCAAAGCGGAATTGCAATACCTGGGTGAGGTAACTGGCTTCAGACCACCGACCATGGCTGACCTTCTCACCAGTAAAAAAAGAGGCCCCTGGGTTTCCCAGCCAACCGGCATGGATATCTCAAGCGATGGCAGGCGTGCTGCTGTGATCACCTACCGCAGCCTGTATCTGTTCGAACGCGCAGAGAACGAGTCATGGGCCGAGGCTTTCCGCAAAGCGCCGCTTGAGTATGTCGGACCACCCGGTTTGCATGATGAAGCGGTGACTTTTGAATTTAATGCACTGGATGTGTATGTGAGTACAGAAAGGCGGCCGACCCCGGTGTACAAGCTGGCGCTACCTTAAAGAGAGCATGCGGGAGCGTGCTGACGCGCGATTCGGCCGCAAGCGACCTCTTACAGGTTTTGTAAGAGCGTCCTTGGGCGCGAAATGTGTTTTGTTGATCGAGTGCAGGTTGTTGTTGAACCGGTCGGCCGCAAGCGACCTCTTACAGGTTTTGTGGGAGCGTCCTTGGGCGCGAGAAGTTTTTTGTTGATCGAATGCAGGTTGTTGTTGAACCGGTCGGCCCCAAGGGGCCTCTTACAGGTTTATGCCGTGCTCTGACATTAGTTGGAGGAATGCGGCTTCGTCGATTACTTCTACTCCCAGCGACTGGGCTTTTTTCAGCTTGGAACCGGCGGCCTCCCCGGCAAGTACTACCGAGGTTTTGCCCGAAACGCTGCCCGACACTTTTGCGCCAAGTGATTCCAGCATGTTCTTTGCTTTTGCCCTTGGCATACCCAGTGCACCGGTCAATACCCAGGTTTGACCGGCCAGTGGCTGTTCCCCCTGGTCGACTTCTACAGCCTTCCACTGCAGTCCCGCCTGTACCAGCGAAGCGATGATTTCATTATTGTGCGCTTCCTGGAAAAAAGCATGAACGTGACTGGCAACTACCGGACCCACATCGGGCACTTCGATCAGTTCCTCCTCACTGGCTGATGTGATCCGTTCCAGGGTTCCGAAGTGCCTTGCCAGTGAACGAGCGGTGACCTCACCCACCTCGCGTATTCCCAGGGCATACAGCAGGCGGTCGAGATCCGGTTTCTTACTGCGTTCCAGTTCCTGCAAGAGATTGTCGGCTGATTTTTCGCCCATTCGCTCCAGCCCGGCCAACTGCTCGCGGGTCAGCCTGTACAAATCGGCGACTGAATTCACCAGGCCCTTTTCGACCAGCTGATCGGCCAGTTTTTCACCCAGACCTTCGATATCCATTGCGCGGCGGGACACAAAATGCATGATGCTCTGTTTTCTTTGCGCCGGGCAAAACAGACCGCCGCTGCAACGAAACACGGCTTCACCCTCGATACGCTCGACCGCCGAGCCACAGACCGGACAGAAAACTGGCATCTGGAACTCCGCGGGCTCCCCTTCCCTTCGTTCCAGCACCACACGGGCTACTTCCGGGATCACGTCGCCGGCACGCCTGACCACCACCCAGTCGCCGACGCGTACATCCTTGCGGCGGATTTCATCCAGGTTGTGCAGGGTAGCGTTGGTTACCGTTACGCCACCGACAAAGACCGGTTCCAATCGCGCTACCGGGGTCAATGCACCGGTGCGCCCCACCTGGATGTCAATGTCCAGCAGACGGGTGACTTCTTCCTGCGCCGGGAACTTCTGTGCGATGGCCCAGCGCGGAGCGCGGCTGACAAAACCCAGCGTTTCCTGCTGATCCCTGGACTCGACCTTGAACACCACGCCATCGATATCGTAGGGCAAGGTGTCGCGCTTTGCGGCCAAATCAATGTAGCAGGCAATGCAGCCTTGTGCATCCACAACCTGCCGCACTTCCGGGTTGACCGGGAAACCCCATGCCCGGAGCAGCTGCAATACTTCAAAATGGCTGTCCGGCAAACCCCCGGCAGCTACAGCGCCGTATGCATAAAAAGCCAGGGGGCGTTTTGCAGTCACTCGCGGATCCAGCTGGCGCAGGCTGCCGGCAGCCGCATTGCGTGGATTAACCAGTTCTTTGACGCCCTCCCGCCGCGCCTGCTCGTTCCAGGCATCGAACCCGGCCAGCGGCATGTAGATTTCTCCCCGGACTTCGAGGGTGGATGGCCAAACGGGGGATTGTCCCCGCTGCTCCCCCCGCTGTTTAAGATGCAATGGAATAGCGTTGATGGTGCGTACATTCAAGGTCACGTTCTCGCCGGTAGCGCCGTCACCGCGGGTAGCGGCCTGCACCAGGCGGCCTGCTTCATAACGCAGGGAAATGGCGACGCCGTCCAGCTTGGGTTCGGCGACATAGCGGACGTGACCGGTTTCCAGCCCCTTGATCACGCGCTCGTGGAACTGCTGAATTTCCTCCGCTGAGAATGCGTTGGCCAGCGATAACATGGGCGTGCGGTGGCGCACCTCTTCGAAACCCTCTGCGGGCTGGCCACCCACCCGCTGCGTGGGTGATTCAGGAACGACCAGCCTGGGAAACTCGACCTCCAACGACTGCAATTCCCGCATCAGGCGGTCGTATTCGGCATCAGGAACCGAGGGTGTGTCCAGGACGTAATAACGGTAGTCGTGCTGTTCAATTTCGGCACGAAGTTCGCCAATGCGCTGTTCTGCTGCCTGTTGATTCATCGCGGTCTGGTACTCCTTCATTTTGAAGGAGTACTAGGACTTGCTCCTGTCGTATGTTCTCATTTCCTCTCGGATATGGGCCTCTTTTTGACGCGTGAAGGGCTTGTGCTCCTCGTCCAGCAACTCCGCGTTAAGGATTTCACTTATGCGCCTGGCGGTAGCCAGCATGGAATCCCAGGCATCGAGAGCATCAGCGGGACCCGGCAGGGCCATAAACAATACCACGCCGCTGGTTTCGAAAGTGTTCCATCCATCGCGGCTGAAACTTCCCGGCTTGGCGGCATTCGCCAGGCTGAACACGGATTTATCCGCGCCTTCCTCAATACGGTGAAAAATACTCATTTCGCCGAATTCCATACCGGTTTTGATTGCGGACTGCAGCAGCTCGGCGCCGTTGATAATGTGGTTATCCCGGGCCACCAGGAACAGGCTCACAATTTTCTCCGGTGGAGGGGCAGCCGGTTTTCGCGGTGCGGCCGGCTTCACGCCGCCGATATCAAGTTCACCCTGGCTGGTTTCCGCGACGCCCTCTGATTCGGCATCAAGTTCGCCACCCTCAGCTTTATAAGGGCTGTCCAGCGTCGGTTCCCGCCGCTGGGCATTGCCCTTTTCCTGGCGGCGCGAAGCGCGGGGCGTGCGCTTTTTCCTGGGATTTCCAAACAGGAAAATCGAGCCCAGCACCAGGGCCCCGATAATGATAATAATCCAGCGAAGTGTTGAAGTTTCCAATGTTTGCCTCTCCGGTCAGGAAATGATTAATTGCCGGCCAATTTTGCTGCTTCCGCGACATCGACCTGCACGAGCCTTGAAACGCCGGGCTCACTCATGGTCACGCCGCTCATCTGATCAGCCATTTCCATTGTTATCTTGTTGTGCGTGACAAAAACGAATTGCACGGTTTCTGACATCTCCTTCACCAGGCTGCAAAAACGGGCCACGTTGGCATCATCCAATGGTGCATCGACCTCGTCAAGCATACAGAATGGCGCCGGGTTCAGGCGGAATATGGCGAACACGAAGGACACGGCTGTCAGTGCTTTTTCCCCGCCGGACAACAGGTGCAGGCTACTGACCCGTTTGCCGGGAGGCTGGGCCATGATGCTCACACCGGTGGTCAGCAGATCTTCCCCGGTAAGCTCCAGGTAAGCGTGACCGCCACCAAACAAGCGGGGGAATAGCTCCTGTACGCCCTTGTTCACTTTCTCGAAGGTGTCCTTGAAGCGCGTACGTGTTTTACGATCTATTTTAGCGATGGCGTTTTCAAGTGTTTGCAGTGCCTCGCACAGATCGTCATTTTGTGCATCCATGTAGTCTTTGCGCTTGCGTTCCTCCTCGAACTCCTGGATCGCCGCCAGGTTAATCGGTTCCAGCCGCGTAATCCGAATCTGCATGTTTTCCAGCTCGGTTTCCCACGTCTCTGGATCTGCGCCTTCAGGAAGGGACTCCACCAACTCGGTTACGTCCGCGTCCAGCTCTTCCACCTGCCGCTGAATATTGCGTGCGTTGAGCTGAATTTCCTGCTGCTGCAGGCGGGCTGTTTCAAGAGCCTGCCGGATTTCATCGGAGTTCTGGATGGCCCGTTGGCGGTCAGCGTCTTTTTCACGGTAGTCGTTTTCAAGCTCCTGGACTTTCTGACGGGCCTGCCCAAGCCGTGCCTCGGTTTCAAGCCGCCGTTTCAGCAGCGCTTCCATTTCATCCGTATGCTTCTGGTCCGGTTGCCCGGCCTTTGCGAGTTGCTCGCTTAGGCCCAGGTATCGTTGCTGTAACTGGCTGATCTGGGTATCCATGCGCTCCAGCGAATGGCGCAGGGAATCGAGACTCGCCCGCCGCGACTCCGCCCGCAATGCCAGTTCGTACCGTTTGTCCCTGGCCTCGGCCAGTCCACGGCGCGCGTTATCACGTTCCGTCATCAACTGGCTGCGTTGAGCGTCCAGCGCGTCCCTGTCTTCTTTCAGCCCGGCCATTTGTCCGAGCATTTTTTCCAGCTCACCACGAGCCAGGCTTACGGCTGATTCGTCAGCCTTGATCTGCTGCCTGAGCTCCGTTCTTTCCCCGCTGATGTTTTGTTGCCGCCCTGCGATCAGCGTAATACTGGACTGCCGGCTTTCCAGCTGACCGTCCACTTCACTGCGTTTGCGATGCAGGGCGTTGACCTCCGCCTGTGCTTCGCTGATCCGGAATTCCTGCTGCTGGATTTCGTCTCTGGCCTGCTCGCCGGCGGCGCCCATCTTTTTCGTCCCTGAAACCAGCCGGGCAATTTCCTGTTCCAGACGGGCGATTGTTTTCTCACGCGCCAGCATGCTGTCCTGCCCCGGCTGGCCACGGGCGACACGCGCCCAACCCTTGCCGATCCATTCACCGGAACGGGTGATGTACGACTCCGCCGCGTCCAGCTTGTCTCTTGCTGACCAGGCCTGTTCCAGGGAATCCGATATTTTGACCCGGTTGAGCGAGTCAATCACTGCATCCGGTGCGTCTACGACGGCGGCAAGAGTCCCCTTGACCGCTTTGACCTTGCCCCGCTGATCCTCTATCAAATCCAGGCTGGCGTTTTCGAGGCTGCCCAGGGCCTCGCCATGGCCCTCGCCCGCTGGTGTAACGACCGACTGGAGCCAATGGCTCAAAACGGTCTCCACAGCGGTTTCCCAGCCTGCCTCGACCTGGATGGACTTCGCCAGCCTGGGAGCGTCTGCAAGCCCCTGCGCGGCCAGCCAGGCCTCACCGGACTGGTCTTCCAACGCCGCCTCCTGCAACGCCTGCAAGGATGCAAGTCGCCCCTCTCGCGTGTGCAGTTCCCTTTGTGTCTCGCGAAATTCCTCTTCAGACGAACGCAGGCCGGATTGTGCCTGCGCAAGGCCGGAGCGCAATTCATCCAGTAATCCCTGTTTTTCCTGTTCTTCGGCAGCCAGTTTCACCGACTCCGCAGACAAGCCCTCCAGGTCTTCGCGCAAACCGGAAGCATCCATGGATGCGGTTTCTTCAGACAACGATTCCAGGCGCCGTGACGCCTGTATCAGCCCCTGGTCCAGGACTTCAATATCAGCCCGGGTCCGGTCTGCCACACGGTTGCATTGCGTGCTTTGCAGGTGATGCTCCTCGAAATGCTTCTGCCAGACCTGGACGGCGCCTTCAGCCTTTTCCATTGCTTGTCCAACTTTGGTTTCGGCATCTATCGCAGCGGAGAGGGCCGGCTCGACTTCGGCCAGGCCGCGGGTCAGTTCCTCAATCTGCACTTTATCCAGCCCCATGTGCTTTTCAAGGTCTTTCAGAGCCGACTCGGTTTCCTCGAATTCCTGCTTCTGTCTTTCCTGCAACTCCCTCGCGTGTTCGATGATCTGTTCCAGGCGTGCAATTTCGCTGCCCACACCGTAGAGCTCACCCTGTACTTCGCTGAATGCTTCGTTGCTCTGGCCCTGTTCCTGGTGCAGCTTTTCCAACGCGGCCTCGCTGGCCCTTTGCCGGGATATGCACTCCTGCAGGCTGGTTTCCTTTTTTGCCAGTTCCTGTCCGTCCAGCTCAATCCTGTCCATCAATTTGCGCCAGCGCAACGTCATCAGCCGGGATTCCAGCTCTCTTTTTTCCTGCTTGAGCTTGCGATAACGTTTGGCTGCACTGGCCTGACGCTTCAGGCGGTTCAGGTGCTTGCCCACTTCCTCACGCAGATCAGCCAGGCGTGCGAGATTATCCCGGGTGTGGTTGATTCGCCGTTCAGTTTCCCGCCGCCGTTCCTTGTACTTGGAAATGCCGGCGGCCTCTTCAAGGTGCCCGCGAATCTCCTCTGGCCTTGCCTCCACGACTTCAGAGATCATGCCCTGCTCGATGATGGAGTAACTGCGTGAACCCAGGCCGGTACCCAGCAGGAGATCGCGCACATCCTTGCGGCGGCAGCGGCTGCCGTTGAGGTAATACACCGAGACGCCATCACGCGAGACCTGCCGCTTGAGGGAAATTTCATTGTAAGCGGCAAACTGGGCGCCAACGCGGCCTTCGGAATTATCGAAGATGAGTTCAACCGTTGCTGTGCCCACCGGCTTCCGCCCCGAAGAACCGGAAAAAATGACGTCACTCATCGATTCGCCGCGCAGGACTTTGGCCGAACCCTCGCCCATCACCCAGCGCACGGCATCAATGATATTCGACTTACCGCATCCGTTTGGACCGACCACGCCGATCAGGTTGGTGGGTGCATGAAACGTGGTGGGATCCACAAAGGACTTGAATCCAGCCATCTTGATCGAGGACAATCTCATCCGCGCCTGCTGCCTTCGTATCCGGTTTTGATTGCCACGCACGGCGGCATTGAAGTTTTATTCATTTAATGGCTAAACTGATTGGTTTTGATTTTTCGTTAATGTAACAGGCAATTTCCGGAGCCGCCATGAGCAAGCAAGCAAGCAAAGAACTGGAAGTTTTTCCAAATCCCAAACCGTCGCGGGATTATACCATTCACATCGAGTCTCCAGAATTCACATGTCTGTGCCCGAAAACAGGCCAACCGGATTTTGCAACACTGAAACTGGAGTATATTCCGGACGCGTTCTGTGTTGAACTTAAATCATGGAAAATCTACCTGTGGAGCTATCGCGATGAAGGCGGATTCCACGAAGATCTGACCAATAAAATCCTTGACGACCTGGTGGAGGCACTCAATCCCCGTTACATCCGCCTGACCGCCGATTTCAACGTGCGCGGAGGTATTTACACCACCATCACCGCCGAACACCAGAGCCCAGGCTGGTCGCCGGAAAATTAAGTAAAGCCGGGGTCAGACCACTTTCTTCTCAGAAAGGCATTTCTTTTT
>JAIVWI010000118.1:0-9486 GCA_048636595.1 Oceanospirillum sp. | reverse complement strand
GCGACAGGCCCCAAAGATAGACAACCACCCACAGCCAGAACGCGTACTTGAGCCCGCCCAGAACGCTCGATAGGCGGCGCGACAAGGGCAGGGCTTCGTACAGGAGAGCGAACAGCACTCCGAAGAACACGCCCATGACGAGCTTCGTCCAGATGAAGTACCATGCGTTGAGCTGCTCGGGCTCGAACTTGCCCTCGGGAGCCATCTGAGGTCCATAGACCACCCGCGACGCGACTCCACCGACAACGAAGAGGAACACGCCCATGATGAGACCAGCGAGCACACCGACCACGATAGCCTTCCTGAATCCCACGGCTCCCTCCCTAATCCGAAAGGGCAGTGTGAACCGCCCCGGGTATTCCGGAGACTCATTTGTGTGAGTCAGGCCGCAACAGCCTGACCTTCCAGTTGATCATAATACGCCTGCTCGAACTCTGCCGGTGGAACGTCACCGATCGGTTCAAGTAATCGCCGATTATTGAACCAGTCCACCCATTCCAGGGTTGCATATTCGACCTCATCGATATGTCGCCAAGGTCCACGGGGCCTTATGACTTCCGTTTTGTACAGGCCATTAATGGTTTCTGCCAGCGCATTGTCGTACGAGTCGCCAACGCTGCCGACCGATGATTCTATTCCGGCCTCGGCCAAGCGCTCGCTGTAACGGATCGACAAGTATTGACTGCCGCGATCACTGTGGTGCACCAGACCCTTAGTGCCGGTTCGTGAGTACAAAGCCTGTTCCAGTGCATCCAGTACCAGATCGGTCTTGAGTGAGTTCCAGACCCGCCAGCCAACGATACAGCGGGCGAACACATCGATCACAAAGGCAACGTAGGCCACGCCCCGCCAGGTCGCCACGTGCGTAATATCGGCCACCCACAACTGGTTGGGACGCGTTGCCGTAAATTCGCGCTGCACCAGGTCGGCAGGCCGTGCAGATGCATCGTCCGAAATTGTCGTTTTATAGCTGCGACCCCGCACCACGCCTTGCAACCCAAGCTTCCGCATCAAGCGCTCCACGGTGCAGCGGGCGACGAATATGTGTTCGCGGTTGAGCTGTCGCCACACCTTGCGGGCGCCATAGACGCAGAAGTTATCTTCCCAGACTCTGCGGATCTCGATCGCCAAAACTGCGTCACGGGTGTGTCGTGCCGGCAGCCGCTGCGGATTGACTTCACGTGCTTTGCACTCGTAATACATCGAAGGGGCGATCGGCAATTCAGCACAGATCGGCTCGACCCCATATGCGTCCCGGTGCTGGTCGATAAAAGTCACCATTTCTTCAGTGGGCGGTCGAGCTCCGCCTGGGCGAAAAACGCGGATGCCTTACGTAATATCTCGTTGGCACGCTTCAGTTCACGGTTCTCACGCTCCAGCTTCTTCAGACGTTCTCGATCATCTGAAGTCATGCCGCTGCGGATACCCTGATCTCGTTCCACCTGCCGAACCCATCGTCGCAAGGTCTCGCTCGTACAACCGATCTTGGATGCGATCGACTGGATGGTGGCCCACTGTGAACTGTGTTCAGTTTGCTGCTCCAGCACCATGCGCACTGCGCGTTCCCGTACTTCCGGGGAATATCTTCTTGATGTATTCATAACTCCATCCTCTCAAAGGTTGGAGTCTCCGGTAAAGCCGGGGTGGTTCAGGGCGCAAGTTTGAAGCGGTCGGGCGCGAGTGGGCTCTTACAGTGTGGTAATGTTGACATTGCGGCGGGCCAAAAGGATAATGCGCTGCCTCTGAAATGCGCCCGTAGCTCAGTTGGATAGAGTGTCTGGCTACGAACCAGAAGGTCGGGAGTTCGAATCTCTCCGGGCGCGCCAGTTTGAAAAAAAAGCCGTTCATTTTTGGACGGCTTTGTTTTTGTCGCGGGGAAGAGTTCGGACCTCCTGGCTCTATTTCCTGCCGGCCAGCATCTCCCATAGTCCACGGGGAGAAATTATGGGCAGCCCATCAATGCTCCGTAGTATTGAAAGCGCCTTGTCTCCGGTAACGAAAACATCAGATTTTGCGGAAAGCGCTGCAGCAATGTGAGGTTCATCATCCGGATCTGGCAATAATGGTGAAGGGCGGTTCCCTGAGACCAGAACAGCCTCTCTTTTGAGCAGGGCGATGAACCCGTTTGTTACCGATTCTGACTGGCCCAGTTTTTCCGGGAGGATACGTTCAAGTTCCTTGATGATTGAGTCTGAGATAAGCAATTCATGAGATTGCAACACAACTTCAAAAAGTTCTGCGCAGAGTCCCCGGGTAGCCAACGCAGCCGCCAATACGTTGGTATCGAGAAATATTTTCACGAAATTTCGTTGAAAATATCTTCATCACTCACATAGCCGGCAGCTTCAGCCAGTGGAAGGGCCTTGCGACGGAGTTCCCGAAAGCGTTCTACAGCGATGCGTTTACGTAACATATCTCTTGCCAGGTCACTTTTTGTCCGGTGTTGGGCCCGGGCGAGTTGCTCCAGGTCCTCCTCGAGTTTGTCGTCAATACGAATCGTCAATGTTCCCATTGCAGTCTCAGTTTAGTTGCAGCCGTTGTATTACATTGTAAGACAATTACTTGTGTTTCTGTAGTCAATAATCTTTCGGCGTACTTTATGGCGGTAATAGAAGATTTTTACGGTAATAAGGCGTTGACGAAACCGGTCTAAATCCGTAACATTGCCCGGTTGTAAACCAAGTCGGGGTGTAGCGCAGCCTGGTAGCGCAACTGCTTTGGGAGCAGTGGGTCGGGAGTTCGAATCTCTCCACCCCGACCAGTTTAATGAAGCGCCCGTAGCTCAACCGGATAGAGCACCGGCCTTCTAAGCCGGGGGTTGCAGGTTCGAGTCCTGCCGGGCGCGCCAATGTAAGAGGCCCCTTGGGGCCGAAAGGCTGGGAGCGGTCGGCCGCAAGCGACCTCTTACAAGGGTAAAAAGGCGGTAGAATACATGTAACACAATGGTGGGCGTAGCTCAGTTGGTAGAGCTCCGGATTGTGATTCCGGCGGTCGTGGGTTCGAGCCCCATCGTCCACCCCATTTTTTTAGCGCGGAAGCGAAGGTGCTTTCGCGGTTTTATAATGGGCCATTAGCTCAATTGGCAGAGCAGTAGACTCTTAATCTATTGGTTCTAGGTTCGAGTCCTAGATGGCCCACCAGTTTTGAGGAGCCCAGGATCTCCGACACGCCGGTAACAATTGCGAAAGTGGCGGAATTGGTAGACGCGCTGGATTTAGGATCCAGTGGGGCAACCCGTGGGAGTTCGAGTCTCCCCTTTCGCACCACTGGCAAAAACCAGTATTCCGGATTTTAAAATCATCAACAGGTTGTTTTTTAAATGCAAGTTTCCGTAGAAAATACCGGTGGCCTCGAGCGCCGGTTGACCGTCCACGTCCCTGAGTCTGAAATCACGGACAAGGTCGATACAAAACTCAAAGAACTCACCAAGCAGGTAAGCATCAAGGGATTCCGTCCCGGGCGTGTGCCCATCAGCGTGGTCAAGCAGCGTTATGGTAAACAGGTTCGCCAGGACATTGTGAACGAAACCATGCAGACCAGCCTGCAGCAGGCGATCCAGGATGAGTCCTTGCGGCCGGCCTCGATGCCGCGCGTCGATGCTCCGCCGGAAGGGCTGGATAAAGGCGACCTGGATTTCACCGCAGTCATTGAAGTCTATCCGGAACTGGAAACAATAGATGTCTCCAGTATCGAGCTCGATCGTCCCGATAGCGAAGTGAGCGATGAGGATGTGGACGAAATGCTGCAGACTCTGCGTAAGCAGCGTAAAGAATGGAGCCCGGTGGAGCGCAACGCGCAGGAAGGCGACCAGGTGGTGATCGAGTATGTGGCCGAAACGGAGGCGGGCAGGGTGCCGCCGGAAGGCAAGCAACGGCTCACCGTTATTATGGGCGAGTCGGGATTTGACGGCCTCGAAGCAGCCATCGCGGAAATTCCGGCTGGTGAAGAAAAGAATGTCGATCTGGAATTTCCCGAGAGCTACCGTGAGCCCTCGCTGGCCGGGAACAAGGCCGGGGTGGATTTACAGGTTGTTTCAGTTGCCGAAGGCAGCCTGCCGGAAATTGACGAAGACTTCATCAAAAGTTTCGGCGTCGCCGATGGATTGAGCGAATCCCTGAACGGGGAAATTCGTAGAAACCTGGAGCGCGAACTGGCCCAGGCCACTAAATCCATGATGAAAACGCGCCTGATCGATCAACTGGTGAAGTCCATGCCGGATCTCGAGGTGCCCTCGAGCATCGTGCGGGATGAGGCCCGCCACATGGCGGCCCAGGCCCTGTCTTCACCGGGAGCAGAGCCGGATGAAAAGGTGGTCGAGGCGTTCATGGAAATGGCGGAAGGCCGGGTGCGCGGCGGCTTGCTGATGGGCGAACTGGCGCAGCAGAACAACATCAGCGCTGACGGCGCCAAGGTACGCGAGGCTATCCAGACCATCGCCAGTACTTATGAACAACCAGCGGAAATCATGCAAATGTATTACGGTAACCAGCAACTCCTTCAGCAGGTGGAAAATGCCGTGTTGGAAGAGGAGGTAGTTGACTGGGTGTTGGAAAACGCTAAAGTGACTTCCCAGGAGATGACTTTTCAGGAAGTCATTAACGGAGCGAATACGGCTGGTGACGATTCCGAATGAATTGGAATCAGGCACAAGCCCGGGAGAAAGGCATTATGGACAGGCCAGACAGCACATTTAATCCACAGGCGCTCAACCTTGTTCCCATGGTGGTGGAACAGACTTCGCGCGGCGAGCGGGCGTATGACATTTATTCCCGTCTGCTCAAAGAGCGGGTGATTTTCATTGTCGGTCCGATCGAGGACTACGCGGCCAATCTCGTGGTTGCCCAGTTGTTGTTCCTCGAGTCCGATAACCCGGACAAGGACATCAGCATTTATATCAACAGCCCGGGGGGCTCGGTCAGTGCAGGACTGGCTGTTTATGACACCATGCAGTTCATTCGCTGTGATGTCAGCACCATGTGCGTGGGGCAGGCGGCCAGTATGGGCGCGCTGCTGCTGGCAGCGGGAGCAAAAGACAAACGCTACTGTCTGCCGCATTCACGCGTGATGATCCACCAGCCGCTGGGCGGATACCAGGGTCAGGCCACAGACATCGATATTCATGCACGCGAAATACTCAAGATCCGCGCCCAGTTGAATGAAATTTTTGCCTTCCATACGGGTCAGAAAGTTAAGAAAATCAGCGAAGATACCGAGCGTGATAACTTCATGGACCCACAGCAGGCGCTGGAATATGGCCTGATCGATACGGTCCTGGATAACAGAAATGTCGACTCCAGTGAATAAAAAAGGTAATATTTTCACAGGAATAGTAAACAAAGCAACGGAAGCACATCAGGTTGAATCATGAGTGACCAGGAAAACACAAGCTCTGACGGTAAGATTCTCTACTGTTCATTCTGCGGCAAGAGTCAGCACGAAGTCCGAAAGCTAATAGCCGGGCCCAGTGTTTATGTCTGCGATGAGTGCGTAGAGCTCTGCAACGATATCATTCGCGAAGAATTGGAAGAAGCCGGTGCCGGGGACCGTGAAAATCTTCCCAATCCCCGCGAAATCCACGGGTTTCTCAATGAATTCGTGATTGGCCAGGAGCACGCCAAGAAAGTGCTGTCCGTGGCCGTTTATAACCATTACAAACGCCTGGAGTCCAGTAACCGCAAAGATGAAGTGGAACTGTCCAAGAGCAACATCCTGCTGATTGGTCCCACCGGTTCCGGTAAGACCCTGCTGGCTGAAACGCTGGCGCGCATGCTTGATGTGCCCTTCACGATTGCCGACGCCACCACCCTCACCGAGGCAGGTTACGTCGGTGAAGACGTGGAAAATATCATTCAGAAATTGCTGCAGAAATGCGATTACGATGTGGACAAGGCCCAGACCGGCATTGTTTACATTGATGAGATCGACAAGGTCTCACGCAAGGCGGAAAATCCGTCCATCACCCGCGATGTATCCGGCGAAGGTGTGCAGCAGGCCCTGCTCAAACTGATCGAGGGTACGATCGCCTCTGTGCCGCCTCAAGGCGGTCGCAAGCATCCCCAACAGGAATTTCTGCAGGTGGATACCGGCCAGATCCTGTTCATCTGTGGTGGTGCCTTTTCCGGCCTGGAGAAGGTCATCCAGGCGCGTTCAAGCGCTACTGGCATCGGTTTTTCAGCCGAAGTCCAGAGCAAGGAAGGTTCGGACAATATTGGCAAGCTGCTGCTTGATGTTGAGCCGGAAGACCTGGTCAAGTATGGTTTGATTCCTGAATTTGTCGGGCGCCTGCCGGTGGTGGCTACACTGGAAGAGCTGGATGAAAAAGCCCTGGTCAAAATCCTGGTCGAGCCCAAGAACGCACTGGTCAAGCAGTACAAGCAGCTTTTCTCAATGGAAGGCGCTGAGCTTGAAATTCGCGAGGATGCGCTCCATGCCATCGCTCTCAAGGCCATGGCGAGGAAGACCGGGGCGCGAGGCCTCAGAACCATTCTTGAAGGGGTTTTGCTCAACAGCATGTACGACCTGCCTTCACTGGAAAACGTCACCAAGGTCGTTGTCGATGAGACCGTGATCGAAGGCGAAACTGAGCCCTATATTCTGTATGAGAACACCCCGCAGGCAGTAGGCGCCAGCGAGTAGCTTGCTTGTGGGAGCGTCCTTGGGCGCGATTTTTCATAGCCTGTCGGCCGCAAGCGACCTCTTGTAGGAGCGTCCTTGGGCGCGATTTTTCATAGCCCGTCGGCCGCAAGCGACCTCTTACAGTAGCGTCCGGGTTGAATTTTTAAATCCGGCGCCAATATTCCTCTTATCCCGATCCGGGTCAAAGACTCCGGGTCCCATAGACTGCTATTATTAAATCGAGCATCCGCGATGGGTTGTTATCATGCCCGCATGATGTGATGCCGGAGAGGAACCTGATGTCTGAAGCCAAGACGACAATTTTAACCCCCATCACCAGTCAGCCGACCCCTGTGCTGTCATTGCGTGATGTCGTGGTCTACCCCTACATGGTGATACCGCTGTTCGTGGGACGTGAGCGCTCCATTCTCGCCCTGGACAAGGCCATGGATGTGGACAAGCGGATTGTGCTGGTCACCCAGCGCAGCGCCGATATTGACGATCCTCAAGAGGCTGACTTGTTCGAGGTGGGCACCCTGGCAACAGTTTTGCAGCTTTTGAAGTTGCCGGATGGAACGACCAAGGTCCTGGTGGAAGGCGGCGAACGCGTACGCGTAACCGAATTCAGGGAGGAAAACGACTTCTTCGAGGCCTATTGGGAACTCATTCCGGTGGCCGAAGAGTCCACCGAGAAAGAGCTCGACGTCACCATGCGATCCCTGGTTTCCCTGTTTGAGCAATATGTAAAACTGAACCGCAAGATTCCTCCGGAGCTGCTCACCACGCTGGCCGGCATCAGTGATTCCAGCCGCCTGGCGGATACCGTCGCCGCTCACCTGACCATCCGCCTGGAAGAAAAGCAGGTCCTGCTGGAAATGGGCAGCCCCCGCCGGCGCATGGAGCACCTGATGGCGCTGGTCGATGGGGAGATCGATGTGCTCCAGATGGAAAAACGCATTCGCGGCCGCGTCAAAACGCAGATGGAAAAAAGCCAGCGCGAGTACTACCTGAACGAACAGATGAAAGCCATCCAGAAAGAACTGGGCGACATGGATGATGTGCCCAATGACATGGAAGACCTTGCCCAGCGCATCGAAGAAAGCGGCATGAGCAAGGAGGCCGATAAAAAGGCTAAATCCGAACTGAACAAGCTGAAAATGATGTCGCCGATGTCTGCTGAAGCCACCGTGGTGCGGAACTACATCGACTGGATGCTGAATGTGCCGTGGAAAAAGCGCAGCCGTATCCGCAAAAAACTGGACCAGGCCGGGGCCATTCTCGAAGAAGATCATTACGGTCTGGAAAAGGTCAAGGAACGGATACTGGAGTACCTTGCTGTGCAACAGCGGGTGCGCAAGATGAAGGGGCCCATCCTGTGCCTGGTCGGGCCTCCCGGTGTTGGCAAGACCAGCGTTGGCCGGTCCATCGCACGCGCAACCGGGCGCAAGTTCGTGCGCATGTCCCTCGGCGGTGTGCGTGATGAAGCCGAGATCCGCGGGCACCGCAGGACCTATATCGGTTCCATGCCCGGCCGGGTATTGCAGAACCTGGCCAAGGTCGGTACGCGCAACCCCCTGTTCATGCTGGATGAGCTGGACAAGATGTCGATGGATTTCCGCGGAGATCCCTCATCCGCCCTGCTGGAAGTGCTGGATCCAGAACAGAACCACACCTTCGCGGACCACTACCTGGAAGTTGATTTCGATTTGTCCGAGGTCATGTTTGTGGCGACCGCCAATTCGCTCAATATTCCCAGCCCCTTGCTGGACCGCATGGAAGTGATCCGTATCCCCGGTTACACCGAGGATGAAAAACTGAATATCGCCCTGCGTTATCTTCTGCCCAAGCAACTGGAGGCGCACGGGCTCAATGAAGAAGAACTGCAGATCAGCAAGGCCGTGCTGATTGATATCATCCGTTATTACACGCGTGAATCCGGCGTGCGGAACCTGGAACGTGAAATTGCCAAGATTTCCCGCAAAGCGGTGAAACAGCTCGCCCTTGAAAAAGACAAGGAAAAAGTTGCCGCCACCACGCGTAATCTCGACTCTTTCCTGGGCGTGCGCCGCTTCCGCTATGGCGTGGTCGATGAGAACAACGAGATTGGCCAGGTCACCGGCCTGGCGTGGACGGAAGTGGGTGGCGAATTGCTGCACATCGAAGCAACCATGATGCCCGGCAAAGGCCGGCTGATTCAGACCGGTCAGCTCGGTGATGTGATGCAGGAGTCCATCCAGGCGGCGATGACGGTCGTGCGCAGCCGTGCCGAACGCCTGGGTATTGAACCCGGCTTCTATCAGACTCTGGACGCCCACATACACGTGCCCGAGGGCGCCACGCCCAAAGACGGCCCTTCGGCCGGTGTCGCGATGTGCACGGCGCTGGTTTCCGCCCTGACCAAAATACCGGTGCGAGCCGACGTGGCCATGACCGGTGAAATTACCCTGCGTGGGAAAGTTCTGCCGATTGGCGGCCTGAAAGAGAAATTGCTGGCCGCACACCGTGGTGGTATCAAAACAGTGCTCATTCCCGAGGAGAACGAAAAAGACCTGGTGGAAATTTCGAAAGTCATCCTGCGTAAGCTGGATGTACACCCGGTTTCAACCGTCGACCAGGTGCTGGAGCTGGCATTGACGGAAATGCCCAAGCCACTGCCGGCTGCGATCGAAAGCAAGAAAGACGAAGCAGGCAAAGCCGGGGATGTCGTAACCACGCATTAACTGTAAGAGGTCCCTTATAAAAACGTGTTTTCCTACACGTATGAATCGCTTGGCGCGACTAGTTCAGTTAATACTTTTGAAACAGGCTAGAAAGCTGTTGCACCGCGGGGTTTGAGGTATTAGTATGACACACGCTCGCAGGCCTTGACAC
>JAIVWI010000117.1:0-9854 GCA_048636595.1 Oceanospirillum sp. | reverse complement strand
TCGTTGATCGCGATGACCTCGACGGCATGGATGCCGATCACGTCGGCTGCCGCAAGGATCCGGCCGAATGCGTCGATCAACAGGTGCCGGCCCTGGATGGGGAAGCTCGTGTTTTCGTGGATGCCCTCCGGGTCGGACACGGTCCATCCGGCAACCGTGTGGCACCGCGCGCAGTCCGGGCCCAGCCGGCTGCGGAAGAATGCAAGCGTGTCGTCCAGAGGAGCAATGTGCTCGAGGACCTCCGCGGCAATGATCGTGTCGACGCTGTTTTCCGGGATGCGCTGTTTGGCGTCCTCTGGGCTGAGTAACGTGACCTTGCCGAGTTCCCATTCGTCGACAAGCAGCCTGGCAGGGTCCAGGACGATATCGACCCCCAGGTAACCCAGACCCACCGCTTCATAGCATCTGGCGGCCATCGAGACAATGCGACTCCAGTGTGGAATCCGGAATCCTGCAACTGCCGAACCAGTGTCCGGGTGTTCTGACACCGGATCATTACCGGAAACACCGCCCACGGTAATACCGCTGCAAAGGTCGATCCCGACACCGATCGCTCCCTGGTGGAGATTGGCTTTGCCATGAGACTGCCGCGTCGGCAAGCGGGTCATGGCCATCACGGGGTAGCCCCGGTATACGATGACACGAATATCCGGCACACCGTGATACGTCAAATTGGAAAATGCCGGATCGAAATGGACCAGGGATTCGATCATCGCCACGTCAGGCTGTCCACCCAGCGAATAAAGTCCACCGATCACGTTGGTCAGGTGATGCTCCAGGTCCGCATGCTGCACCAGCATGCCGGAGGAGTCGACGAAATAATCTGATTTCCGGTGGGTGATTAGCAGGATACCGTCACCCCCGCTGCCATGAGCCGGCTTAATAACGAACTCCGTGTTTCCCTTTAGCAATTCATCGATTTGCGCAGCTTGCTGCATCCAGCGGACGACCCCGATCAGGTCTGGCACAGCGAGTCCTTGCTCCTGCAGACGCTTTTTACACAGTACCTTGTCGTCCACCAGCGGATAAAAGCGCCGGCGATTGAATTTCATGATGTAGTCGCCGTTGCGACTGTTCAGGCCCAGAACACCCGAACGCTTCATTCGCATGACCCGGCCCGGCATCTTCCCCAGCAAATTCATTATCCTTTTCCACCGGCCAGTTGCCTGAAACGAACCAGCTCCGTCATGCGGTACCCGGTATAACGCCCAGACGCCACAATGATGCCCAGCACGATCAGGTTGACTTCCGGGAACACGGTCACCCAGTACGCCAGGACATCCATTGACATCACCAGGAACGCCAGTGCCGCCATCATCAGGCTGCCGAACCCTTCCCTGATTGCTGTCAGCGCGCCGCGCTCTTCCCAGACAATGGACATTCGCTCGATGACCATGGCGATAATAACCATCGGGAACAGGGATATGGACAAACCTGTTTCAGCGCCCATCTGGTTACTGATGATGCTGATGGTAGTCATCAGCAGCACAACGATGGTCACCACGGCCGCAAGCCGCGGAACCAGAAGCAGCCGCAGCCGCTCAAGGTAAAAGCGAAAGAAAAGCCCCAGGGAAACAATCAGAATGAACAAAAGGATACCCTTGAGCAACTCGGTCTCGCGAAAGGCCAGTGCAATCAGCACCGGCGCAAATGTTCCAAACGAACTGAAACCGATAAAGTTCCTGAGAAAAACGATTACAAGAATGCCAAACGGAACCAGAAGAAGCACTTCGTAAACCGACTGTGTCTGAACCGGCAGTTGCAGTATCGAAATCTTGCCTATGCGTGAATTTTTCAGTTCCACCCGCTCGAAAGCGAGTTCAAGTGCACTCTCAAAGCTTTGTTTGATGGAGATTTGCACATCCTGCAGTTGCGCGCCGTTCACCACTGCCAGCTGCTCGTCGCCCCGCCACCAGATCATGAACCCTTCCGGCAGGCCCTGGTGACCCGTAGCTGGATCGAACAGCAACCAGTCCTCGCCATCGTAAACTGCCAACAGGGTCCTGACCCCGGCTCTCTGAACCTCGTTCTGCAGCATCACACCGTGAATCTGCAGGCTTGGAATTCCGGCTCCGGCGAGGAGTGTCTGGGCCAGCCTGACAAATTCGCGTGATTTTTCTGTTTCCGATAAAAACAGCTTGATGTTTTCGTCGCTGCCGGCATTGTTTAACCTGAACAGGATCGAGGCGGTAAAAGATTCCGTATCCGCAGATTCCTCCCTGACATTAGCGACGATTTCCGCAAGCGCTGTGGCAAAGGGTTCTTCCAACTGCGGCGTCTGTGGATTCCCGGGCCGGCTGGCAAATCTTCGCTTCCCCGTTTCGGGAATAATCGTCGCCCGATAGTACAAAGTCCTGGGTTCGTGTAATTCACGGATGGCCCAGTCTGCCTGTCGCCTGAACGTTTCTTCATCCAGCGTCAGGCCAAAACCCCGGGAAATAAAATTCTCCCTGCTGAGGGTGAAGCCCCTGGAGCGGCTGGGCAACTTCAGTTCGGCCCGCACGGGACCATCTTCAGGCTGGATTTCAAGGCGGACCTGGACCGTCCAGGCTTTACTGGTCAAATCAGGCATGACCGGAAAACCCAGCCACATGACCTTGTAAGCAAAAATCAGCCCGCCCAGCATCAAGAGCAGCAGGGAAAGCACGATCCATTGGCGATGTTTGCTCAAGACCCTTTGCAATCCGGGTTACTGAGAAAGGTGCTGCCCGGATCAACCAGGGCAAAAGATTTCAGCGTGTTGCGTCCCAGCAAAAGCTGATAGTTGAACTCACTGCGATCGATCAGGCTGACCTCTGTGACCAGCAACCGGCTTGCAATGCATACTTTCATCAAAACGACGGGGCGGGTCTGCGTACTGCCGTCATGCTGAATAACTCCTATGGTCCGGACCCGCTCCCGGACAACGATGTAATCTTTCCCGGTTTCACGATCGGTAATCCGGAATCGGATCCAGCGTTTTCCATCCTGGCGAAATTTCTTGATGATTCCAGCATCAAGGGATGAAGTTTCCGCCCCGGTATCGAGTTTGGCCTTGAGGCTGATTTCCGGGTCGACCAGCATCGCGTTTTCAACCCAGCCCAGGATTTCCAGATCGCGGGTTCCGGCATGACTTTGCGTGGATGAAAGCAGCAACAGAAGAGTCACCACGAAACCGTGGAAAGCGCATTGGAGTGAATTAACTGGCAAAACGATCACTTGTCGATAAGAGAATAATCAAGCGGCGGATTATACAGGGAAATCGGAGCAGATCAGCAGTTTAGGTGAACTGGAAATGTGAAAATTTTGTTAGTTACATAAAATTGTTTTGAAAATTGAGGATAATTAATTGACTGATACGATAGACAGGTTATAAAGTTGTCGACTCCGAACCACGCAAGAAAATAACTTTTACCCATTTCCTAAACCGAGATTCAGCATGTTAATCAATCGAACGAATAGAAAGCTCTCATTGAATACACTGATCACCGCAGTAATCACCGCAGGCTTCTCAGTGTCCTTGTTTGCACAAGCAACCGTGGACCAGGTCACTCAGGAAGGCGAGAAACGCGCTGAAGCGGGTGAAGCGGAACAACAACGCGTTGAGCAGGTCGCCAATCAGACGGACAAATTACTTACCGAATACAAGACCGTTACCAAGGTGGTCGATGGCCTGCTCGTTTATAACAGTCTCCTGCAACGACAGATCGATAACCAGGAACAGGAAAAAAGGGAACTGGCCAAATCCATGACCAACGTGGCGCTCATCGAACGCCAGATCATCCCGATGATGACCCGCATGATCGACTCCCTGGAACAGTTCATTGAACTGGATACACCCTTCCTCCTGGATGAACGGCGGGGCCGGCTGGAGCGTCTGCGGGGCATGATGGAGCGCTCAGATGTTACCGCCGCCGAAAAATTCCGGCGCGTCATCGAAGCTTATCAAATCGAGAATGATTACGGTCGAACGATTGAAGCCTATCGGGGCTCCGTGGATATCGATGGTAATCAACAGCAAGTAGATTTCCTGCGTATTGGCCGGATATCACTGACCTATCAGTCGATAGGCGGACAGAATACCGGTGCCTGGGATACGGCAGCTGAGGCATTTGTCGAACTGCCTCCGGAAAAATATAAATCACAGGTAGCGCATGGGATCAGAGTAGCACGCAAACAGGTAGCACCTGATCTGCTGATCATCCCCGTAGCTGCAGCTTCGGAGGGATCATTATGAGCACCAAACCAGCATTCAACAAGACAGCACTGATTGCATGCCTGACGTTCGGCCTGGCCCTCGGTTTTGGCAACAGCGCCTTCGCGGTGCAGGCCGTATCCATGGACGATCTGCTGCAGCAGGTTAAGCAAGGCCGGGTCAAAGACGCGGCAGAGAACAAGAAGCGCATCGCGGAATTTCAACGTGACCGTGCCAGGCAGCAGCAATTGCTGGCGGACATAAAAGCGGAACAGAGCCGGCAGGAACAGCGCTCCAAGGCACTGGAAGTCGCCTTTGAAGCCAATGATGTCCAGATCATCGATTTGGAGCGTGCGTTGCTGGAGCGTCTGGGCGACCTGAAAGAGTTGTTTGGTGTACTGCAACAGGCCGCGGGCGATGCCCGGGGTAATTTCGAAAATTCGCTGACCCAGATCCAGTTCCCGGAGCGGACGGAATGGCTGACCTCATTTGCACAGAAGATGGGGCAGACCACCCGCATGCCGTCAATGGAAGAAATCGAGAGGATCTGGTTTGAACTGCAACGCGAAATGACCGAGTCCGGCAAGATACTGCGCATCCCGACCACGGTGATTAACGCCAGCGGCGAAGAAGAGCAGCGTGAGGTGGTTCGTGTCGGCCTGTTCAATGTCATTGCCGACGGCAAATACCTGGAGTTCATTCCTGAGACCGGACGCTTGATCGAACTGCTGCGGCAGCCGCAGAGCCGCTACACTGGCCGTGCGGAAGACCTTGAAGAGGCCACCTCCGGTTTGCAGTCCTTTGCTATTGATCCGACCCGCGGCCAACTGCTCAGCTTGCTGGTGCAGTCACCCAGCCTGATGGAACGCATTGCCCAGGGTAAGGTCGTCGGCTACGTGATCATCACTATTGGTATTATTGGTTTACTCATCGCGCTGTGGAGAATGGCCGCGCTGGCTGCGACCAGCGCCAAGGTCAACCGCCAGGCGAAGAACCTGGATCAGCCGGGCAACAACCCGCTCGGTCGCGTGATCAAGATCGCGCACGACAGCCCGGATACGGACGTGGAAGGGCTGGAACTGAAGCTTGGCGAAGCCATTCTGAAGGAAACGCCGCAGTTCTACGCCTGGCTGCCGTTCCTGAAAATCATTTCAGTGGTGGCGCCGTTGCTGGGTCTGCTGGGTACCGTTACCGGCATGATCGTCACCTTCCAGGCCATTACGCTTTATGGTGCGGGTGATCCCAAGCTGATGGCCGGTGGTATTTCAACCGCCCTGGTCACTACGGTACTCGGTCTTGTTGTCGCCATCCCAATGGTGTTCCTGCACACACTGGTCCAGAGCCGTTCCAAGCGCCTGACCCAGATCCTGCAGGAAGAGGCGGCTGGCATGTTGTCCGAAAGGGCCGAACGCAGCGCCGCCTGAGAGTAGTAGACAATGGAAGTTCTTTTTTACTACTTACCGTTTCTTGAAACCATCAGGGACTTTATGGAACTCGGTGGCCCGGTACTCCGGGTCATCGGCATCGTTACGCTGTTCATGTGGATACTGATTATTGAACGTATCGTGTACATGCGCACCGGCCACAAGCGCCTGGTCAGAAATGCCCACCAGGTGTGGGATGCGCGGACCGATTACTCATCATGGAACGCACATGCGATTCGGGCCCGGATCATTTCACTGGTATCGGCCAATTCCGAACGCAACCTCGCATTGATCAAGACCTGTGTTGCACTCTGCCCGCTACTGGGCTTGCTGGGCACCGTGACGGGCATGATCGAGGTGTTTGAGGTCATGGCCATTGCCGGCTCAGGCAATCCACGATCGATGGCTTCGGGAGTATCCAAGGCCACGGTGCCGACGATGGCAGGCATGGTGGCGGCATTATCCGGTGTCGCCATGAGCACTTACCTGGAAACCAAGGCCCGGCGTGAACGGGACTTTATTGCAGACGAACTGTTTATTGAGCATGGCTGACCTTAACCGGTCCGGTATGCTTTTGAAGGAGAAATAATATGCGGCAGCATTTAGCCCAGCAAATTGAAGACGAAGAGTCGGAAATCAACATCACGCCCATGCTGGACGTGGTGTTCATCATGCTCATTTTCTTCATCGTAACAGCGACTTTTGTCAAAGAAGCCGGTATCGAAGTTAACCGGCCTGATGCGGCCACGGCCGTCAAAGCGGAAAAAGCCAATATCCTGATAGCAATTGGTCCGAACAATGACATTTGGATCGACAAGCGCCAGGTCGATATCCGCTCGGTCCGGCCCAATATTGAACGCCTGCACGCCGAGAACCCGCAGGGTTCTGTCGTCATCCAGGCGGACAAGGAATCCAAGACAGACACCCTGATCCAGGTTATGGATGCTGCGCGTCAAGCGGGCGTATTCAATGTTTCGATCGCGGCCAATGAACCTTAATATTAACCTTTGTGAGGCGAGCCATGTCGGCCACAATTCTTGAAACACTATCGCTGAACAAAAGCGGGGATTATGTCCGGCTTGCCATTGGCCTGTTGCTCGGACTGGTCATTACGGCGGGCCTGTTCTGGATGATGCAATACCTGATCGCAACAGCGGACCGGAGTTTGAACGAGAGTAAAACCGGAGCCCTGCTTGATTTTGTCCGCCTCAAGCGAGACGAAACCGTCCAGCGCAGGCAGCTTAAACCCAAAAAGCCGCCACCGCCCGATGCGCCGCCACCGCAACCCCCCACGCCGAAGCTGGAGAGTCTGGATCCTTCCGCAGAGAAGATTGCCATCTCTGCGGTGCCGGTTGAGACGGACATCGAGATGTCCGGTGGTTTCAGCCTGGGTGTCGGTGAAGGCGACTACCTGCCCATCGTCAAAGTCGCGCCCATCTATCCGGCGCGAGCGCTGCAACGAGGCCTCGAGGGGTTTTGTGTTGTCCAGTATACGGTGACAAGCCTGGGGACGATCAAGGATCCGGTGATTATCGAAAGCCAATGCAGCAGTTCCCTGTTTCACCGCTCATCACTCCAGGCGGCACTGAAATTCAAATACAAGCCCCGGGTGATCGACGGCGAGGCCGTGGAGGTACCCGGTGTGCAAAACAAGTTTACTTACGAAATTGTTGAATAGCGGTTAATTGGACAGCATGAACAAATTTAAAATGAAACTGATTATTGCGGGCCTCCTGAGCATCTGCCTGGTGGGTATCTCCAGCCATGCACTGGCCCAGGATAAGGATAAGGGAAAGAAAACCAAGCAGACGGTTGCCATGAGTCAGAAAGTGTACGAAAAACTGACTGAAATCCAGGAATTGGTCGAGGAGAAGAACTACGCCAACGCACAACGCCTGATCGATGATATGGGCAAAGGCAAATCCAAGTTAAGCGATTATGAGCGGGCCCAGATTTATAACCTCGAGGGATATTCTTACTACCTGCAGGAACGCTACCCGGAAGCCATCAAATCGTACGAAAAGGTATTGGCCCAACCCGAATTGCCGGAAGCCCTGGTGCTCAGCACACTTAAAACCATGGCGCAACTCCAATTCACGCAAGAGGATTACAAAGGGGCGCTGGTAACCATTGATCGCTTGATGAAAGCAGTAGCAGAACCGAGTGCCGATATTTTCATGCTGAAAGGGCAGGCACTGTTCCAGATGGAAAAATATGACGAAGCCCTGGGCCCGATCAAAATCGCCATCGACATGTACCGCGACCAGGGTCGCCCGCCGAAGGAAAACTGGCTGCTCCTGCTGCGCGTGATCTACTTCGAGAGAAATGATTACGACAATATGCTCAAAGTGGTCAAGGAACTGCTCCAGTATTACCCGAAAGACACCTACATCCTCACCCTGGCTGGCATCTACAGCGAGCAGGGGGACACCCTGAAACAACTGGCCCTGACCGAAGTTTTGTATGAAAAGGGTATGCTGAACAGCGCCTCGAACGTGACCAACCTGGCCAACCTCTACCTGATGCACGGACTGCCCTACAAGGCCGCCGTATTGCTGCAGGTAGAGATTGACAAGAAAGTAGTGGAAGCCAACGAACGGAACCTGAGGCTGCTGTCCCAGTCCTGGTACCAGGCCAGGGAAGACCAGAAAGCCATCCCACCGTTAAAGATAGCGGCCGGCATGTCCGATGATGGTGAATTATACATTCGCCTCGCCCAGTCCCACATTAACCTGGAGCAATGGAAAGAAGCCGCAGCAGCCATCCAGAAAGGCCTGAAAATGGGTGGTCTGAAACGGACTGACCAGGCCAATATCATGCTCGGCATGGCCCTGTTCAATCAGAAACGCCTCACTCAGGCCCGGCGGGCTTTCGAGCGCGCCAACTCGGACAAACGCTCAGCGAGAACAGCCAGTCAGTGGATCAAGTACGTCGACAGCGAAATGAGGCGTGCTGAATTGATGTCACAGGATGCTCCTGAGTTCAAAGCACGCACACGGGACGACCTGGAAGACGCCATTTCAGAGGGTTGAGACAGTCAGTCGATATAAATCTGAAAACCACCCCATCGAATGTAATCCGCTGATCCACTTGCCGAGAGAAAAGCTCTCCTGGTCTGGGCTAATGCAGCAACAGGTTCGGGATTGTTCTCCAGGTTTTTGTAAAACTCTGCAAAAAACCGTGCTCGCTCCGGGTCCGAAATCCGCCACAGGCTGGTGACCACAAGCGGCACGCCCGATGCCAGGAAATCGGAAACGAAGCCCAGTTGGTAATCCAGACTGGTCCTTTCCATTCCTTCCATGTTGAGAGCGCTGAGCACCACCAGGCTCGCCTGGAATTTATTATTACGGATATCCCCGGGTTCCAGGAACTCACTGACCGGCTTGTCCGCAGTTCCCGACAGCATCATCCGGGACCGGCCAGGAAACTTCAGGTTGACCGTGCCTGGAATCGCCAGGTGAATGATGTTCGCCGACTCGAACCGGCCGTCCTGGAATTCATCGCGTCCCAGGGCGGATCCTTGCACAATGTGCAGGGACGGCCCGGCAAAGATATCCGCGATTGAACGAATCTCGGCAGATTGTTTTTGCCCGAAATCAAAAACATCCCGCCTGATATCAGGATTTCCCGCCAGGAAAAATAAATCCAGCACACCGGTATCGACGCGCACAACCGCATTGCTCAACGCACTTGGCGACATGATGTTGATGACCTGGTGTTCCTCGGCCAGGTACCGGCCTTTGCGGCGCAACAGGTCAAACGGAAACCCGCTCAGGGGACCCGTTGGCATCAGGTAAACGAGTTCCGGCAACATGGATTCAATCGGCGCAATCAGTTGTTTGCCGAGTGAATCCAGGCTGGGATTCAGGGTCAAGCCATTCTGTTTACCCATTGCGGTCCGGACTTCGGCCAGCTTCGATTTAATATCCCGCCATGGACGCAACTTCAACTGGAGTACGCCATCGTTACGGCCTACCAGGACATAAACCCTGTTGTCGGAAAAGTAGTAGCTCAACAAGGCTGAACCGGCACTCATTTGCCTGAGCAGCCCGTCCAGACTGCTTACATCAAGCCCCCCATCGGTTGCGGCAAAACGGTCCCGGGCCAGGCGCAGCCATTCATTGATTTCCGACACCTCTGCAGTCGAAGCTGTACGCTCCGGGGTCTGCTGATTTTTTGCCAGCAAAGACCGGATCTGATCGCTTGAATCCCGCCCGCCAGGCCCGATAGCAAAATCTGTCAAGGAACCAGCAGGG
>JAIVWI010000116.1:0-9928 GCA_048636595.1 Oceanospirillum sp. | reverse complement strand
GTAGTAAGAACGCCAAAAGTGACCGGCAACCCGTTATCCAGCGCCACCCGGGTAAGACCGCGTGCACATTCTCCGGCGACGTAATCAAAATGAGGCGTACCGCCCCGGATCACTGCTCCCAGCGCAATCACTGCATCAAAGCGACCCGATGAGGCCAACTGGTCTGCCAGCAGGGGTAACTCGAAAGCCCCCGGAACCCACACCAGCAGCAGCCTGTCTTCATCGATACCGTGACGTTTGAGGGCATCTGCCGCACCTTCCACCAACTGGTCCACGATAAAACGATTGAAACGGCTGGCGACGATCGCGATGCTCAGATCATTACCGCCCAGGTCGTTGCCGAACTCCTTTCCAAACCTTGTCTCAGGCCTGGTCCCGGACTCTGTCCCAAACTCAGTCATGTGGTATCCCCGCTTCCGCCCTGGGACTCGATGTATTCAATCACCTCCAGGCCAAAACCCGCCAGGCCGGTCAGTTTCCAGGGTGCGCTCAGAACACGCATCTTGCGCACCCCCAAATCCGCGATGATCTGGGCGCCGATTCCGTAATTTCTCAGTTCCCTGGCGCGCCGGTCGTCGCCGCTGGGCGCCACCGGGGGTTCCGGGACCTGCTGAATCTGGCGCAGCAGTTCATCATCATCCCGGTGACCGCCAAGCACCAGCACCATGCCGCTGTCCTCCGAAGCAATTTCCGCAATGGCGGTGCGCAGCGGCAATCCAAAATCCGCCCGCTGGATGGACAGCACGTCACTCAGGGGATTCTGGACATGCACCCTGACCAGGAACGGCTCTTCCGGGTTGACCGTTCCGCGGACCAGGACCAGGTGGAGGCGTTCGTCAATGGTATCGCGGTAGGTATGCAATACAAATGGCCCGAAATCCGTCATTACATCGTGCCGGGAAACGTGTTTTACGGTTTTTTCGGTTTCCATCCGGTAATGAATCAGGTCGGCGATGGTTCCGATCTTCAGGCCGTGCTGCTGTGCAAATTGCTCCAGTTGAGGTCTTCGCGCCATGCTGCCGTCCTCGTTGAGTATTTCAACCAGTACCGCTGCGGGCTCCAGTCCCGCCAACATGGCCATATCGAGGCTGGCCTCGGTATGGCCTGCACGCGCCAGTACGCCGCCTGGCTGGGCCATCAGGGGAAATACGTGGCCGGGTTGTGAAAGGTCTGTCGGGCTCGCATCGGGGGTCACTGCAGTGCGGATCGTGTGCGCCCTGTCGTAAGCGGAAATTCCCGTGGTAATGCCTTCTGCCGCCTCGATGGAAACCGTGAAGTTGGTGGCGAAACGGGCCTGGTTCTGGTTCACCATCAATGGCAGGCGCAACTGGTGGCAACGCTCCCGGGTCAGCGGCAGGCAAATCAATCCACGCCCGAAGCGGGCCATGAAATTGATATCTTCCGGGCGTACCTTGGAAGCGGCCATCACCAGGTCGCCTTCATTCTCCCGCTCTTCATCGTCCATCATCACGACCATGCGGCCGTCCCTGATGTCATCCAGCAATTCGTTGATTGAATTCAAAGCCACTTAGCACTCCCGGTCAGGCCCGATCAGGGCCGGCTGTTCTGTCATTTGTAATTCCGGATCAATGAGACGTTCGAGATACCGGGCAATCAGGTCGACTTCAATGTTCACCGCATCACCGGACCGCAACGCCCCCAGCGTTGTCACTTCCAGCGTATGCGGTATCAGGCATACGGAAAATCTTGCACCGTCCACGTCATTGACCGTGAGACTGACGCCATCGATCGTTACCGATCCCTTTTTGGCCACGTAGCGAGCGAGATCTGGCGGCAGCTCGAACTCGAAACGCTCTGACCTTGCATCTTCCCGGCGGGATAAGAGGCGCCCCATGCCGTCCACGTGGCCGCTGACCATATGCCCGCCCAGGCGGTCTTCCAGTGCAAGCGCCAACTCGAGGTTGACCGGCAGGCCCGGCTCCAAATCCCCCAGCGTAGTCAATTCCAGGGTTTCAATCGAAACATCGGCCAAAAATCCGGATTCATCCGGCTCGAGCATGGTCAGGCACACACCTGAAACCGCTATGCTGTCACCTTCCCGGCTGCCTTGCATATCCAAACCGCCGCATTCAATCCGGAGCCGGCTGTCGCCCCCAATGGCAATCTTTTCTTTCAATGTACCCTTTGTGCTGACTATTCCAGTAAACATGATCAGTTCCTGTATCGGGGCTCTAGGCGAAACCTCCAGTCATTGCCGAGACGCCTGCTTTCCAGCAACTTTAAATGCGTTCGCTCATCCATGGATTCAAGCGGCCCGAAGTTAAATGGCCCGGGCCCGCCTTCCCCCAGCAGTTGTGGCGCCTGATATATCAGTATTTCATCCACCAGCCTGTTTTTCAACAGGGCTCCGCACAAGCGGGCGCCGGCCTCTACCTGGACTTCGTTAAGCTCCATCTCCGCCAACCGGGAAAGCAACGCAACCAGGTCCGTCCTGCCCGCTACTGCCGGTAGCGAAATACACTGGGCGCCTGTCGCTTCCAGTTCCGGGGGCACCGCCACGTCCCGGGTTCCGGCAATTATCGCCGTTGCCGGGTCAGCCAGTATCCGGCTGCCGGGGGGAGTTCGCCAGCGGCTGTCGGCAATGATGCGCAGGGGTTGCCTGCCTGGAGGCTGCCCATCCTGCCCATTTTGCCCAGGCTGGTTATTATCCAGCCTGACATTCATGGCGGGATTGTCGGCCAACACGGTCCCGATGCCGGTCAGAACGGCCGAAGAACGCGCTCTCCATTTCTGCACATCACGGCGTGAAGCCTCGCTGCTGATCCATTTGCTGTCACCATTGCCCAGCGCCGTCCTTCCATCCAGGCTGATCGCCGATTTCACCCTGACCCAGGGGCGGCCTTTGCGCATACGCATGAAAAATCCCGGATTCAGGGCTTCAGCCTCATCCGCCATCAATCCGCTTTCCACTGTCAGACCGGCATTGCGCAGCTTCTTCAAACCCTGGCCATTCACTTGTGGGTTAGGGTCTGCAGATGCCACCACGACGCGGGAAATACCCGCACTCAACAGGGCCTCTGTACAGGGTGGAGTCCGGCCGTGATGGCTGCAGGGCTCCAGCGTAATGTAAGCTGTTGATCCTTTTACGTCCTCCCGCGCATCCCGCAATGCAGCAATTTCCGCGTGTGGTCCCCCGGCAAATTCGTGCCAGCCCCGGCCCAGGATGTTCTGCCCTTTGCTGATGACACAGCCGACCCGGGGATTGGGGTGGGGGCTGAAAAGGCCCCTGGCGGCCAGCTTCAAAGCCGTGGCCATGCACTGGTGATCGAAGGGTGAGAAACTCACTTGCGATCGGGGTCCAGCAGGGAAATCTGGCGTTTGTCTCCATCCCCGCCCGCATCCCGCTCCAGCCGTTCGATCACGTCCAGGAATTCCTGGACTTCGTCGAATCGCCGGTACACGGAAGCAAAACGTACGTACGCGACCTGGTCGAGCTTGCTCAGCTCGCGCATGACCCACTCGCCGAGCAGGGAACTGGGTATTTCAGCATCCTCGACACTGCAGATCTCACGTAACAATGAACGTATGGTCCGCTCCACGTCGCGGGTTTCCACGGGCCGTTTCTCGAGTGCACGCAGCATACCGTCGCGCAGTTTATTTTCCGAAAAGGCCTCGCGTGTCCCATCCGACTTGATGATGCGAGGCGCCTTGAGCTCAGGCGTTTCATAGGTATTGAAGCGTGCACCGCAATCTTCACACTGGCGCCGCCTGCGGATCTGCATGCCATCCCCGGTGAGGCGGGAATCCACCACCCGGGTATCCTTATGGTTACAGAACGGGCACCACATGGTTTCAGCCGGCGTACACCGGGTGTTTGCGGCACAAAGCCAGCGCCGATTGTTTAGCCTGGTCCTGCACCGAAGCATCGTTGATGTTGTCCAGCACATCACAAATCAGCCCGCCCAGCGCCGCGCAGTCATCCCGGTCAAAGCCACGGGTGGTAACGGCCGGCGTCCCCAGGCGTAATCCACTGGTCACGAACGGAGACAGCGGCTCGCCAGGAACGGTGTTCTTGTTCACGGTGATATTGGCCCGGCCCAGTGCTCCCTCCGCATCTTTTCCCGTAAATTCCCTGCCGATCAGGTCGACCAGGAACAGGTGATTGTCGGTGCCGCCGGAAACGATTTTGTAGCCCCGGTCCATCATGGTTTGCGCCATGGTGCGCGCATTGAGGACGACTGCTTCCTGGTAGGGCTTGAATTGCGGGTCCATCGCTTCCTTGAACGCCACCGCTTTAGCCGCGATAACGTGCATCAGGGGCCCGCCCTGGTTACCGGGAAACACGACGGAATTAAGCTTTTTGTGCAGCCCGTTATTGGCCTCGGCATCGCCCTGGGCGAGGATAATTCCGCCCCGCGGGCCACACAGGGTTTTATGCGTGGTTGATGTGGTTACATGGGCATGCGGCACCGGATTGGGATAAACACCCGCGGCAATCAGGCCGGCGACATGCGCCATGTCGACGAGGAAGTACGCTCCCACGGAATCGGCGATTTCACGCATCCTGGCCCAGTCGATCGCCCTTGAATAGGCGGAAAAGCCACCGATCAACATTTTTGGACGGTGTTTCTCAGCCAGGTCCGCAATGATGTCGTAATCAATCAGGCCGGTCTCATGGTTGATTCCATACTGGACCGCGTGGTACAGCTTGCCCGAAAAATTCACCGGGCTGCCATGCGTGAGATGCCCCCCGTCGTTCAGGCTCATGCCCAGGATCGTATCCCCCGGTTCCAGCAAAGCGCTGTAGGCAGCGGAGTTGGCTTGCGACCCTGAATGGGGCTGCACGTTTGCATAAGTGGCGCCAAACAACTGTTTTACGCGTTTAAGGGCCAGTTCCTCTGCCTGGTCCACGTAATCACATCCGCCGTAATAACGCTTCGACGGATAGCCCTCGGCATACTTGTTGGTCAGGACTGAACCCTGGGCTTCCAGAACGCGTGGGCTGGCATAGTTCTCAGATGCAATCAACTCGATGTGGTCTTCCTGCCGGGCCTTCTCGGCGTCGATCGCGTCGGCCAGCTCATCATCAAATCCGCGAATGCGATAACTGTCGTCAAACATATCTTTCCTTTGCTCAATCGTAACAGTCAAGTCTAACATTTTTGCACATGCCAACGTCCATAAAACCGGGCTCCCGGCACAGCAGCGGGTCTGGACCAGCGCCCGCGCCTGGCGCATAATTCGCCCCTTTCTTCCGGAACACACCATGGCCCAATATATTTACACCATGATCGGGGTGAGCAAGATCGTCCCGCCCAACAGAACCATCATCAAGGACATCTCCCTGTCCTTTTTTCCCGGCGCTAAAATTGGCTTGCTGGGGCTTAACGGCGCCGGAAAATCCACCGTGCTCCGGATCATGGCAGGCGAGGACCCGGATTTCGAGGGCGAGGCCAGGCCACAACCGGGCGTCAGAATCGGCTACCTGCCACAGGAGCCGGTGCTGGATGAAAGCAAGACGGTCAGGGAAATCGTCGAAGAGGGTGTCGCCGGGACCAAAGACCTGCTGCGCCGCTTCGACGAGGTCAGCATGAAATTCGCTGAGCCAATGGATGACGATGCAATGAACGAATTGCTCGCGGAACAGGCTGAATTGCAGGAGGGTATCGAAGCAGCCAATGGCTGGGAACTGGATCGCACCCTGGAGGTAGCTGCCGATTCCCTGCGCCTGCCTGACTGGGACGCCAGCATATCTCACCTCTCGGGCGGCGAGCGCCGCCGCGTTGCGATTTGCCGCTTGCTGCTGTCCAACCCGGACATGCTCCTGCTCGATGAACCGACCAACCACCTGGACGCAGAGTCCGTAGGCTGGCTCGAGCAATTCCTGACCGAATTTCCCGGCACCGTCGTCGCCATTACCCATGACCGTTATTTCCTGGATAACGCCGCCGAGTGGATCCTCGAGCTGGACCGGGGCTACGGCATCCCCTGGAAGGGCAACTATTCCTCCTGGCTGGAACAGAAGGAACAACGGTTGCAACAGGAAGAAAGCAGGGAAAAAGCCCGGCAGCGGTCAATACACGCCGAACTGGAGTGGGTCAGGTCCAACCCCAAGGGGCGGCGTGCAAAAAGCAAGGCGCGATTACAGGCCTTTGAGGAACTGAACTCGCAGGAACACCAGGAGCGCAACGAAACCCACGAGATTTTCATTCCACCAGGCCCCAGGCTCGGCGACCAGGTGATCGAGATCGAACACCTGTCCAAGGGTTTCGGAGACCGCCTGCTGATTGACGATCTCAGTTTCAGGATTCCTCCGGGGGCGATCGTCGGCGTGATCGGCGGCAACGGGGCCGGCAAGACCACCTTGTTTCGCATGCTGACCGGGGAGGAAAAACCGGACAGCGGGGAAATTATCATCGGATCCACCGTTGACCTGTCCAGCGTCGACCAAAGCCGCGACAGTCTCGACGGCGACAAAACGGTTTGGGAAGAAATTGCAGACGGCCAGGAGTTCATCCAGGTCGGCAATTTCAAAACCCAGTCCAGGGCCTATGTCGGCCGTTTCAATTTTCGCGGATCGGATCAGCAAAAGCGCGTCAAGGACTTGTCCGGTGGCGAGCGCAACCGCGTTCACCTGGCCAAGGTGTTGCGCTCAGGCGGCAACGTTCTGCTGCTTGACGAACCCACCAACGACCTCGACGTCGAAACGCTGAGAGCGCTGGAAGAGGCGCTGCTGGAATTCCCCGGCTGTGTCGTGGTGATATCGCATGACCGCTGGTTCCTGGACCGGATCGCCACCCATATGCTCGCCTTCGAGGGCGACAGCCACGTGGAATGGTTCGAAGGCAACTATTCCGAGTACGAAGCAGACCTGAAACGGCGCCTGGGCGACGAAGCGGCCAGACCCCACCGCATGAAGTACCGGCGGCTCAATTAGTATCAGGGGGCACCTACAGCCGGGTACAGCCGGGGTCAGACCCCTTTTTCTAAAGAAGCTTTTCTCGTCTGTAAAGCTCCAAAGAAAAAGGGCTCTGACCCCTGTCCGGAGCGCGAAGCGGTATCAGTCTGGTTTATCGCTCATTCTCGTTCGATGGGGTCAGAGCCCTTTTTTATCAGGGCCTTGCAAAATATGGAAGCCAGTTTTGAAAAAAGGGATCTGACCCCGGCTTTAGTTTTGAAAAAAGGTGACCCCGGCCCTGCGAAATTTCAACGAGGTAGTCTGTACTTCTCCAACTCAGAACGGATTTCGAAATCCACCGCTAAAGGCTTAAATGGCCGTGGCTCATATTCCAGGCATTCTTTCAGGGCTGAATCATCAAACACCAGGTCGATATTCTGGCGGCGCACCATTTGCCTGTTCACCCCACGCAAATGCGGCAACAAGCGCACCAGGCTCACCAGGGCCGCCATTAAGTGAGGCGGCAGGCTGAATATTCGCCTGGGTTTGTCGAGCGCATCGAAAATCAGCTCGGCCATTTGCCGGTAGCTCAGCGTGCTGCCGCCGCAGGCCGGGCTGTCCAGGTTTACTGGCTTATCGGCCATCAGCGCGTTAACGGCAAGCCCGGCCAGATCATCCGCGTGAACCGGTTGCCGCAGCCCTGAGGCCTTGCCAGCGAGGGGCAGCCATCCCATGCGCCGGATCCAGGCGGCAAGCAGGCTGATGTTCCGGTCCAGTCCGCATCCATAGATCAGGGTCGGCCGAAAGATTGCCAGCGCCAGTCCACTTTCCAGGCACCGTGCCTGCAATTGCGTCTCACGGGCAAGGATATCCGCTATCTGCCTGTTTTCGGACCCATCCGGGGATGTGGCCTTGCTGAACACGCTACTGGTGCTGAAGGCCACTACACGCTCCAGGCGGGGACACAGAGCAATAGCTTTTGTTGCGACCTCGATGGGCCCGCAGGAAATCAGCATCGTCACCTGCCCCTGCAGGCTGGATTCCCCCCCGGAGGCATCCATACCGAATGAGCCGGGATGTTTCCACAGAAGACGCTCATCCGGCGCTGCGGAATCACCGTTTGCTTTACGGCTGAGCGCTATCACCCTGAAACCTGCTGCAAGCAATCGTGGAATGAGGAAAACGCCCAGTTGGCTGGTGGCCCCGGTTAACAGGACAGTGGAATGTCTCGCGTTCAACTTCGGATCAACACCAGTGGAAGGGTCAGCAGATAACGCAGCCAGATTCCGGCGATGACCAGCCAGCGAACCGGAAAAGGATAGCGTTCAGCCTGGAATTTGAGGAAGAACCGCTGCATGCCCAGGTGCTTCTGGCGGTGCACCCAAAAGGGCCGGCTGCGTGATGAGACACCCTGCTGATGGAATACCCGGGCAGCGGGCACGAAGATGCAATGATTTCCCTGTTGTTGCAGGCGGTACATCAGGTCAAGATCTTCACAGTGCAGCCCATAAGCCTCGTCCATGTTGCCGGCACGCTCAAATGCCTGCCGCCTGACCAGCATGCACGCACCCGAAACCGCTTCGGCCATTGAATTATTTTCAGGCAGCCTGGATTGATGACGGTTCACACCTTTGAATGCAGGAAACCAACGGCCCAGGCGCCATAAACCGGTCAGCGTGACCAGTGAATTCCACGGATCCGGGAAGCGGCGCAGGGTGCCTTTTTGTATGACGCCTGTGCGGTCAACCACCGTTGGACCGGCCAAAGCGGCGTCCGGATCATTTTCCAGCGCCTGTTTCAAATGCCCGAGAGCGCCGGGCAGTAACTCACAATCCGGGTTCAGGATCAGCAGGAGTTCCTCATTTCCCATCCCGGCTGCGGCATTAACCGCCCTGGCAAAGCCAATATTTTCATCATTGCAAAGTATTTCAACGTTTTCCAGGCGGCCAAAAAGGCTTTGAACCTGCGCTGCACTGCCATCTGCGGAGGCGTTGTCGAATACCGTGATGTTCAGTTTTTCCCGGGTAGAAAGTACCGACTGGACACAGCGGGTAAGCGTCTCGCCGGCATTGAAATTGACGATAATGACCTGGATTGCGGCTGTCATGTTCGCACGGCAGGGATCATGAGCTTCGAAACAGCCTCTGCCACCATCGCCCGGGGCCTTGGGGGCCGGATGAGGATTCATGAACAGCGGCCCTGAGTTCCTCCAGTTCACGTTCCATTGAAGCAAGCAATTCGCCAGTGGACATGTTCTTGCGGATTTCGTGGTAGTAATGTTCGTAAACCGATTCTTCCGCGTCATCGAATAACCACAGGCCCTGGCCCGTTTCCGGCAGGCAGGCTTCATTGGCGGCGCAGATGGCGATGTAGTACATCGCATCATGACCGGGGCTTTCCAGTGCGGATATCCTGCCGTTTTCTGACTGGTGAAAGGCAACCCGGGGACTGGCTTCCTCTGACCAGATAGCGGAATGAAAAACAAGCTTCTGCCGCAACAGCCTGCAGGCGGGAAACTGCCCGGCAAGCAGTGTCTCCAGTTCATCGCGGTACAATTCCCGGACATGGAATTCATTTTTATTCTGGTGGCGGTCCGAATAAACCGCCTTATCCGGTGAGGAGATCAACAGGAACCCATCAGGCCCGAGTACCCGCCTGAATTCTTTCAGCAGGCCTGACTGGTCCTCAAGGTGCTCCAGGGTTTCAAACGAGACTATGCATTCGAATTCATTGTCCTTGAAGGGGAGATTGCAAACGTCGGCGAGTTGGAATTCCAGGTTATCGGCCTGGTAACGCTCACTCGCGTGAGCGATGGATTCTTTCGAAATATCCACCCCGGTTACCGTTTTCGCCGTGCGGGCAAGGTGAGCGGAACCGTATCCCTCACCACAGGCCGCATCCAGCACCCGCTTGCCGGTGGCCAATTCGCCCGCCATAACGTAGCGGTGGAAATGCTCGTACCAGATTTCCCTTACGCATTCGGGCGTGAATCGTTCACCTGTGAATTCTATCGGTTTGGACAAGCTATGCTCCGGGGCGCCTCTAAACTGCCGTTGATTTTAACCCATC
>JAIVWI010000115.1:0-9948 GCA_048636595.1 Oceanospirillum sp. | reverse complement strand
CCTCACCCTGTGCGACTTCTATATTCTTATAGTTGCGCACGGTTTCCAGCGGGTGATCTGCAAAGAAATCCTCACGCAACAGGCCGGTTTCTACCCTGCCGGGCCACTCGTCCGAGACAGGTACGCCCAGCAAGGCAGCCAGCGTGGGGGCAACTTCCATGATGGTCATACCTTTTACTTCCCCCGGCGCAAAATCCGGGCCGGCCGCCATCATGATCCCAACCGAGCGGTGGTTGCCGTTCAACTCGGCCTGGCGTCCTTTAAACCTGCCGGTTGCTGAGCCAAAACCATGGTCGGAGACGATCAGGATGTTGGCTTTACCTTCCCATCGGTCCAGGACCTCGCCGATGATTTCGTCCATAAAGCGATAGGACTCCTTGAGAGACTCACCAAAATGCTGCTGCAGCACCGGGTCCGGATCCCCTTCGAAGTCCGAATGATCGTAGTAATACCACAGGGAATGCGACATGAAATCGACCAGGCGATAGTAATTGATATACAGATCAGATGGTTGCTCGAACAATTCGTTTGAAACCCGCCTGAGGAACTCGTCTTTGAATATCCGCTGGTCCAGGTTGCGCACGCCTACTATCTCGGCCGATGCCTGGAAAGGGGAATCGGGATTATCTCTCTGCCCGGGTTCATAATCGAAACCGAAATAGCGGCTATTGAGCGCCTTGCGGACATCGTTTTTGTTCAGTTCAGTGAACTTTTCTTGCTCAATATCGATGGCGCTTTCCGGCCAGATTGCACCTTCCACGTATTGAGGCGCCAGCGGCGAAACCATTACACCATTGATCTGCTCGGGCGGATGGGTAACGAAATAGCCAACCACCACCGAGCGCAGGCCATAATAACCAGCGATATTCCAGATGGCCGGTACCTGCCTGAGTTCGGAACTGACCGGACGTTTGGCAGCCTCTTTTCCATATGGATAGACGTGATCAAGGATGCCGTGCTGGCGTCCGAAATGCCCGCTTGCAAAAGTGGTCCAGACTATGGGTGAAGTGGTGGGCCCGGGATTGATTAGCCTGCCCCAGCTGAATTCATCCCTGAAACGCTGGAAATTGGGCAACTCACCTTCGGCGATCATGCCTTCGATGACGGTCCATTCCGCCCCATCGATACCGATCATCACCACCGGCGTACGGTCGGACCCTTCTTCACAGCCGGACAGCATGATCAGGCAAAACAACAATGTAATTAGTAGCTTGATAAGGAAGACCTCAGTTTGAATCTGCTTGAGTGGTTCTGTGTCAGTATGTAGTAAAAGCGCACCGCCGGCACGCCCGGGCGAAGGTTCCAATATTCACTGTTGCAAGTCAAGAGGTCTTTCCCAGAGTCACCCTATAGAATATGACTATGCCGGTCAGAAAATCACGTGTACCCACAACCCGCCTGGGCCGCCTTGTGCGCCTGGGTTTCACTGTTGGTGAACTGGCGGTCGGTGGGGCCATCGAAGGCGTGCGGCGCATCAGCAACGTCAACCCGACGGATGCCGTCAACGTTTTCCTGACGCCCGCCAACGCCAGGAAACTGGCAAAACGCCTGTCCGGGATGCGCGGCGCAGCCATGAAAATGGGGCAGATCCTGTCCATGGAGAGCGCCGACTTTCTGCCACGTGAGTTTGTCGACGCCCTGGCCGTGCTGCGGGACTCGGCCAATTCAATGCCGCATTCACAGATCCGCCGCTTGATGGGCCGGGAATACGGCAAAGGTTGGGAAAGCAAGTTTGAACACTTTGATTTCGAACCGGTTGCCGCCGCATCCATCGGCCAGGTTCACCGTGTCCTGACTAAAGACGGGCGTGATCTTGCCCTGAAAATTCAGTATCCGGGCGTGGCCAAAAGCATCAACAGCGATGTAGACAACATGGCCATGCTGCTGCGCATGGTAAAAATACTGCCGATCGAAATGGATATTTCCGGCATCATCGCCGAGGCCAAGCGCCAGCTTCAACAGGAAGCGGACTACAACATAGAGGCAAACTATCTGCGGGACTATCGCAAGCTGGTGCAAGACGAAGAGCGCTTCGTCGTACCCCGCGTCCATGACGACCTGACCACAAAAAGAATACTGGCCATGGACTTTGTGAGTGGTGTGCCGCTGGAATCGCTGGGCGAAGACGGAGTCGAGCAAAAAGTGCGTGACAGCGTAGGCACACTCCTGGAGCGCCTGTTGTTCCGCGAGTTATTCGAATTCCGCACCATGCAATCTGATCCGAATTTCGCCAATTACCTGTATCAGCCCGTGGAAGACCGGATTGTCTTGCTGGATTTTGGGTCCACGGTGACCTTCGAGAAGGAATTTACAGATCGCTACGGGCAGATTACCCGGGCCCTGATCGAGGAAGACGATGGAGCCGCCCGGCACTATGCCGAACAAATCGGCTATCTCGACCCGGAAGACAGCTCCGAACATGCAGAACTCGTATTGAAAGTCTTCCGCCTGGCCTGCGAGCCCCTCCGTTACGACAGGATTTATGACTTCGGTAAATCAGACCTGTTTGCGCGGACCCGTGAGGCCGGCTTCGAAATGGTTTTCAGCGGCAGAGGTGAGTACAAGGTTCCACCTCCGGAAACCGTATTCCTGCACAGAAAGCTCGTCGGATCATTCATGATATGCGCCCGGATCAAGGCCAGGATCAACGTGCAGGAACTAATACTGCCCTATTTGCCTGGTCCCGGCCATGTATAATCAGCGGTCCTGCCGAAGATTACTCTTTCATGCGAACAATAAAAAAATCACATAGCTTTGATCTGTTGATTGCCGGTTTGTTTTGGGTGCTTGCCAGCCCATTACTGGCACTGGACGGTGCACCGGTAACGCTGGCGCCCGCCGGGCCGGTGGCTGATATTGACCCTGAATTCAGCTGGGAAAGCGTCCCGGGGGCAGCTTACTATCGTATCAACGTTCGTAATGCCGCCAACGCGGTCGTGTTCAATCGCTGGTTCAGCACTGCGGAAACCAGTTGTGCCGATGGCGAGTCGCAGTGCCGGGTAAGGACTGGCATGACCTGGTTGCCTGCAAGTTATCGCTGGAAGGTCATCGCCAAAGATGAATCGCGATCGCTCAGCGACTGGTCATCCTGGCTGATCTTTTTTCCGGGCCAGGACGACATTCCCGGTCCTCCAGCAGCGCCGGAGCCGGCGGAACCCTCTGGCCTGGCGAACAGCAGTCGTCCAGTATTTAGCTGGCCACCGGCCGACGATGTATCGCGCTACCGCATCCAGCTCAAAGACGCCGGCAATAAAGTGGTATTTGATCGCTGGCGCGACGCAGCCGCCGTGGGTTGTTCCGATGGCAGGTCCATGTGCTCCTTGACCTCACCGAAACCACTGACTGAAGGTGTATTCCGATGGAAACTGCTCGGCAAGAATAAGCTGAGCGGTGAGCGGAGCGCCTGGTCTGAATGGTTGACTTTCGAAATGCCGGCCGCCTCGGAGCTGGGCAGTGGCCTGGATATGAGGCCTGAAAATAAAAGCTGCCGTCTGCCACTGCCCCCACCCATTCCCTCCGGCGTAACGACAAATCGCGTGTTCCGGAAACTGCCGATCAACGATACCGTTATCCTGCTGAGTTCACCCCATGATTCCCGGTGGTTTTCCATTGAAAAAGGCGGCCGGGTGTTCAGTTTTGATGCAGCCAATCCGGACGTTTCCGCGCTTGAAACCGTCCTGGACATAACAGACCGGGTCACAGATGACACCTCGGAAACCGGTTTGCTTGGCATGGCGTTTCACCCGCTTTTCCCATCTCACAACACGGCATACCTGTTCTACACCAACCTGGTGGACGGTCAATACCAGTCCCATCTGGTGGAGTTCTCAAGCCCTGACGGCGGCAACACCCTGGACCCGGACAGCGAGCGTCATTTACTGACTCTCACAGGTCACTACAATCACAACCACAAAGGCGGCACCATTGCGTTCGGCCCGGATGGCTACCTGTACCTGGGCCTGGGCGATGGCGGCAATGCCGCTGAGTCACAAAATACGTTCAGCCTGTTCGGGTCCCTGCTGCGGATCGATGTGGATGGCGGCGAACCTTACGCGATCCCTCCCGATAATCCTTTTGCCAATGGACTCCAGGGCGCCCCTGAGGTGTATGCCTATGGCTTCCGGAATCCCTGGCGATGGAGCATAGATCCTGAGACCAACCTGATCTGGCTCACTGACGTAGGTTTATCCAGTTGGGAGGAAATCAACATTGTAGATCCGGGCAACAACTACGGATGGCCCATCCTGGAAGGCCCTGATTGCAGGCTGGAATTGAATTGCAGCACAGAAGGCCTTACGCCACCCGTACACGCTTATGCGCACGACGCGAACGGCGGCATCGTCGTGGTTGGCGGGTTTGTCTACCGGGGCCAGGCTATGCCGGAATTACGGGATACCTTCATCTATGCCGACGGCACCGACCGGGTGTGGGCGCTGTTCTTTGACGACCTCGGCAATCCGGACCCGGAACTGCTGATCGACGGTGGCCTGGCGGGTAGTTTTATCCGCTCGATGTTCCAGGACGAAGACGGCGAGTTGTACCTCGTCAAGGGTGGTCTGATCTACCAGTTGATCCCCAGTGCCGGCAGCGGACAATCGAACGAGTTTCCCGCTACCCTGTCTGCAACCGGCTGCGTCGACCCGGCGTCACCCACGGTCATGGCGGAAGGGGTGATCCCCTACGACATCAACTCGGCTTATTGGACAGATGGTGCGGCAAAGGCCCGATGGATGGCTTTACCGGATAGAACGACCATTGAACTGGATGAGGATGGCGACTTTTTGTTCCCGCCGGGCACGGTCCTGATCAAGGAATTCAGCCTGTTCGGCAAACGCGTGGAAACACGGCTGTTTGCGCGGCACGACAACGGTGACTGGGCCGGTTACAGCTACGCCTGGAATGAAGATGAAACAGCCGCCGAACTGGTCCAGGCAGCGGGCCTGCAAATCGAGCTCAGCGGCCAAAGCTATACCATACCCAGCCGATCCCAGTGCATGGCCTGCCACACCGAGGCCGCCGGCAGGGCGCTGGGACCGGAAGTGCGCCAACTGAACCGGGAATTGACTTATCCGGCGACCGGCCGGACAGCCAATCAACTCACCACCCTGGATGTAATCGGTCTGTTCGACCAACCGTTGGCGGATGTGCCGGAAAACCTGGAAGCACTGGCTGCCATTGATGACGCCAGCGCATCTTTCACGGACCGGGCGCTGTCCTATTTACACAGTAATTGTTCGAGTTGCCACCGTCCGGATGGCGGTGGCCGCGGGCCTGCCGATCTTCGTTACCAACCGCTCGAACAAATGAATATCTGTGACGTGGCGCCCGAAGTCAGTGACCTGGGTATTGAGGATGCACGGTTGCTTGCACCGGGCGATCCGCAGCGCTCGATCATTTCGGTACGCCTGGGTCTCCTGGGCCCGGGCGCCATGCCGCCCATCGGCAAGAACCTGGTCGACATCGATGCCGCAGCAATAGTTGAAGAATACATCACCTCCGTCAGCGAGTGCCTTGAAAGTCACACAGAAAAGCATTCGAATGCCTGGTATGCCGATTAAAATCAGTTCACTTTTTGCCGAACTCAAACGCCGCAACGTATTCCGGGTAGGCATTGCTTACCTGGTTGGCGCCTGGGTGTTGCTGCAAATCATAGACGTAGTAGGCCCCATCCTGCACTTGCCCGAAACGATCGCCCAGTATTTGCTGTTTCTGCTGGTTATCGGCCTGTTTCCAATCATCGTTCTTGCCTGGGTTTTCGAGTTGACGCCGGAAGGCGTCAAGCTGGAAAGCGAGGTGGACCGCACACGGTCCACGACCACCCAAACCGCCCGCAAGCTGGACCGGGCCATTATCGGGGTGCTTGTCGTTGCCATCGGCATTTTATTGTTCGACAAATTTGTAATGCAAAGCGGACCCGGCCCTGTCAGCACCGGTGATGGCCACCCGGCTGCCCAAACCGGCACCCCCGTCATCCCGGCGGAGGCCACAATACATTCTGAAATGAGCGAACAGGGCGGCCCCAGCGACACAAGCCGGCAAGCAAAGTCCGTCGCCGTCCTCCCCTTCATCGCCATGAGCAACGGCCCCGACGACGACTACTTCACCGACGGCCTCACCGAAGAAATCATCAACGCACTGGCACAGTTGCCGGAACTGCTGGTCACCGCACGCACCTCGGCTTTTCATTTCAAGGGCCAGAATCTACCCGTGGGAGATATCGCGAGCCAACTCGGCGTCCAACACATCGTTGAAGGCTCAGTCAGGCGGGCGGGTGAACAATTGCGCATTACCGCACAACTGGTACGCGCCGCGGACGGCTTCCACCTTTGGTCGGAAACCTACGACCGCCGTACCGAAGACACCCTGGCAGTCCAGGCCGACATCGCGGAGAAAGTCGCATCCGCCCTGAACGTGATCCTGGACGAAGACCAGCGAGCCCGCATGCGGCAAGTGGGTGTGCGCAATGTTGAGGCCTACACCGCCTACCAAAAAGGTTACGAACTGTTTGAACGCGCACACGCCGGAGACAACCTGATCAGCCTGTTACGGCAGGCCAATCAACATTTCGAAACGGCCACCCGCCTCGTACCGGGTTTTGCCGACGCCCATCTGCGCCATTCCGACCTGTACAGCCACATACTGATGATCCATGCAGGCGGTCGACTGGACGGTAATATCACCGACGAGAATGTGGCGCGTGCCCCCGGGGCCATCCGGTACGACCTTGACCAGGTCCTGCAAAACGCCGGGGCGGGCAGCCTCCAGGCAACCGCGGAATTTGACCGGGCATTCCTGCTTGGCGAGTGGAGAGGGCTGGCCATGCTGGTTGACAGAGCCCTGGCCGCGCCGGGTTGCAGGACAGCAATGTGGACTGATTTCACCGCAGCCTTCGGTAAAGGCGAAGAATTGCGTGATGCCTTTGCCCGCTCAATAGTATGCGACCCACTGTTAATGTCGTCCCAGATGGACCTCGCGCTGACAGACTTATGGCTGGGACAGCCTCAAACGACAATCAGACTGGCAGAGTCCGAAGCCGGGATGGCAGGTCACAGATGGTTGACACTGGCTTACATGAAGGCGCTGTTCATGGCAGGACGTACTGCAGATGCCAAGCGAGCCACAAACAACCGCAGGCATACGGAAAGCGAAATGCTAATCACAAAAGCCGTGCTGGCAGCCTTGCAGGGTGACGCCGCCACCGCCAGCGCCTTCCAGGACCAGTACCTGGGAAAGTACGGGCCTGATGATATTAATTCCCTGATGCTTGAAGCAGTAAGAGGGCAACGCTTTGAGGCCAATCGCCTGGCTGGCCTGATCGACCGCCGCCCCTTTGGCCACCTGGCGCTCTTGCAGGCCATCAACAGGTGCACTTGCGGCGCCCCTTTCGACCTGGAAGCCACACCGGTGTTTGCCGAAATGCTCGCCGGGTCCGGCCTGCCCTGGCCCCCGGCCAAACCAATCGATTTCCCCCTGAAAGACTGGTAACCGCATAGCGTCATTTTTTGAAGATTAATTTATTGCTTACGGCCGGAAACGTGTAGGATGCGAATTCCATGAATTGCGGGATCATTTCCTTTAAATTCGCAACAAAACTTCGGCTCTGCAAAGGACTCCAGGTATGAGCACACTTGATTCTGTCCGCACACTCCAGGCCCGTATGGGTGAGTCCATTATTGGCCAGGAGTCGGTTATTGAACAGTTGATCATCGGCTTGCTGGCCAATGGCAATATCCTGATGGAAGGCCTGCCGGGACTGGCGAAAACACGTGCTGTGAAAAGCCTGGCGCAGAACATGGATGCCGAGTTTTCACGTATCCAGTTCACGCCGGACCTGCTGCCCTCGGATATCACCGGCAGCGAGGTGTTGTATACGGAGGCGGGCCAGCCTACCTTCCGTTTCGAAGCCGGGCCGATCTTCGCCAACATCGTGCTGGCGGATGAAATTAACCGCGCGCCCGCCAAGGTACAGGCTGCACTGCTTGAAGCCATGGAAGAGCGCCAGGTGACGGTGGCCGGCACAACCCACAAGATGCCGGAACTGTTCATCGTTATGGCCACGCAAAACCCGATTGAACAGGAAGGCACCTACCCTTTGCCGGAAGCACAGATGGATCGTTTCCTGCTGCATGTTTACATTGATTATGGGACCGAAGATGCTGAGGCAAAGGTCATCCGCCTGGTTCGGGGTGAAGAAAGCCCATCCGGTTCGACGGACAACTCTGCACCGGTTGTCCAGCAGGTCGTTTTTGACGCACGTAAGGAAATTAACCGGGTTCAGGTTCCGGACATCATCGAGAAGTACATCGTTGACCTGATTTTTGCCACGCGCTATCCGGATCGTTATGACGAGAAACTCTCTACCTGGATACGCATCGGGGCCAGCCCCCGGGGAGCAATCGGACTGGACAAATGTGCGCGCGTACATGCCTGGCTGAATGGCCGTGACCATGTGCTGCCGGATGATATTCGTGCCGTGGTGCACGCTGTGCTGCGCCATCGTATTACACTCAGCTACGAAGCCAATGCAGACGGCATTTCGGCTAACGACGTGATCGATGAGATTCTGAAACTGGTAGCTGTAGCGTAAATTCCTGGAGGACCCGGCAGTGAAACAACATAGACGCTTCATTAGCCAAAATGATGGCGACCATAATGATGGTGTCTATGCGCAACTGGATGAACTGGTCAAATTGCAGTACAAGGCATCGGGTTTCAGTTTCCTGCCAAAACAACCCATTCACAGCGTGTTGAGCGGTCGCCATGCATCAAAGCTGAGGGGACGCGGGCTTAACTTCGAAGAATTACGCAACTACCTGCCCGGTGACGATACCCGCAATATTGACTGGAAAGTAACTGCACGGACACGCACGCCGTATGTTCGTGTTTATACCGAAGAAAAAGACCGTACCGTATGGCTGCTCGTCGACCAGCGGGTGGGCATGTTTTTCGGCAGCACGAAACGAATGAAATCCGTAGTGGCGGCTGAAGTTGCAGCACTGGCGGCCTGGCGGGTGCTCAGTGTTGGAGACCGTGTCGGCGCACTCGTATTTAATGACTCGGACATTTCCGTCGTGCCACCGCACCGTAGCCGGGAGCGGGTCATGCAAATCCTCAAACAGGTGGTGGAAAAAAATCACGCCCTGAGCGCTGACCCCGGCCTGAAGCCTGACGCCGGCAAGTTGAACGAGGCCTTAAAACAGGTCAGCCTGCTGGCCAGGCACGACTGCCTGGTCTGCCTGATCACCGATGGCGACGGCCTCAATCCCGAAACACGCCGCTATATCACCCGTCTTGCGGAACACAACGACGTGCTGACTGCGTTTATCTACGATCCGCTGGAGAAAGATCTGCCCGCGGCCGGCCGCCTGAGGTTTGCTGACGGCGAAGGACAAATGGAAGCTGATACTTCCAACAGAAAATTACGCACGGCTTTCCAAAATGAATTTGAACGAAGGCTGGAATGGATGCAGTCGGCATCCCGGCGATTCTGACGGTACTCATCGACACGGGGGACCCCGCGGAAATCGGTAACACGGTCACTTACACGCTCACCATCACAAACCAGGGCTCGGCAGCAGACACGAACATCGCGATCGTCTGCGAAATACCGGTTGAACAGGAATACCTTAGCGCCGAAGGCCCGACACCGGGCACGCTTCGCGGGCGAACCTTAACATTCGCACCCTTAGCGACCATCGGGGTCGGCGCCAAGGCACAATGGAAGATCCAGGTTCGTGCGAAAAAAGTAGGAGACGTTCGGTTCGCAGTCTCCATGACCACCGCTCAGCTTAAGGATAAGGTACAGGAGACCGAGGCGACCACCATCTACTAGTGTTTTGTTACTGTAAAAGTGAATCAACATTAAACACGAAAGTGAGAACAAAATGGAAACGAAAGAAAGAAGCATCATTATGGTGTTGGCTATTGCGGTAGTGTGTAGCTTCGCAA
>JAIVWI010000114.1:0-9996 GCA_048636595.1 Oceanospirillum sp. | reverse complement strand
TGCTTGAAGTCCTGCCTGAACCCGACCGGTTACCGGCCCGGCAGTGGCTGTCCGCTACCTGTGAGCCGGGAAGGGACAGTAGCCTTTCCCGGCGCTGGATGGACCTTAGGCCGGTGCTCATCACCCAGGGTTTCGTTGCGAGAACCGGCCAGGATAAAACAGCCTTGCTCGGCCGGGGCGGTTCAGATACCTCGGCGGCTTTGCTTGCGGGCCGCCTCGGGGCTGAGAGGCTGGAGATATGGACCGATGTGCCTGGCTTGTTCAGCGCAGACCCACGCCTGCTGCCGCAGGCACGGTTACTCAGGCAAGTGGATTATGCCGAGGCACTGGAAATGGCAGCCAGCGGCGCCAGGGTCATCCAGTCCCGGTGCATCCGTGCCGCATCGGCGACAGGTACGCCAGTCATGATTCGGGACATACACCATTGCGATGTCGAGGGCACAAGGATCAGTAACAAAGCGTCTGCCAGCACAGGCGTGAAAACCATCACCTGCCAGCACAACATGGCTGTGATTCTGTTGCAAAACCTGGATGCCCGTCACCAGGTGGGTTTTCTTGCCCAGGTCTTTGAAATTTTCAGGCGGCTTGGTATTTCTGTAGACCTGGTAGCTACCTCGGAAACCACCACCACGGTTGCTGTCAACCGGGATGCTAATCACCTGGACGCGGATGAGCTTGGAACGCTGGTCAGTGAGCTGGCGGAACGTTGTAGTGTCAAGCTATTTGATAATTGTGTCTGCGTTAACCTGGTTGGACGCGGCATTCGCACATCGCTGGCGCGACTGCAGCCAGTCATGGCGCACTTCGAGCAACAACCTTTGCTGATGCTGTCGCAATCAGCCAATGATTTATGCCTGAGTATCCTGGTGAACGCGGGCGATGAGAACTCCTTGCTCCGGAGCGCGCACGATGCCCTGATTCCCGGCGTAGGCAGTGGTCTGAAAGATGTCTTTGGCGATAGCTGGCAACAGATCCGGGCGGCTTATGACTGAAATAACAACTGTTCCGGCAGTCCCTGATCCCCGCGAGGCGCAGTGGTTTCAATTCAGCCGTTGCGATTTTGATCCTGTGCTGGGTGTTGCCAGCCTGGTCTATTGTTTTGAAAAGGGGCCGGAACTGATCGAGCGTATCCGCTTTCCCTACGCGCCCTGGCCGCCTGAAGCAAGCCGGCAGGCTGCCTTTCAGCAGGCCCTGCGGCTGCTGCACCTGGTCGCTGGTGTCAGCTACTACAAGGCCGGGCTCAGTCATGAGATGCACTTTGCCCGGCAGGAACCTGACCCCGGTTTGGCCAGATTTCTCAAGGAACTCTATGTTCAGGGCCTGGCTGAATTTGCTTACGTCAATCATGTCGATGTGTCCTCCCGGGTCAGTTTCCCGGGGACGGGTGCGCCACCCGACGCAACTGATCTGCTTTTGCCGGAACGTGCCCTGGTCGCGATCGGTGGGGGGAAAGACAGCCTGGTGGGCCTGCGCCTGCTTCAGCAGGCGGGCATCGAAGTTCAAGCGGTTTGCGTTGGTCCGTCCACCCTGATCGGGGACACGGTGGAGGCAGCGGGTTTGCCCCTGTTGCGGATTGAACGCACGCTGGCGCCTGAACTGGCGGAAATGAACCGTTCGGGGGCCTGGAACGGGCATGTTCCGGTGACCGCCATCAATTCAGCAATTCTGCTGTGCGCCTCGATATTGTATGGTTTTACCTACATTGTTTTTTCGAATGAACGATCGGCCGACGAGGCTACCCTGGTCCTGGATGACGGAACAGCCGTCAATCATCAGTACAGCAAGAGCTCGGCATTCGAGACCGGTTTGCGGGAATTGATTGCTTCTCACATCAGCCCGGATATTGAGTATTTTTCCATTCTCCGGCCGTTTTCCGAGTTGGAAATCGTTCGGCGTTTTTGTGAGCTGAGTGAATTCCACTCCGTCTATTCCAGTTGTAACCGGAATTTTCACCTCGATGGTTCACGGATCGAGGGCCGCTGGTGCCTTGACTGCCCCAAGTGCCGTTTTGCGGCCCTTTCCCTGGCATTGTTCCTGCCGCCCGGACAAGTGGCGGACATAATGGGCGGAGACCTGTTGGATCAAGGTGAGCAGGCCGACGGTTTCCGGGCATTGTGCGGGCTTGGCCGGGACAAACCCTTCGAGTGCGTCGGAGAAGCCGGGGAGAGCAGGGCGGCAATGGCAGCACTGGTTGCCAGTGATGACTGGTCTGATCATGCCGTGGTGATCGCTCTCGCGGCGGAACTTGAAAAAGCGACCGTGCCGGTCCTGGCGGACTTGCTGGCGCCGTCTGGTAATCACTCGATTCCAGCCTCGGTCTTTTCTCAGTTGAATATCGGGGGAGATGCTGGTGAAGAAGGCTGATTTCGTCGGTCGCAAAGTAGGAATTCTGGGTCTTGGCAGGGAAGGGCAGGCAGCGCGGGAATACCTGAGGTCTGTTTTTCCCGAACTGGAACTGACCCTGATTTGCGAATCCCCGCCGGACCAGGTTTTTACCGCGCAGCTGGGTGAAATAGACCAGCTGATCACGGGGCCCCTGTCCAGGGCCCGTCTGGAACGGTTTGACCTGCTTGTCCGGTCGCCCGGAATCAGCCCGTACCGGCCCAGTGTTCAGGCCGCCATGAAAGCGGGCGTTGAAATAACGACGCCGAGTAACTTGTGGTTTGCCGCCCACCCCGGGGAAAAAACCATTTGCGTTTCCGGCACCAAAGGCAAAAGTACCACCTCTGCCCTGATCGCCCATGCGCTGCGCTCTTGTGGTTATCGTGCAAGCCTGGCGGGAAACATCGGCCGGCCACTGCTTTCCTGCACTGACAAGGATGTGGACTGGTGGGTGATTGAGTTGTCGAGTTTCCAGCTCGCTGACCTTGACGCGAAGCCGGCAGTGGCCGTGATGCTGAACTTGTCGGAGGACCACCTGGACTGGCACGGCAGTGAAAGTGTGTACCGGCGAGACAAGTTGAGACTGGTCGAGCTGGCCGGCGATTCTCCGGTCATCGTCAATGCTGCCGACCCGGTATTGGTCGATGCCTTGTCTGCTTGCACTGACATCACCTGGTTCAATTCCGCTGCGGGCATCCACGTAGAAGGATCTTCTATTCTGGATGGGGAAGAGGTATTGCCCCTGCATGTACCGGAGGAACTGCCGGGACCACACAACCTTGCCAACATTGCTGCCGCTCTGTCGGTACTCAAGGTCATTGGTGCAGACGTCTTGAGGGCCGCACGCGGGATCAGCTCGTTTCAAAGCCTGCCCCATCGTCTGCAGCTGGTTGGTGAGCGGGACGGAGTCCGTTTTGTGAATGACAGCATCGCGTCGAGCCCGGTTGCAACCGCAGCGGCGTTGCAGGCCATGTCGGGCCGCCCGGTAACTTTGATCATCGGAGGCCTTGACAGAGGGTTGGACTGGACACCATATATGAAGGCATTCGAATCAGACATGCCCCAGGCAGTTATCGCCATACCGGATAACGGGACACGGATTATCAGGACATTGCAAAACGCGGGCCTGCATGCTGAACTCGGATTTCACGAGGCCGCGGACCTGGCAGACGCGGTGGAACTGGCTGAGAAGATCACCTTGACCGGTGGTGTGGTGCTGCTGTCGCCGGGTGCGCCAAGCTTTGGTCAGTTTGCGGATTACCGGGACCGCGGACGGCAATTTGCCCGGTTTTGCGGATTCGAACTGGAAGAAAAAAATAAGGCCGCGGGTCAGGGGTGAGGAGTGCAGATGTTGCCCTGTCTGGTATGAGGGAGAGACCATCCCGCGGCCTTACATGAGTAGACCCACGAAGCCGGGAAAAAGTTTCAGATTATTTTTAAAAGGAGAAAATTAAAGTGAGTGAAGCAGTAAAAGAAGTTGGCGCAGTAATGCGGACCAATAAAGGTGACATTAAATTACGTCTATTTGCAGATAAAGCACCGGTAACAGTTGCTAATTTTGTCAATCTTGCAAAAAGAGGATACTACGACGGGCTGTTGTTCCACCGGGTGATTCCCGACTTCATGATCCAGGGGGGATGTCCGCAGGGGCGAGGTACCGGCGGGCCGGGCTATCGTTTTGAAGATGAGTGCACGCCTGAACTCGGACACCAAACGCCGGGAATCCTGTCCATGGCGAACTCCGGCCCCGGTACCAACGGTAGCCAGTTTTTTATCACGCACATTGCAACGGACTGGCTGGATGGCAAACACACTGTGTTTGGCTCTGTTATTGATGAAGGTGATCAGCAGGTAGTGAACGCCATAGCTGTAGGAGACGCCATCGAGGCGATCGAAATCAGCGGCGAGGAAGAACTGATGCAAAACCAGGCGGATCGCATTGCGGCCTGGAATGAAAGCCTGGGCTAGTACACCTTGAAGGAGTACTAGTACTCTCTGGATACGCTGTACCGGGCCAGTTGCTCCATTGCGTCTTTCCAGGGGGAAGGCGCGAGGGGGGCAATCGCGGCCAGGGCGGCATTGGCCCGGTCACGCGCGACCTTTTTGGCCTGATCGAGTGCGCCGCTGTCCCGGATCAGTGAGGTGATCCGCTGGAGTTGGCCCAGGTCACCATTACGGATGGACTCGTCGATCAGCCTGCGATCTTCCTCACCCGCCTGTTCCCGGCACAGGATCAGCGGTAGGGTTGGTTTGCCTTCGGCCAGGTCGTCTCCCGAGTTTTTACCCAGCGTGTCGGCGTCAGCCATGTAATCCAGCACGTCGTCTGCTACCTGGAAAGCGGTACCCAGCTCACGGCCGAAGGTGGCAAGTGCAGTTTCAAGGTCTTCCCGCCCGGTGAGCACGGCGCCCAGCTGGCAGGCTGCCTCGAACAACCTGGCGGTTTTTTTCTCGATAACGCTGAAGTAACGTTCCTGGCTTACTTCAGGGTCATGCATATTCAGCAGTTGCTCCACTTCGCCTTCGGCGATGGTGTTGGTTGTATTTGCGAGAACCTCCATCACACGCATGGAGTCGACACCTACCATCATCTGGAAGCTCCGGGAATACAGGAAATCCCCGACCAGGACGCTGGCTGCATTACCCCACACCGCGTGCGCCGATTCCTTACCCCGGCGCAGGTCCGAATCATCGACCACGTCATCGTGGAGCAGCGTTGCGGTATGGATGAATTCGATGATTGCGGCCAGTGTCACATGGTGCCTGCCCTGGTAGCCGCAAGCTTGCGCAGCCAGGATGACCAGCATGGGCCGCAGGCGTTTTCCGCCGGAACCAATAATGTATTCCGAAATCTGCCGGATAAGCACGACGCTGGAGTCAAGGCTGTCCCGGATCAGTGCATTGACCGACGACATATCATCGGTGCACAGATCAATCACCGGACGGATGTCTTCTGTTTGCATTCTGGTTGCTGTTAAGCGAGCGCTGGCCTGGTCCATTTCAGCTCTTTTTGTTCAGGAGATTTTTCATTATAAGTCCGCTTGGTTTGAACACAAGACAAGACCACCTATAATCTCCGCTTCCGCTTAGGCTTACCGGCCGGAATTAAGATGAATAATCGGAGCTTTATCGTTGCCAACAGACCATAATCGATCGAGGGAAGTGAGACTTGCACTGACGCTTTCGGGCGTTATTGCTTTGCGCATGCTGGGCTTGTTCATGATCCTGCCTGTGTTCATGATTCTCGCCAGGGACCTGCCTGGATTCACGCCACTGACCGGTGGACTGGCCGTCGGAATTTACGGCTTGACCCAGGCAGCGCTACAGCAGCCATTCGGCTGGCTTTCCGATCGCTGGGGCCGGCGGCCCGTGCTGTTGATGGGTTTATTCCTGTTCGCAGCGGGTGGCGTGCTGGCCGCGCTGGCAGAATCCATGCCGTTGTTGATTGCCGGCCGGGCGCTCCAGGGTTGCGGGGCGATTGCGGGTGTGGCCATGGCTTTTGCCGCCGACTTTACGCGCCCGGAAAGGCGTTCCATCAGCATGGCCATCATCGGCATCGGTATTGGCGGGGCGTTCCTGCTGTCCATGATGATTTCGGTACCACTGGCCATGGTGCTGGGCCTCGAGGGCCTGTTCTGGCTGACGGTTATTTTCGCACTGGCGGGCGTGCTGCTGGTTTTGACCCTGCCGCGGGGCTTGTCTCCTGTTTCCGAACCAGGGACCACAGTGCAGGTGGACATGAAACCGGTCTGGTTGCTGGCCCTGAGCGTATTCCTGTTGCATGCAGTCATGACGCTTCTTTTCGTGGTACTGCCGCCGATGCTGGTCGGAACCTATGGATTCGTATTGGCTGAGCACTGGAAGATTTACGTGCCGACCATGTTTGTGTCTGTGCTGATCATGTTCCCACTGCTCAGGAAAGTGGGTAAAAAGCTGGCCGAGCATCGCCTGATGCCCTGGGCGTTCTTTGCTCTTGCCGCATCAATGGCCGCCATGGGCCTGATGGACACGGGAACCGGCCTGGTGGGCCTGGCTGTGCTGATGACTGTTTATTTCCTGGGTTTCAACCTGCTGGAATCCGCCATGCCGGCATTATTGGCCCGCGTCAGCGGCAGCAGGGGACGGGGGCGCAGGATGGGTGTCTATAGCACCTTCCAGTTCCTGGGCGCATTTGCCGGCGGTGTCTCGGGCGGCTGGTTATTGGGCAGCTTTGGCAGCGCAATTGCCTTGCTGGCTGCAGCAGTGGTTTGCATGGTCTGGGGTATCGCGCTGAAAGTGGTCTTAAGCCGCATCTTGCAGCCGTCACCCCAGGTTTTGGCGAAAGTTACTGAATCGTAATTGTATGGGGTTTTTCTGACAAGTGAAGCGTTCTGATTGTGATAAACTTTGCGCATTATTGAGTAAGGAGATGCCTGATGGCACGTGGTGTTAATAAAGTCATTTTAGTGGGTAACCTGGGCGCTGACCCGGAAACCAAGTACACGGCGGGCGGCGCCGCCATTACAAATATCAGGGTCGCTACCAGCGAATCCTGGAGGGACAAGCAGACCGGGGAACAGCAGGAGCGTACGGAGTGGCACCGGGTGGTGTTCTTCGGCCGCCTGGCTGAGATTTCCGGTGAGTATTTGCGCAAGGGCAGCCAGGTCTATATCGAAGGAAAACTGCGAACGAACAAGTGGCAGGACCAGAGCGGCCAGGATCGCTATTCCACGGATATTGTGGCCGATGAAATGCAAATGCTGGGCTCCCGGGAGGGTGGAGGCGTAGCAAGGCCGGCACAGCAGCAGTCCGGCGGGTTCAGGGATAACAAGCCCGCACAGCCACAGCAGCCTGCTCCGGCTGCAGATGACGGATTTACAGACGACGACATTCCATTCTGAGTCGCAGGAAATTCTGATGCGAACATTGCTCGTCACCGGCGGCGCCGGTTTTATTGGTGGCAACTATGTTTTGCGCTGCCTTGCCCGTGATCCTGAGCTACGCATTATCAACCTGGATTTGCTGACCTATGCCGGGAACCTGGATACCTTGAAACCCCTGCTCGGAAACGAGCGGCATGTTTTCATACATGGGGATATCGGAGACGCCGAACGGGTCAGCAGTTTGATGGACCAGTATGCACCGGACGCGGTGATTAATTTCGCTGCCGAGAGCCACGTTGACCGTTCCATTGACGGTCCTTCGGAATTTGTCCTGACCAATGTTGTCGGTACGCTGAACCTGTTGCAATGTTCACTGGACTGGTGGAAAAACCAGCCCGGACCGGTCCGCGAAGCATTCCGGTTCCTGCACGTTTCGACGGACGAGGTCTATGGGAGTCTTGGTGACACCGGCGCATTCAGCGAAACCACGCCTTACGCACCGAATTCACCCTATGCCGCTTCGAAGGCCGGTTCGGATCACCTGGTCCGCGCTTTTCACCACACCTACGGTTTTCCCACCCTGACCACCAATTGTTCGAACAATTACGGGCCGTACCAGTTTCCGGAAAAACTGATCCCGCTGATTATTCTCAACGCACTGGAATACAAACCGTTGCCGGTCTACGGAGATGGCCAGCAAGTGCGTGACTGGTTGTTCGTGCAGGATCATGTTGATGCGATCAACACGGTGCTGGAACGGGGTGTGGTGGGTGAGGTGTACAATATTGGCGGCTCGTCCGAGCGCACCAATATGCAGGTTGTGCACGGTATCTGTGACGTGTTGGATCAGCGCCGTCCGGATGATTCCAGGGGAGAGCGCAGAGAACTGGTGGAGTACGTCGCGGATCGTCCCGGTCACGACCGCCGTTATGCCATTGATTGCAGTAAACTGAGCGGCGAACTGGGTTGGCAGCCATCGGTTGATTTTGCAACCGGCCTGGAAAAGACCATTGACTGGTACCTGGAGAATCTTGAATGGATTCAACGGGTGAAGGACGGCAGTTACCAGGGCGAACGGCTGGGCCTGGGTGATTGATCGATTCTGGCCGGTTGGGCGTGGAATTCAACGGAGATAAATAAGTGTCCAGGAAAGTGTCCAGGAAAGGAATCATTCTCGCGGGTGGAAGTGGCACCCGGCTCTATCCGCTGACCCGCGTGGTCAGCAAACAACTCCTGCCCGTCTACGACAAACCGATGATCTATTACCCGCTTTCCACGCTGATGCTGGCGGGGATCAGGGAAATCATGGTGATCACGACACCGCACGAGCAGGCAATGTTCAAACAGTTGCTGGGAGATGGGCAACAGTGGGGTATCGCGCTGGAATATGCTGTGCAGCCAGAACCCGAAGGGCTGGCCCAGGCCTTGATCATCGCCGAGGATTTCCTGGATGGAAATCCGTCCTGCCTGATCCTCGGGGATAATATTTTCCATGGCGTTGGTTTGCTCGATGTCCTCCAGCGCGCAGACCGGCGACTGGACGGTGCGACGGTTTTTGGCTATTGGGTGCGGGATCCGGAACGCTATGGCGTGGTGGAAACTGACGAAGCCCAGCGCGTCATCAGCATCGAGGAAAAACCGGCTGTACCGCGCTCGAATTACGCCGTTACCGGTTTGTATTTTTACGACCACAGGGCCAGCGAGTTTGCCCGCAAGCTGGAGCCTTCTGCTCGAGGTGAACTGGAAATCACCGACCTGAACCGCTGTTTCCTGGACGATGGAAGTCTCTCCCTGGAGCGCCTGGGCCGTGGGTTTGCCTGGCTCGACACCGGGACCCATGAGTCTTTACAACAGGCATCCAGCTTCATCGAAACGATCGAAGCCCGGCAAGGCCTGAAAATCGCATGCCCCGAGGAAATTGCCTTCCTGCAGGACTGGATCGATGAAGAGCAGATCAGGCGCCTGGCGGAGCCACTGAAAAAGAGCGGTTACGGCGAATACCTGATTGACTTGTTGAGCCGGGGACCTTGAAGGAGCACTTGTGAAACTGATCGAGACAGGGATTCCGGGTTTGGTGATCGTAGAACCCGTGGTGCATGGTGACAGCCGTGGATTTTTCATGGAAACGTGGAATGCCGATCGCTATGGCGCCTGTGGTTTACCCGATCATTTTGTGCAGTCCAATATCTCGCGTTCAGCCGCAGGTGTTATTCGCGGGCTGCACTATCAACATCCCTGCGCCCAGGGCAAGCTGGTTTCAGTGCTGGAGGGGCGGGCGTTCGATGTGGCTGTCGATATTCGCAGTGATTCACCCACCTTCGGCCAGTGGGCCGGTATTGAACTGTCGGCTGCCAACCACCGCCAGTTGTATGTTCCCGAAGGCTTTGCCCACGGTTTTTGCGTCATGGGGGACAGCGCATTGCTGTCTTACCTGTGTACGACGGAGTTCAATGCGAAATGTGACGCCGGGATCGCCTGGAACGATCCGGACATCGGGATCGAATGGCCGCTCGAGCCGGAAAGCCTGTCGGAAAGAGACCGCACGGCTCCCAGGCTCAGGGATGTCCCCATCGAAAGTCTGCCCTGCATTACAGTATGAAGATTCTGCTCACCGGCGCATCAGGACAACTCGGCAAGGAATTGCAGCCCCTGCTGGCCAGGCTCGGAAACGTGACAACCGTGGACCGGATTGTCGATTCGGCTGCATCTCCCGAGCGCCTGAAACTGGACCTCAGTAAGCTGAACCAGGTGGAAA
>JAIVWI010000113.1:0-10152 GCA_048636595.1 Oceanospirillum sp. | reverse complement strand
GCTCCCCCAACGCCAGGCACTGTTGATACACCTGCGCCAGTTGCTCGATTTCAATCGCCAGCGCCAGCGCCCGCGGCAGATCCTGCTCCAGGCACACCAGGCCATGATTCGCCATCAGGCAGGCCTTGCGGTCAGTTAATGCGCTCAGCACGTGATCGGAAAGCTCCTGCGTGCCAAACGTCGCGTATGCAGCACAGCGGATGTCCCTGCCACCGGCGACGGCCACCATGTAATGAAAGGCGGGAATGGGCCTGCCCAGGCAGGCCAGCGTGGCGCAGAAAACGGGATGTGCATGCAGGATGGCCCGTGCGTCTGCCCTGTGGCGGTAGATATCCCGGTGGAAACGCCATTCGCTGGAGGGTTTGATTGAGCCCCCCCACTCGCCCTTGAGATTCATCGCCACGATGTCTTCGGGGGCCAATTCAGCGTAATTCATTCCGGAAGGCGTGATCAGGAAACCGCCGTCCATGCGTACGCTCAGATTGCCCGAAGTGCCCTGATTAATGCCGCTCGCATTCATCGCGACCGCAGTTTCGATCAGCTGTTCACGCAATTCCTTGCTCATGACACCCCTGCCCTGTGTTCGGGAAACAGCGATTCAAGTCCCGCCTCGCTGGCCGGGCAAATGCCCCGCTCGGTGATCAGGCCTGTGACCAGCCTCGCAGGGGTCACATCGAAGGCAAAATTGCGAGCTGTGACACCATCCGGCGTTACCTGAACCGCAGCCATTTCACCCGTCGCTGTCTTGCCGGATACTTGCGTCACCTCGCCAGCGTTCCGCTCCTCGATAGGGATACCAGCGACACCGTCGGCCATGCTCCAGTCAATGGTCGGGCTGGGCAGGCACACGTAAAAAGGCACCTCGTTGTCATGCGCGGCCAGCGCTTTGAGGTAAGTGCCAATCTTGTTGCAGACATCGCCGTTGCGCGCTGTGCGGTCCGTGCCAGTCAGGCAAAGGTCAACCAAACCATTCTGCATCAGGTGACCGCCCGCGTTGTCGACGATTACGTCGTGTGGCACACCGTGGGCCTGTAGTTCCCAGGCCGTCAGCGCCGCACCCTGGTTGCGTGGCCGGGTTTCATCCACCCATACATGGACAGGAATGCCCATGTCGTGCGCTTTGTAAATGGGCGCCAGCGCGGTGCCCCAGTCAACCGTGGCGAGCCAACCCGCATTGCAGTGAGTGAGAATATGCAAGGTATCCGTGTCATATCTGCGCTGCTCCCATAAGCCGCGAATCAATTTCAGGCCAAGTTCACCCATCCGGTTGTTGATTTCAACATCCTCGTCGCAGATGTCCCGGGCCATCAAGTAGGCCACCGGACACCGTTCTTCCGGCAACAGAGGATCCAACGCCGTTTTCAGCCGGTCCAGCGCCCATCGCAGGTTGATCGCGGTCGGCCGGGTTTCAAGCAAGCGCGAACAGGCAGCAGCCAGTGAATCATCATCAGCCCGCTCCCGCATCGCCAGCGCCACGCCATAGGCCGCCGTCGCCCCGATCAGGGGTGCGCCGCGCACCCGCATGGTCGAAATGGCTTCGGCCGCCTCTTCCATGCTCCTGAGCGTCCGGATCACAAACTCATGCGGCAGGTAGGTCTGGTCGATGATATCGACCGACCAGCAGTCATCGTTTAGCCAAACAGACCTGTATGAAGTGCCGTTAACCTGCATTTTTAACCATTATTTATATGTTTATTCAATGTGTTACACACTTAACCCATATAATGCATGAGTTTTAATGAGATAAAGAAACCATTCTGGCAACTCATGCTGTATACAGGTTAACACTGCAAAATTACCACAAGCTGCCTGTCAATGAACTCACCCATGTCATTTTGTATCGACTCTGTTTCTGTGGGGTGACAATTTTTGGCATTGCTTGTCGAATCTGGTCACCATTGCCGGAAAAAGCACTGATTGCCTACAATTTTCCAAAAAGTAGTTTGTATTATACGTTTGTTATATAAGGATTTTTCCAGGAACTTCGCGTCAGGGGATAATTTGGCACGCATCATGCATGTGTAGTAGTGGAAACACTGAATTGAAATCAAGGCTACAGGAAGTAATTCACCAACAGGGAAGCGGTAAAATGACACAGACAAATTTGAGATTAACGATATTTGAAACGCAGAAGCTTAGAAACATCGTGGGCCAGGGCACTGCTTCCTGTTACCAAATCCTGACTTTCCCCAGCGATTCACTCGGAATGATTGGCGCAGTCATTGATCCTTCCAGGCAAGCAGCGGCAAACGATGATTTCCAGGTTCCGGAACCGGCAGCTACAACTTCATGGCTCCAGCGCACAAAAACCCGCTTCGGTCTGAACCAGAACTGATTGTCAAAAAATTCCCGAAGGAACCACAACCACCGCTCCGCTGGAGCCCCCACCAGAAAAATCACTCCTTACAAGCTGCCTTCAGGACAGTAAAATGTCCCAGGCCTGATTCCCCAAGACACTTTTCGATCTTTCTCTTTTCTTTCGCTGTAAAATAGCGGTACAGTTTTGTTAAATAATTTCAGGAATTATTTCGATGTCGTTGTTTGACTCGCTCAACCGCCCCAGCTGGCAACACAAAGATCCAGAGGTTCGCAGGAATGCAGTTGGCCAACTGGATGATCAGGACGTGCTCCTGGATCTGGTCAAAACGGATTCCGATTTCACCGTGCAGGCCAGTGCCCTGTCCCGTATTACCAGCCCGGATACCCTGGACACGCTGATCGACACCCTGCCCGGAGCCTTGCAGCAACTGGCCAGAACCCAGCGCCTGCAGCAATTGCTGCCCGACCCGGACCGGCTTGCCACCATCAACGACGACGTCATCCTGGTAAAAATCGCAGGTCTCACCGATGATCCGGAACTGCTTGCGGCTGCGATCGCCCAGGTCAGGAACGATGAACATCGTTTGGATATCGCGAGCAACCATACCCTGGCGAAAGTACGCTTGCACGCGGCACAGGGCATCCAGGACATCGAATTGCTGGACAAGCTTATTCATCATGCCCGGGGCCACGACAAAGCCGTGTATCGCCATTGCAAGACCCTGCTCGATGAACACCATTCCGTACAAAGGACAGAAGCGGAACGAAAGGAGAAAATTCTGCAGCTGACCCAAAAAGCACAGGAACTGGCCAAGGCTGTTGATTCACCGGAATACAAGGGCCGCTACCAATTGCTGGAACGCCAATGGCAGAAAGTCGAAGATTGGGCAGAACCCGCGCAGAAGGAACAAATTCAACACGACCTGGCTATCTGCTCGGACCGGCTGTCCCGGCTGTCCGACGCCCTGGCCGCTGATGAACAAAGACAGACTGAACAAGCGGATGCAAACCAGGCGTTCCGGCTTATCATCGTTGAACTGGAGCAAATCGACGCGGCAACGTCTGCACCCGATGATCTTGCGGCCATCACGCAACTGGCCGGTGTTCTGGATGACATTGAAAAACGCTGGCAGGCGGCAACAGAAATTACTCCTTGTTCCCCGGAACAATCACGGGCTTTGCAGAAGTACCTCAAGCGCTGGCGGTCCTTGTCGGGGACCGCAAAAAGCCTGGTCGACAGGAAAGCCAGGCTGGAAAAAATTCTGCGTGAAGCGCAAAGCGCCGATCCCTCCGACTACCAGTCCTTGCAGCGGCTAATCGAGCGCATGAAAAAACTCATAGCCTCCCTGCCCTGGCCCGAGTCACAGCTGGCTACTTTACCTCCCAAAATAACCCAACTGCAGCAGGCATTAGCCCAGCTGAACACGCAGATCAGCACCCTGGAAAAGGCGCAGGAGAAGCATATCGGGCGTGCGCAGACCAAGCTTGATCAGCTGCGTAAAGCGCTGGACCAGGACCACAGTAAAGACGCGGACCGGGCGCTCAACAAGACCAGAAAGCGCCTCAAATCACTGGCGCCGAAGCAGCGGCAACACTTCGAACAGGAATTAAAGCCGCTGGCCGCCCGTCTGAACGTTGTTCACGACTGGCAGGGTTTTGCCATCGAACCCAAGAAAGTGGAGCTTTGCGCCAGTATGAAAACCCTGGTCGGGAGCGAGGAAAAAGCTGAGACTCTCGCCGCGAAAATCAAATCCCTGCAGGATGAATGGAAACAACTCGGCCCCCTGCCCCGTGCGCGCGATCAGGAACTGTGGAACGAATTCAAAACTGCCGCTGACGAAGCCTATGAGCCCTGCAAGGCGGCCTTTGCACTACAGGCCGAATTGCGGCGGGAGAATTTCAAAATCCGCATGCAACTGGTTGCACAACTAAGAGACTACGAAGACAAAATGGCCTGGCCTCATGCCGAAAATACTCACTCTGAAGATGGGGAGTCCGGGGATGAAGAGCCCGGGGATACGGAACCCGGCAAAGCGCCGGACTGGCGCCTGGTTCAGAAAACCCTGGATACGGCCCGGGAGGCTTTCCGGAATATCAAACCGGTGGACCAGAAGGGCGAGAGAAAAAGCCAAAAGGCATTCCGGAAAATTTGCGACAAGATATATAGCCACATCAAGGAAGAATACGGACGTAACATCGCCCTTAAAGAAGAGTTGGTGACCCGCGCGCAGGAATTGGCCGAACTGGAGGACCTGCAACAAGCCATTGACAAGGCCAAGAGAATCCAGCGCGACTGGAAGGAGATCGGCATGACACCGGTAGGTGTCGACCGCAAACTGTGGAAGAAATTTCGCGCGGCCTGTGATGCGGTATTCGCCCGTCTTGACCAACAACGTAATCAACACTCTGCCGAAATTGATGCCTGCGTAAAACAAGCTGAATCCCTGCGCGACCAGGCCAGGGCACTACTGGATTCGGATGATGCACAGCGTTTGCACCTGAAGAAAGACTTGTTAGAACTGAAACAGCAGTTCCGCGAAATCGAGCTGCCCCGCGGCGTCCAGCAGCGCCTGGGCAAGGATTTCCAGAACTTCGAGAGCCAGGCCCGGGATATAGCTATTGATATCCGGGCTCGCCAGGAACAGGCTCAATGGCAATACCTGCTGGGAAGAATAAAAGCTTGCGCACTGAAAGCTACGGATGAGGACACCGCCACCAGCCTGTGGGCAAAAGAAGGTGGACTGCCAAAGGGCATCGATACAGAAGCACTGGAAACCTTTTGGCAACAAGGTCCTGCTGAAGGAAATGAAGAGCAGTTGCGGGAAGCCTGCATCGCCCTGGAAATCTTCGGCGAAATCGAGTCACCCGCCGGGGACAAAAAAGCACGCATGGCCTACCAGATGAAACGACTGGTTGAAGGCATGGGCAGCCAGCAAGCTCAGCCAGAACATGCTCTGCAGAACTTCATCAATGATTTTATCGCCCTGCACCCATCGACCGACTGGACTGAGCGCTTTTGTTCCGGGGTGGAAAAAACCAGGGCCTAGCCCGCCCTTCAAAAACCATAGCTAAATGTGAGAGCGTCCTTGGGCGCGACCAGCCTGTCGGCCGCAAGCGGGCTAACAGCAGAAACGGTCGCCCTGCTGGATCGGCGGACAGGCAACGGTGCCGTAGGAACAAAATACGCAGCAGTCGCCTTTTTTGGGTTTGAGCAGGGCGCCGCAGGCTTTGCAATCGTAAAACCACTGGCAGGCATCCGTTGGCATGGTCTCGGTTTCCCTGTGACCACATTCAGGACAGGTAATCTCTGACTCCAGGATGACTGCTTCACTCATTTGATTCTATTCAGCGAGTTCAATTTCACCGGGCCTCCAGGTTTTTTCGATCCACGGTTCAAGCGGACCGTATAAGCGCAGCGCTACAAACCAGCTTTTCCCGGGAATGGTTTCGAGCCAGTTGTTCTCGAATCCCTGCGGGGCCCTGGGGCCAAAATAGATGTCGTAAGAGCCGTCTTTGTTCTTCCTGATTCCTTCGCTTTGACTGCCAACTGTGGGGAAAAGCTGGCTGGTTTGAAGCTGGGACCTCGTCTGGTTGTCATACATCGTCAGTGCCCAGAAGTCTTTCGCCGGAGGATTGGGTGGAAGGTGAAGCCTGTAGGTCTTCGATCCGTCAAAAGGCAATTTCTCAGAATCGACAAAGGCGATGCCGTAGTCAGAACCAGCGCCGGCCCTGCTCACAGCCATGGCCGGCGTGACGGCGGTATATGGGTAATGGAACATAACCCGGGCGTCGGAGTTCATGGTCTTGCCATCCTTGCCATTGAAGAAGACATTTTTATCCACCCAGGCCATTACCCAGGCACTGTCGGTGTCCGGGTAGATCCGAATACCCTCCATGGTCCCATCGGTGCGTGGGTACCAGACGATTGAACGGGCCGTGGCATTTGCAATCGCCACTGCGTCGGTCAGTATCTTCTTCATGCGGGCATCAGGTGCAAAGGGCTTGCCCTTTGCCATACCAATCGAGGCGAACAGACCACGCGTTTCCGGATCGAGCATGTCCAGAGGTTCTTTCTGGATGATCTCGTTGAGATGCTCGTAGAAGGTGTAGTTGTTGGCGTGGATCGTGTTGAACTCGATCCCGGAGCCACTAATGAATTCCATCTTCGGCGGATTGTCTTTCTTTGACAGTGGATAAACCTTGAGGTTGTCCTTCACGTTTTTGGCGGCAGCTTCAAGGCCATTTGCGATCGAGGCACGCATAAAGACCCACACGTCATAAGTTTGCGACTGGACCACGAAGTAGCCCTCGGGGATCTCACCCTCGTAGCCCGGTGGGAGCACGAGATATTTCCCTCCCTTGCCTTTGTCGGGGCCCGCGGGCCCAATGTCCTGCATGTAACGAAACCAGGCATCGTTGAAAGCGCCAAGCATTCCTGCAGGCGCCTCCAGGACCGTAGGGCCATCGCGTAGCAGGTCCAGGGTCGGAATGACATACATGGTGGAGGTATTGGCGGTAAGAAAGTACGCTTTGGAGTTCAGCAACTCGTCCGCGATCATGATCTGGTGGCATTCCACCGCACCGAGACTGTGGTTGCCCTTGATGAGCGCTTGCACTGAGGCGCCGGGCATGCCTTTCAGGAAGGTATCCACGCCGCGCATGGTGTCAAGGTAGTCGTAGATTTTCCGTGCGGTCTCAGGGAGTGGGGCGCCGTCCAGGAATTCAAGAGTGCCGATCGATGTTTTGACTACATTGGGCGTCTGGATGGATTGTAATTCTGCGTCGCTGACGTCAGCAGATACCGCCTGGCCTGTTAACAGGGTGGCGACCGCGATGGCAATTGTGGTTATCGCTAATGTTTTCACGTTTTCTCCATGTAACTTGACTGGTAAAGCGTTGACATCCAGATTCGGGTGATTGCCTCTCTTACAGGTTCCGGATTGCTTCGCGGGTGGCGGCCAAAGGCATGAATGAGCAGCGAAGTATCAAGCCGGTTGAGTGCAATCGCAATCGGGCGGGCATCAAACTTCGAAATAAGTCCCTCCGCTTGGTGCTGTTCAATCCGGTTGCTGACCGCATCGTCAAATTCAGCCAGAAAATCTGCCCACGCACGCTCGAGCCGCTCGTCGGTCGTGGATGCTTCCGCCACTGCCCGTAAGATCGGACCACGTTCGTAACAGACCTCCACCAGCCCGGTCAGCGATTGCTGTAATAAAACTGTGGCGTCTCCCTCACTGTTGAACCACGGATCCGCGGCCACAAATATGGCTTCTGCAACCCCCTGCAGCAAGATCTCCATCAGTTCGTGCAGGTCGCTGAAATACTGATAGAAGGCCGATCGGCTGACGCCGGTGATTGACATGAGCTCTGCAACGGTCATCTCCCGAAACGGCTGTGTCCAGAGAAACTCCAGCGCTCCGTTCAGGATTGCGGCGCGTGTTTGATCCGACTTTCTGGGGCTCGAGCCAAGGATAGAATCGACGTCAATTAATTGAGGTTTAAAATCTGACACTGTGTCATTATATCTTGTTCAGAGCGAAGCGATCAAAGATGGAGTTTTAGTGTTGAAAACCTTGATGAAATTATTTTCTGCCTTGTTAATCCTTATTATTTTGCCCGTTTTCGCACAGGCGCAGAATACAGGAATTGAAGAAGTCAGTGACATTCAGGCATTGGTCAGCACCCTCGATAGCGATATTGTTGAATTTCGCTTGCTGCTCAGCAAAATCGAATCTGCGGAGAAAGCCGACCGCGAAGTGCTTTTTTATCGCATGGATGCACGTGTTTTCAGGATACTGGCAGATTTCGACACACTGGCCAATCAGGTGGCCGGGCTACCCGAAGGTTCACCGCATAGAGAAGCCGTGACGCAACAGCTTGCAGAATTCGGTCCGGCCTCGGAAGGCGCCTTGTTCGATCGCATCGAAGACATCAAGCAGCGCATACTCGAATACAACACCCAACTCGCGGAACTTGGCGGTGCGCCGCACATGGCGATGCAAGCCTATATCCAGACCCTGGAATCCATCCGCGTTAAGTACTATGAGGCATTGGCAAACCATCTCGAAAGTCGTGATGACCTGGGTCTGCCGACAAAACAAGCGCGTGAGCAGTTGGATCCAATAGTCCACCTGTATGCGGAAACACTGGCCGGCCGTATCGAGTTTTCCAGTGTCTCCATAAATAAGTTGCAAGAGCGCTTGTCGCAGGATCCGGACAATGCTGATATTGTCTCGGCATTGAATGAGCTCGATGCCGAGCACAGCATCAATATTCAGCGGCTGAAGGCCATCATACAGGTGCTTGACCGCCTTGGGCTGGATAGTTCCAGTTACCAGGCAGTGATGTTGCAGCAAGCCAGCAGTATATCGATCAGCTTTTTCTCCTCAAGCGCCGTTCTTACCGTGCTTCAGAATAGCTGGGGTGCGTTGAAGGAAGCCATTAAAGACAATGCGCCGGACTTGATTTTCCGGCTCCTGATATTTATTGCGGTGTTGCTGGTTTTCAAAACCTTGTCCCGCATTACCAAAAGAGTGGTACGCGCCGCAAGTAACCGGTCCAAGCTGGATATGTCGGAACTGCTGAAGAACATTCTTGTTTCTACATCGGGCGGCACGGTTATGGCGCTGGGTATTTTGATGGCTTTATCAACAGTTGGTATTTCTCTGGCCCCAATGCTGGCTGGCCTGGGTGTTGCAGGCTTTATTGTGGGCTTTGCCCTGCAGGACAGCCTGGGAAACTTTGCGTCAGGCGCAATGATCCTCATCTACCGGCCTTTTGATGTGGGTGATTTGGTGGAAGTCACAGGCGCATCCGGGCTGGTTAGAAAAATGAACCTGGTTTCGACCACCATCCTCACCCTGGATAACCAGACCCTGGTTGTTCCCAACAGCAAGATATGGGGGGATGTGATCAAGAACGTGACTGCCCAGAAGGAGCGCCGCGTCGACCTGGAATTCGGCATTGCTTATGACGACGATATAGAACTTGCTGAGCGGGTACTGAATGAGATCGTATCCGCCCATGAAAAAGTGCTTGCAGACCCGGAACCGAAGATCAAACTGCACACACTCGGTGATTCATCAGTCAATTTTATCGTCCGGCCGTGGACAAAAACCGAGGATTACTGGGATGTTTACTGGGATCTCACACGTGAGGTCAAACTGCGCTTTGACCGTGAGGGTATTTCCATACCTTTCCCGCAGCGGGATGTGCATGTGTATGCAGACAAAGACGCTTGATCTGCTATCATCCCTGACATTTTATTCGGTTAATACTCTGCCCAGGCATGGACAATCCAGGAGATTCAATGATGGCTCGATCCGGTGACTTGATCCCCTTTAAAAGATCGACCGGCGCCGCGGACCGGAAACACCCCCGCGAATTTCATCCGACGCGACCGGCTCCGGAGGAGGAACACAACGGATTCAAGATGGCCGGCGGGATACTGGGGGCCATTGGCGGAACGCCACTCGTCCGGCTTGAAAAGATCTTTGAGCCCTCACATTTCGACTGCTTCGCGAAGCTGGAAGGTCTGAATCCGGGCGGCAGTTCCAAGGATCGCGCCAGTGTCGCCATCGTTGAACGGGCGCTGCAGACCGGCGAGATCAATTCCAGCACCCTCATCATAGAATGCAGTTCCGGCAATACCGGCATCGGGCTGGCGCAGGTGTGCGCCTACCATGACTTGCGCTTTCGCTGCCTCATCGATCCCAAGGTTACACAGCAGAATGTCGATATCCTCGCCGCCTATGGCGCTGAAATAGAGATGATCGAACTCCCCGATCCGGAGACCGGAGAATTTTTGCCCGCCAAACTGAAACGCATCGACGA
>JAIVWI010000112.1:0-10273 GCA_048636595.1 Oceanospirillum sp. | reverse complement strand
GCGTTTTTCACGAACAAGGTTCGTTGTTATAAATTCTGACTGGCTCGCGATTTTTAATCTTCGTTGACTGCAGGGTGGATTGCGGATTCTTCGTGGCCTTCAATCACTGAGCGCGGAAAATCATCCACTTCTATAACCGCCCGGCTTGCTTCCTGCGCCAGTCGCACCATGGTGGCCTGTTCCTCGGTGATCACGCCGCTCTCAACGGCTTTTTGGACCAATTCCCTGTAATTGGCATAAGTGACGGGTTCTTTCAGCGCATTGCCAACCGCGTTTTCAGCATTGGCTGAATTGATGACCAGGTGAAATGCGGTATGCACCTTGCCGGTGGCATCGTCTTCGTCCGAGATGTAGACGCCTGCAGTGAGGCGGTCCCTGCTTTCGCTTTCCGTCAGCAGAAGGCCGGCGACGGCTTTCCCCAAACGGTCTGATGGTGGGGCATACGGGTTACCCAGCGGAAAAATGATCCACTTGACCAGCCGCCCCATACCTGGAACCGGGAAATTATCCAGCACACCCCGCAGGCTTTGCTGGATGGTATAGAGGCTGTCATCCATCGCCCAACAGACGAAAGGCAGGTCTTCCTCCGGCCGGCCGTCGTCCTCGTAGCGCTTCAGAACCGCGCTGGCGAGGTACAAATGAATCAGGGCATCAGCCAGCCGGCCTGAAAGTTTTTCTTTGAATTTGAACTTGCCGCCAAGCAGGATCAGCACCAGGTCAGAGGTGAAACTGAAAGCAGCGCACATGCGCGTCATTTGGCGGAAATAACGCGCCGTGGGGCCTCGAACCGGTGAGGTAGTCGCCCATCCTACCGTCAGGCCCAGGATCAGGCTGCGCACCATGCGGCTGATGACGTGGCCGACATGGGAAAACAGGGCCTTGTCAAACGCTTTCCGCGCTCCGGGCCGTGGGTCATTGACCGCGTTCATTTCCTTCAGCAGCCATGGATGCGCGCGGATTGCCCCCTGTCCGAAAATGATAAGCGTCCGGGTGAGTATGTTGGCTCCTTCCACCGTGATCGCGATAGGCAGCGCCTGGTATGCGTGGGCCAGGTAGTTGCGCGGCCCGGTGATGATTCCTTTCCCGCCGTGAATGTCCATGGCATCGTTGATGCACTGGCGATTACCCTCGGTGAGTTGGTACTTGAGAATGGCTGACAACACGCTCGGGCGTTCGCCCTGGTCCAGTGCAACCAGGGTCAGCAGGCGGGCAGAGTCCATGCGGTAGGTCCGGCCGCCAATTCTCGCCAGCGGCTCTTCAATTCCTTCGAATTCGCCGATGGGGATATTGAACTGTTTGCGGATACGCGCGTAAGCGCCAGACAACAATGCAGCCATCTTGCCGGCAGCGGTCCCCAGGGCCGGCAATGAAATGGCCCGTCCGGCCGCCAGGCTTTGCATCAGCATGCGCCAGCCCTGGCCGATCCGCTCCTGTCCGCCGATGACCCACTCCATCGGGATGAATACGTCCTCTCCCTGCGTCGGTCCATTCTGGAAAACTGCCCCGACGGGCATGTGCCGGTTGCCGATTTTGACCCCCGGGGTATCGGTGGGGATCAGCGCGCAGGTGATTCCCAGTTCCTGTTCTTGCCCCAGCAAACCATCTGGGTCCCGGGTCTTGAATGCCAGGCCCAGAAGAGTTGCCACCGGCGCCAGCGTGATGTAACGCTTGTTCCAGGTCAGTCTTAATCCCAGGACTTCCCGGCCCTGGTGCTCGCCTTTGCAGACGATGCCGACATCCTCCATGCTCGCCGCATCGGAGCCTGCTGAAATTGAGGTGAGGGCGAAACAGGGAATTTCTTCTCCCCGGGCCAGGCGGGGCAGGTAGTGGTCTTTTTGCTGTTCGGTGCCGTAATGGAGTAACAATTCACCCGGCCCCAGCGAGTTTGGCACCATCACGGTGATGGCAGCGGTCAGGTTGCGGCTGGCCAGTTTCATGACCACCGCAGAATGGGCCTGGGCGGAAAACTCCAGCCCTCCGTACTGTTCCGGAATGATCATGCCGAGCATGCGGTGTTCACGAATGAAGGCCCAGATGTTGTCCGGCAATTTTTTGTGTTTGTCGCAAATTTCCCAGTCATCGAGCATGCGGCACAGTTCTTCTACCGGCCCATCCAGGAATTTCTGTTCCCGCTCGCTGAGTTGCGGCGGTGGCGTCTTTAACAACTTTTTCCAGCGCGGCCGGCCAGAGAAAATCTCCGCATCCCACCACACGGTACCGGCATCGAGTGCTTCTCGTTCGGTAGTCGACATCCTGGGCAAAGACTTTCTGAACCAGCCATACAGCCGGTCGCTGATGAGCAAACGGCGGGACGGTTTGATCGAAAAACCGATCAGGATAACCGCCACGATGCCATTGGCGAAACGAAACCAGCCAGGAACATAGATCAGGTGTCGCAATTCGGTCCAGAATACGGTAAGGCCGACCATGATGGCCATCGCCACCAGCAGAGGTACTCGCTTATACGCCAGCACAATGACGGTAAGCAGCAGGATCAAAAGGTACAGAATTTCCATTCATGGCCTCGTTTGGGTATTTTTATTCTAGCGATTATTTTATGCGAGTGTTTTCGCATTACCCATTGTTATCGATAGTTTTGCATTCCATCATAAATTTGCAGGGAAGCGGGGGTCAAGAATTTAACCTGCACATTGCGCGCCACCAGACTTGCCCGTAAAATTCACCTGTTTAGATATCGTAGCAGGTATTGATGGTTGATTTCATGAATTATCAATATAAACATATAGATATAAGGAGTTTTTAAGTGGCAGTCGAGAGAGCGCTTTCCATTATAAAGCCGGATGCAGTGGCGAAAGACGTCATTGGTGAAATATACAGCCGTTTTGAGCAGGCCGGCCTCAAGATCGTCGCGGCAAAAATGAAGCATTTGACCCGCGATGAAGCCGAAGAGTTTTATGCTGTACACCGCGAACGGCCATTCTTTACAGCCCTGGTCGAGTTCATGACCTCTGGTCCGGTCATGATCCAGGTGCTTGAAGGCGAGAACGCTATCTCGCGTAACCGGGAGCTGATGGGAGCAACCAACCCCATCGAAGCCGCACCGGGCACCATACGGGCGGATTTTGCACGCAGCATCGAGGCCAACGCGGTCCACGGTTCAGACGCACCGGAAACGGCAGAAATAGAAATTGCCTGCTTCTTTTCGGCTGCAGACGTCTATTCGCGATAGCCCTGGAAAACTCTCGTGCCGGCAATTGAAACTCGCATCAACCTGTTTGACCTGGATGAAACCGGGCTCAGGGAGTTTTTTCAATCCATTGGCGAAAAGCCATTTCGCGCTGAGCAGGTGATGAAATGGATTTATCACCAGGGTGTCACTGATTTTGACCAGATGACCAACCTGGGCAAGGACCTCCGTCACCGGTTGAAGTTGATCGCGGAAATTGACCCCCCCCGGATTCTGAAGACCCAGACTTCGGTGGATGGGACCTGTAAATGGCTGATGGGATTCGGTGGTGGAAACGCCGTTGAAACGGTTTTTATCCCGGAAACCAACCGCGGCACCCTGTGTATTTCGTCCCAGGTTGGCTGTGCTTTGAATTGCACTTTTTGTTCCACCGGGGCGCAGGGCTTCAGCCGGAACCTGACTGCCGGGGAGATCATCGGCCAGGTTTGGCTGGCTGCACAAGCCCTGGGGCACGAAAGGAATGGACGCCGCCGCATTACCAACGTCGTCCTGATGGGGATGGGAGAACCCCTGTTGAATTTTGATGCCGTGGTATCCGCATTGTCACTGTTGCGTCATGACCTTGGGTATGGCCTGGCGGCCCGGCGGGTGACTTTGTCAACGGCCGGCCTGGTGCCCGGCATAGAGCGGCTGCGCGACACCATTGATGTTGCATTGGCTGTTTCCCTGCACGCACCGATTGATGATTTAAGGGAAAAACTGGTGCCGCTTAACAAAAAATACCCAATCGCGGAACTGATGCGCAGTTGTGCTGATTATGTCTCTGGCAAACACAAGCGCACAGTCACCTTCGAATACACGCTGATCGACGGAATCAATGATCACCCGGAACATGCCCGGAAACTGGTCAAACTGCTCAGACGCCTTCCCAGCAAACTGAATCTCATTCCGTTCAACCCGTTTCCGGGCACCCGGTTCCGCTGCTCATCGGATGAGAACATCAGGCGCTTTCAGGAAATTGTCATGGAAGGCGGCCTGATTGCAATCGTCAGAAAAACCCGTGGCGACGATATTGATGCCGCCTGTGGTCAATTGGTCGGAAAAGTCCTGGACCGCACCCGTCGAAGTGAAAGAATTCGCCAACAAATGATTGCCAACAGATAATTGGGGTACGAATGAAAATGAGAATAGCATTACTGGTATTGGTTCTCCTGCTTACTGCCTGCACATCAACGCCGGGGCCGGTAGACGAAGAGAGCGATAATCGCAAAGCCGCGGAAACGAATACTGCCCTTGGACAGGGATACATCCAGCGTGAACAGTATGAAATTGCCCTGGAAAAGTTGAAAAGAGCGGTGGCTTACGACAATACCTATGCACCGGCGCACACTGTGCTGGGTATATTGTACGAAACAATTGGTGAGTTGGATCTGGCTGAAAAGGAATACGCAGAGGCATTGAAATATGATCCCGATGACGGGGACATCAATAATAACTATGGCGCTTTCCTGTGTGGTGTCGGTAAGGGCAAGGGGGCCGACCAGTATTTCCTGAAAGCCGTAAAGGATCCCTTTTACAAGACACCGGAAGTTGCTTATCTGAATGCCGGGAATTGTGCGCTTGCAGAAGGTGATCTGGACAAAGCAGATGTATTTTTGAGACAATCACTCGGATATAACGATAAGATGCCGTCGGCGTTAATTTCCATGGCGGATGTCAATTATCAGACGGGGAATTATTTGCGTGCGAGGGCGTTTCTTCAGCGTTTCGGGTCTGTAGGTGCATGGGATGAGAATAGCCTGCTCCTGGGTTACCGGATCGAATCCAAGCTCGGTGATGCCAAATCGGCAAACCGTTATCGCGTGGAACTGCTTTCGCTATTTCCCGATTCCAGCCAGGCACGCTGGGTAACCGGCCAGGAATAGGAATGACCCACCAAAAAGAATTGATACCCTTGATGCCGGGAGACATCCTCCGGCATGAAAGAATAAAGAAGGGTCTCACTGTCGAACAGGCGGCAGCACAATCGAAAATCAAGCTCACCGTACTGGAAGCCATAGAATCCAGTCAAACCGGTGAAATCCCATCCGTTTACCTGCGCGGCCACATTCGGCATTATGCGCTTTTCCTGGGAATCGACCCGCAAAAAATCGACCGGCAGATGGAGCACGTTAGCGGTGTGGAACCGGACGTGCGATCCGTTTTCGAAGTCAGGCCCAGACAGCGCGATGCGGACAAATGGCTCAAGGCAACCAGCTACCTTGTCGCGTCGGCCCTTGTCGCCACGCTGGCGTGGCAGTTCACACACGAAGCCGTCCGGTATTCCCAGAGCAGCACTCACCTGAATGCCTCCATGGCTTCAGTAGAGTTGCTTAATATGGAGGAGGAAGGGTTGGCGGAAGAGGGCCTGGCCGGAGAAGGGCTGGCAGGGTATGACACCGGCAGCCCGGCAAGCGGGCAGTCGTCACCAGCTATCAACGGCGATAAAGGGCAGTCAGCGGTTCTGGTTGGTGACACACAGCATCTGAAAATCGAGACTTCAGCCGATACCTGGATAGAAGTTCTGGATGCGGCCGGCCTGCACCTGGAAATGGATCTGCTGCGTGCCGGGACGAGCCGCGAATATCGTGGCAAGGCGCCATTCAGTGTCATGCTGGGCCGTGCTTCTGCAGTTGAAGTCTGGTTCAATGGCCAGGAAGTGGACCTGGCAGCCCATACGCGCGGAAATGTGGCGCGAATAACACTGGGGGGGCAGTTAATGACCCGGTCTGATCAGCAGGCTGAAAGCGTCAACCGCTAAAGTCCCGCAAAATGAGCTCAACCATCAATTCAATTCGCGGAATGCATGACATTCTACCCTCCGAACTGCCGGCCTGGCAGCGGCTTGAGCGAATCGCCAAAGACGTATTTGCAAGCTACGGGTACGATGAAATCCGTGTTCCCGTGGTAGAAAAAACCGAATTATTCGCCCGCGCCATCGGAGATGCCACCGATGTGGTGGAAAAAGAGATGTACTCCTTCGAAGACCGCAATGGTGCGCTGCTCAGCCTGCGCCCGGAAGGCACAGCCGGAGTCGTGCGGGCTGTCCTGCAAAATGGGTTGTTGTACGCTGCCCCGCTTCGTTTGTGGTACGAGGGTTCCATGTTTCGACGCGAGCGCCCCCAGAAGGGACGCACCCGGCAATTTAACCAGTTTGGCGTGGAGGTATTCGGGGCAAGCGGCCCGGACATTGACGCAGAACTCCAGGTGATGTGCCAGCGATTGTGGCAGGCACTGGGATTGAAAGACCTGCGGCTGGAGATCAATACACTGGGCACATCCCTTGAGCGGGCCAGTTTTCGTGATGAGCTCCACGCATTCCTGTCCAGCCGGAAAGAGCAGCTGGATGAAGACAGCACCAGGCGGCTGGATCGCAATCCCATGAGGATCATGGACAGCAAGAACCCCGCCATGCAGGAACTTTTGCACGATGCCCCCACCCTGGAGGATCACCTGGGGCCGGACTCGATGCAGCATTTTGATGAGTTCAGGAGTCTTCTGGACGCACTGGAGGTTCCCTACATCGTTAATCCACGGCTGGTGCGTGGCCTGGATTACTACAGCCACACGGTATTCGAGTGGATAACGGATGAACTGGGCGCCCAGGGTACGATCTGTGCCGGCGGACGCTACGATGGCCTGGTGGAGATCCAGGGCGGCAAGCCCTGGCCCGGGGTCGGATTTGCCATGGGGAAGGAACGATTGGTGGAGTTGATGCGAGCGCAGTCACCATCCCCCCGCCTGGCGCCACATGTGTACCTTGTAATGGCAGGTGAGGGCACGACCGAACGTGGAATGCAACTGGCGGAACACCTGAGGCAAAAAGTTGACGGTATCCGTGTGCAGATAAACCTCGGGGGCGGCAGTTTCAAATCCCAGTTCAAGCGGGCGGATCGTAGCGGAGCCGCCCTGGCGCTGGTTCTGGGCGAAGATGAATTACAGCGGGGTGCAGTGACGATCAAGCATCTGCGCGATGACTCCGGACAAAAACAGCTTGGCCTGGATGAGATTGCACCATGGTTGCAGGCCTGGATGATGAGCTGAATTTAGCTCTAAATTGACTGGGCTGATAAATTTAACTGTTCGATTACCCTCAATGCTTTTAGAATATGCGGCCTTTATCAACACAATACCGAACGGGACCGGGAAATATTAATAAAATTCAATTTCCCGGAAGCAATCTGAACACCGAATTATTGAGAAATTACCATGGTTGAAATTTACGACCCTAAAGAACAGGGTGAAGTAGTCAAAAAGTGGCTAAGCGAAAATGGCAGTGCGATTGTCATGGGGCTGGTTATTGCCTTCGGCGGATTGTTTGGCTTCAAACAATGGCAAAGCTGGCAGGAAAGCAACAGGCAGCAGGCTTCCGCGGAATTCGAGGTCATGGCCGAGTTGTTGACGGAAGGGCAACTGGATGCAGCAATGTCCAATTTTCAGAATCTGCAGGACAATTATTCACGATCGCCGTATACGTCGATGGCGGCATTGCAAATGGCCCGTGCCCGCCTGGATGGCAATCAGGCGGACCTGGCAATCGGCCTGTATGAATCCGTCATGGAGGACGGTTATCCCAAGGCATTGGCTGTCATTGCAAGGGCGCGTCTTGCCCGGGTACTGTTAGAACAGGGTTCAACAGACGAGGCACTGGCGGTGTTGCAGGCCGAAAGCAATATCACTGGTTTTGAATCCCGCTACGCAGAAATCCGCGGCGATATTTACCAGGCGCAAGGGAATGTGGACGAATCCATCGTGGCCTACCAGGAAGCACTGGATACGCTCGAGGCGGGCGAGGGTGACCGTGCCACCCTGGTGCTTAAACTGGAATCACTGGGGGCCGGTATTCCGGATGGTGGAAGCGAGTCGTGAGAAAACTCCTGCTTGTAATTTTCCTGGTATCGCTGGCCCTGCCCGGGTGCAGCTGGATTAAAAGCTGGGGTGATGACGAAGTAGGAGATCCCGCTCCCCTGGTCGATTTCGATTCGACGCTCAAGGTTGGAAAAGTCTGGTCAACGCAAGTTGGCGACGGCATGGGAAAACAAGGTCTCAGCATGGGGCCGTTCTATTCCTCCGGGACCCTGTTTGCGGCGGATTACAAGGGCAACCTGCTTTCCGTGAATGCGGAAAACGGACGTAAAAACTGGGAGCTGAAAACCAAGCAAACGTTTTCCGGCGGTCCGGGTGTCGATGATACTCACATATACATGGGGACCATCGAGGGCCGTGTGGTCGCATTCGACAGGAACAATGGTGATGAACTGTGGAATGCCCAGGTGTCGTCCGAGGTGCTGGTTCCGCCGGTTGCGGCTGATGGCATCGTGGTCGTGCGCTGTATTGATGGCCGGGTCTTTGGCCTGAATACAGATAATGGAGCCCGGGTCTGGATCTATGACCACAGTGTCCCGTTGCTGACCCTGCGGGGCAATGCCAATTTGTTGGTCAGGGGAGGAGTTGTTTTCGTCGGTTATGACGATGGCAGCGTTGCGACCCTGCATCTGGATGACGGATCCTTGCTCTGGACCCAGTCCATTATTTCACCGGAAGGCCGCACTGAGCTGGAACGCCTGGCTGACGTCGGGCAGCAAATGGTCATCGTGGCAGGCGATTTGATTGTTTCCAGTTACAAGACCCATGTTGTCTCGCTGGCCGCGGATTCCGGCCGCCTGCTCTGGTTCAAGGACATTTCATCGGCGACCGGTATTCAGGTTGACCGCACCAACCTCGGCATCAGTGAAAGCAACGGCGATCTCTGGCTGCTCGACCGGAGAAATGGGTCGACCCTGTGGAAACAGGATCAGCTCAGCAACCGCGGCCTGACCCGGCCAGCCTTTTACGGGAAATTCGTCGTGGTTGGAGACAAGGAGGGCTACCTGCACTGGCTCGATACCTCCAGCGGGGAATTTGTCGCCCGGCAGAGAGCGGGCAAAAAGGGGTTCGCCTCTGCCCCGCTGACCGTTGGCACCACTCTTTTCGTGCTGACGCATAAAGGCAATCTGGTCGCCTATCGCGCAGGCGCGGCTTTATAGGAACTCACTGAGAGAATTCTGTCGTGTTACCGGTAGTCGCCATCGTTGGTCGCCCGAATGTAGGGAAATCAACCCTGTTCAATGCCCTGACCCGGACCCGTGACGCCCTGGTTGCAGATATGCCGGGTGTTACGCGCGATCGTCAGTACGGTATTTCCAGGGTCGGCCGCCAGCCGTGTCTGCTGGTCGATACCGGGGGGCTCATCAGTAATGCCGAAGGCATTGATTATCTCACGGCACAGCAGGTACACCAGGCCATCGATGAAGCAGAACTGGTGCTTTTCATCGTCAGTGCCCGTGACGGCCTGATGGCAGAAGATGAGGAAATCGCATCGGTTTTGCGGCGCGCTTCGAAACGCGTGCTGATGGTCGCCAACAAGGTTGATGGTATGGAAATCGAAACGGCGCTGGCGGATTTTGCCAGCCTGGGTATGGGCGATTTACTCCCGGTTACAGCTACTCACCGCCGTGGACTGGACGCGATGATGAAGGCCGTTGATTCCATCCTGCCGGAACAGGCGGAATCCGAAGAGCCAGAGGAATACACTGACCGGCTGCGGCTGGCCATTATTGGCAGACCGAATGTCGGCAAGTCCACGCTGGTCAACCGCTTGCTGGGCGAGGAACGGGTCATGGCCTTCGATCAACCCGGCACGACCCGCGACACGATAAGCGTGATGCTTGAAAGGGATGGTCAGCAATACGAGCTGATCGATACGGCCGGCGTTCGCCGCCGTTCGAGAATTAGCGATGTGGTGGAGAAATTCAGCACCATCAAAGCATTACAAGCGATTGAACGGGCCCACGTTGTGGTCTTGATGCTGGACGCCAGCGAAGGACTGACCGACCAGGATACGACTTTGCTGGGCCATGTGCTGACGCAGGGCAGGGCCATGGTGATCGCGCTGAACAAATGGGACGGGCTCGATCCGGATCACCGGAAACAGGTAAAAAGTGAACTCGACAGGCGCCTGCAGTATGTCACCTGGGCCCAGAGGGTCACCCTGTCGGCATTGCATGGTTCGGGCATCCAGGAATTGATGCGCGCCGTCAAGAAAGC
>JAIVWI010000111.1:0-10291 GCA_048636595.1 Oceanospirillum sp. | reverse complement strand
GAGCCCCGTTACATTTTCCGCGCGGAATCACTCGACCAGTGAGCTGTTACGCACTCTTTAAAGGAATGGCTGCTTCTAAGCCAACCTCCTGGCTGTTTGAGCAACTCCACATCGTTTCCCACTTAGTTCTGACTTTGGGACCTTAGCTGACGATCTGGGCTGTTTCCCTTTCGACCATGAAGCTTATCCCCCATGGTCTGACTGCCGTACTTGGCGCATTGGGATTCGGAGTTTGACTGGGGTCGGTAAGCTTGTAGGCCCCCTTATCCAATCAGTGCTCTACCCCCAATGCGGAACATACAACGCTAGCCCTAAAGCTATTTCGGGGAGAACCAGCTATCGCCGAGTTTGTTTGGCCTTTCACCCCTATCCACAGGTCATCCCCCCAGTTTTCAACCTAGGTGGGTTCGGGCCTCCACGAGGTCTTACCCTCGCTTCACCCTGTCCATGGATAGATCACCCGGCTTCGGGTCTATGGCATGCGACTAGACGCCCTATTAAGACTCGCTTTCGCTGCGGCTCCGTCACTCGACTTAACCTCGCCACATACCAATAACTCGTCGGCTCATTCTTCAAAAGGCAGGCCGTCAGGATCACAAGTGATCCCTCCGACTGCTTGTAAGCTAATGGTTTCAGGTACTATTTCACTCCCCTCACCGGGGTGCTTTTCACCTTTCCCTCACGGTACTAGTCCGCTATCGGTCGTTCGGAAGTGTTTAGCCTTACGAGGTGGTCCTCGCAGATTCACACGGGATTTCACGGGTCCCGTGCTACTTGGGAACACCCTCTGGAGACTTGACAGGTTTCGGCTACGGGGCTGTTACCTCCTGTGGCTCCGCTTCCCAGCGGATTCGCCTACCTGCAAGTTTTGTAACTCCATGACGGCTTCGACGCACCGTCTGAAGGGTCCCACAACCCCGACATGGCAACGGCGTCGACCTTTGACACCATATCGGTTTGGGCTCTACCCGTTTCGCTCGCCGCTACTCAGGGCATCGCTGTTGCTTTCTTTTCCTCGGGGTACTGAGATGTTTCAATTCCCCCGGTTCCCTCTACCGGTCCTATGTGTTCAGACCGGAGTGACTGGGCATGACCCCAGTCTGGTTTTCCAATTCGGACATCCCCGGGTCAACGCTTGCTTGACAACTCACCGGGGCTTATCGCAGCCTGCCACGTCCTTCATCGGCTCCGAACGCCAAGGCATCCACCATCAGCTCTTAGTAGCTTGAATAATATTGAATACTTTGACTTTAACTCGTACTCGCTATGCAGTTCTCAAAGAGCCGGAGAGGTTCGATGCCACCGCGCTTTCGCGGCGTCACCGGACTCCCTCACGACTGAACAGCGTGTCCGACCCGATCTACAAGATCCGGTCCGTCGGTTCGCATCCACCCGAAGGTGGTTGCCGTCCGACCGGCCGGCGCTCATCGCCGGACCGAATAACCAATGGATTGACTAGGAACTTGAGATCATCGTGAATGATCTCTCAGTTGCTCCTTAGAAAGGAGGTGATCCAGCCGCACGTTCCCGTACGGCTACCTTGTTACGACTTCACCCCAATCATCGACCACACCTTAGGCACCTGCCTCCCGAGGGTTAGCACGGCGACTTCGGGCACGACCAACTTTCGTGATGTGACGGGCGGTGTGTACAAGGCCCGAGAACGTATTCACCGCGGCATTGCTGATCCGCGATTACTAGCGATTCCAACTTCACGCAGGCGAATTGCAGCCTGCGATCCGAACTGAGAACGGTTTTAGGGATTAGCTCCACCTCGCGGTATTGCGACCCTCTGTACCGCCCATTGTAGCACGTGTGTAGCCCTGGACATAAAGGCCATGCTGACTTGACGTCATCCCCACCTTCCTCCCCGTTATCCGGGGCAGTCCCCTTAGAGTGCCCGACATTACTCGCTGGCAACTAAGGACAAGGGTTGCGCTCGTTGCGGGACTTAACCCAACATCTCACGACACGAGCTGACGACAGCCATGCAGCACCTGTCACTGGATTCCCGAAGGCACCAATGTATCTCTACAAAGTTCCCAGGATGTCAAGGGCTGGTAAGGTTCTTCGCGTTGCATCGAATTAAACCACATGCTCCACCGCTTGTGCGGGCCCCCGTCAATTCCTTTGAGTTTCAGCCTTGCGGCCGTACTCCCCAGGCGGTGAACTTAACGCGTTAGCTTCGACACTAATCCCTTCAATGGGCCCAACGTCTAGTTGACATCGTTTAGGGCGTGGACTACCAGGGTATCTAATCCTGTTTGCTCCCCACGCTTTCGAGCCTCAGCGTCAGTCTTGGTCCAGGAAGCCGCCTTCGCCACTGGTGTTCCTCCAGATATCTACGCATTTCACCGCTACACCTGGAATTCCACTTCCCTCTATCAGACTCAAGCCGCGCAGTATCGAATGCAATTCCCAGGTTGAGCCCGGGGCTTTCACATCCGACTTACGCAGCCGCCTACACTCGCTTTACGCCCAGTAATTCCGATTAACGCTTGCACCCTCAGTATTACCGCGGCTGCTGGCACTGAGTTAGCCGGTGCTTATTCTTCGGGTACCGTCAAGGCCCAGGGTTATTAACCCTGAGATTTTCTTTCCCGATAAAAGTGCTTTACAACCCGCAGGCCTTCTTCACACACGCGGCATTGCTGGATCAGGCTTGCGCCCATTGTCCAATATTCCCCACTGCTGCCTCCCGTAGGAGTCTGGGCCGTGTCTCAGTCCCAGTGTGGCTGATCATCCTCTCAAACCAGCTACGGATCGTCGCCTTGGTAGGCCATTACCCTACCAACTAGCTAATCCGACATAGGCGTATCTCAAAGCGCGAGCTTAAATCAGAGGCCCGCTTTGCTCCGTAGAGCACATGCGGTATTAATCCGGATTTCTCCGGGCTATCCCCCACTTTGAGGCAACTTCCTATGCATTACTCACCCGTCCGCCACTCGACAGCGACAAGTTCACTCCGAAGAGATCCCAGCGTCCTGTTTCCGTTCGACTTGCATGTGTTAGGCATGCCGCCAGCGTTCAATCTGAGCCAGGATCAAACTCTTCAGTTTAAAGTTTTCGATTTCAGACCGCAGTTTGACCCGAAGGTCAGACCTTGATCTTCCATCTAAGTACTTCTAGCTGAAAGCTGAACCTTGCTCCCGATTACTTAATATAAATCAGGGCATGGTCGCTTTCGTTAATGACAAATTCATCAACATGAGCGCCCACACAAGTTACCTGTATCTTGTTAAAGAACTCGATCACTTTCCGGTGACCAATACTGAGCACATTTCGTGACCAGTCCCACACACAAAAACCGCAGCAGTAACCCTCTCGGATCGCCGCGCCGGTAGATTCAAACTGCAGAATCTCCACCCGGTGTTGGGCGGGCCCACCATTATACATCGACCATCAAAATCCCGTCAATGCTAAACCAGTAAATATTTAAAAATACTTTCCGGCTGGCGGCAGCCTGGCTGACGAATCAGCCGTGCAGGAAACGCATTATAGGCTGTGAATTTGGTGCGTCAAGCACTAAATACAATTTCCGTGAAATAAGGTCTGGAACTACTACCAACAGGGGTTAGGTTCGGGAACCTGACCCCTGCTTTACCGGCCCATATTCCGCCTCCAGGCGCAGCTTGATCCGGTCAAGTTGCAAGTCTCCACAAGCACCCGGGGATATCCGCCTGGCAAGGCTTTCCTGCACATCCAACTTTGCTGTCTCATCTATTTGTTGCTTGGCCATGAGATAGGCTTCACGGAACGGGACACCGGCCGCTGCATTCTGCAATGCAATATCGGTGGCAAACATTTCCGGCGTGATGGCTTCGAGCATATTCTCCTGCTTGAACTCCAGCCCATCCACGAGACCGGGCACAATGGCCAGCGCCTGCAGAGCAGAACCCGTACCACGGATCAGCGGCGCCTTGGTCAGTTGCAGGTCCCGCTGATAGCCCGAGGGCAAGGAAAGTGTTGCCTGGATTTCCACGATGGCCGCTTCAATCGTGGCAGCCCGTCCGCGCAGCAACTCAACCACGTCGGGGTTCGACTTGTTCGGCATAATCGAAGAACCCGTTGTGTACTGATCCGGAAGGCGCACGAAATCGAACTCGCTGGTAGTGAACAGACTCAGATCCCAGGCCAGCCTCCTGACATCCTGCATTGCGTGCAACAGGGCCTGCAGCACCATTATCTCGAATTTACCGCGGCTGTTCTGGGTATACATCGGGTTGACCTGTATCCGGTCAAAACCCAACTCGGCAGCAACGCCATCCCGGTCCAAAGGCAGGTTAACTCCATAACCAGCAGCCGTTCCAAGCGGGCTGCTGTCAATCAGTTCCAGCACCCGGCGCGTGAATACCAGGTTATCGGTAAATGCCTCGGCGAAGCCACCCATCCACAGCCCAACGCTGGAAGGCACCGCACGCTGCAGGTGGGTATAGCCTGGCATGGGCGTCTTCGCATGCTGCTCAGCCAGCGAGAGACATGAGAAGGCGATGCGTGCATTCAACCCGATGGCCTGATGCAGACAGTCTTTCATGAAGAGCCGTGTGGCAACGGCCACCTGGTCGTTGCGGCTGCGCCCGGTGTGCACCCTCGCACCCAGCTTACCTGCCCGCTCCGTCAGGAATACCTCGATGGCAGAATGCCCGTCCTCGTAGCGTTCATCCAAAATGAAACTTCCCGCGCCAAAATCTTGCAATAATTCATCCAGCAGGGCACACAGGTTTGCGCTCTCATCACTGCTCAGAATATCGATGCGCTCCAGGCCTCGCACATGCGCGGCCGTCGCCTGGATATCGAATGGGAACAGTTCACGATCGAGCACAACATCCTCACCCGCCATGAAATCCATGATGGTTTTGTCGACCTGTCCTTGTTCATCTGACTGCCAGAGATATTTGCTCATATTTGCACTTCGCTCCTGTTGCCCTGATACGCTTATTTTATGGGAACACGCTTGCGGGTGATTGGACTGTCGGCCGCAAGCGACCTCTTACAGTTTCTGTGAGAGCGTCCTTGGGCGCGACTGGGCTGTCGGCCGCAAGCGACCTCTTACAGTTGTTTCATTCCAGACCGGTCATTGGGTCCAGCCCGAAGGCCAGGTTCAGGTTCTGCACCGCCTGGGTCGCAGCACCTTTTAAAAGATTATCCAGCACGCTCACCAGGGCTATTCTTCGGGGCTTGACTTCGCTTACCGCAAAGCCGCCCAGGATCAGCTTGTGTGTTCCCCTGACGGCGGCGACCTCGGGGGTTTCGAGCTGGACTTCGACCAGCGGACTCCCTGCATAATACTCCCGGTAGCATTCCACTAATTGTTCGGGGGTTTGCGCGTTTACCAGCTCCGCTGCAATGGTAAGGCTGATTCCCCTGAAAAAGGGTGCAACATGGGGCAGGAGGCGGACATCACGGCCAAGATGATGGGTAATCTCCTTTTCGTGCAGGTGATCCGTCAACGAATAGGGCAACAGGTTGTCCTTGAGGACATCGGGATCATTTTTCCTCGACGGTGTTTTGCCGGCACCGCTGTAACCGGACACACCAAACGCTGTCGGCAGTCCAAGCAGTTGGTCGAGCACTGGCGCCAGGGCCAATTGGGCGCCGGTGGCGTAACAACCGGGGTTGGCAATCCGGGTTGCGCCGGTGATCTTCTTAAAAAACCGTTCGGGTTGTCCGTATGTCCAGCCCGAATCAAAGCGGTGGTCGGCACTCAGGTCGACAACAACCGTGTCCGGTTTGTGTTCATCCAGCGCACTGACAAATTCCGCGGCAAATCCATTGGGCAGCGCCAGCACGCATGCATCCGCCTTGTATCGTTCCAGCGTATTGGGGCGTATCCCGGAAAACAGGAGATCACAGCCTCCCATGCCATCCACATGCTCATGAACATGCTGGCCCGCGGCGCTTGCCGAGCCCACTGCGACAATTTCGAACTCCGGATGCCGGTGCAACAGCGGCAGCAACTCCGCACCGGTATAACCACGCGCCCCGATCACCACAACACTAATCATGATCTTTTTCCTCGACCCAGCTCTCCGCGCGCGCCAGGGAGTCCGTCTTACAACGTTCGAGTTGTCCAAAATCCTTGATGCCGATGCTGAACGCCACCCACTTGTCCTCCGTAAAAGCGGTATCCGCCTGCTCGAAGTACCAGCGGGTAACCGGGTTGGTGGTTCGTGAGCGCCAGTACAACGCAGGGCAACGGTGAATCAACGCCTGCCACACCGCAGCTCCCAGGCCCGCGCCCTGCGCCTCGGGGGTCACGGCAAACTTGTCAAGGTAGGGCAAGCCATCGACACCTTTAAGCACGATGGCCATCGCACCGTAGGTTTCACTGCGCAGTACGCAGTCCAGTTGAAGGTCGTCGAAGTAATCCTCGCGCACTTGCCTGCCAAAGCTTTGCTCCAGCAATTTCACAGCCATTTCACACTCTCGGGGATTAAAGTCATTGTGCTCGATGATGGACTCACCCTTGCGAATCAATGTGCCGGCGCCGCGATGTGTAAACAACTCGCGTGACAGGTTTTCTACCGATGTGATGGAGACCGAGGCGGTGTCCGGCAGGCCGTCCAATAACTGGCTGATCTGCTCAATTTTCAAACGCATTCCCGAATGTACCCAGTCCTGTTCCAACAGATATTCCAGGTCGGTGCGCAGGCTGATCGAGGAAATTATCCGGCCATGTTCATCCAGCAGCCCACCGGTGCCGGTGAGGAATATGATCTTGTGCGGTTCGACGGCCCAGATCAGTTCCCTGGCAGCGATATCGGCATTGATGTTCATTACCTGGCCGGTGGGATTCTCGCCCAGGCAGGCGACGACGGGCAAGATTCCCCGTTGCGCCACATCTCGTACCGCTTCCAGATCGACCCGCTGGATATGCCCGACCAGGCCCAGTTCGTCCTTATCTAAATAGTCACATACAAACACGCCATGCTGAATACCCTGGGCGCGTACACCCTGCTCTTCCAATGCATGCACCAGGTTGCGGTTGGCGCGATAGATAACCGGGCGCGCCACTTCCATGACTTCGGGAGTCGTCACCCGCAGACCCTGTCGCTTCTCCGTCACGATCGAGGCAGCCTGCAAGGCTTTATCCAGTTGCGGCCCCGCGCCGTGCAGAATGATCGGCATCAGGCCCAGGTTACGCAGGAAGGCCAGTGCGGAAGCCAGCGACTCCAATTGCTCCTCCATCACCGCACCACCGATCTTGATCACCGCGAACTGCAAGCTGTCGCTGCTGAATTGCTTCAGGTAATAACGCGCTTCGCGGCTGGCGCCCAGTTGGCTCAGTACCTGGTTCACTACGCTCCTGATTTCAGCCATCGTTTTTCACCACCTGTCCATAAAGCCGGTATGCCTGTTCCAACTGCGAAATCGAGACCCACTCGTTGGCGACGTGCGCCTGGGCTATATCACCCGGCCCAAGCACGAGCGCCGGCAAGCCTGCGGCCGAAAAAAGTGAGGCCTCGGTCCAGAAATCGACTGCCTGACCCGGTTCGAGGCCGTGTTTCGTGCAAAATGCGCGGGATGCACCGTCATCCTGACCCGCTGCCGGAAGAGGCTCACCGGCAAAAGGCACTTCCCATTCAACGCTGGATTCAGCGGGGGCACAAGCCTGGATTTCGCGCAGGAATTCCTCGTTCGACTCACCCGGCCTCAACCTCGCACTCCAGTGTACAAAAGCATTACCGGCTATAACATTGCTCTTGGTGCCGCCATCAATGATTCCAATGTTCATGCAGGCGCCCGGGTCGAGCTCTGAATGCTTTTTCTCCCCGGCCACCTGCAGGGCGCCGGCTGCCCAACGCGCCATCTGGTGATTGGCATTATCCTGCAACGCCCTGGCTGCTGAAGAATGACCGGGAACACCGTGGAACCTGGTCTTGACGGATAAGAAACCACGGTGTCCGAGTACTGCCTTGCAGGACGTCGGTTCAGCCACGATAAGCTGGTCAAAAATGTGCGCATCATTTTCTTCCAGGAATTTGCTCACGCAACAACCACCCGCTCCTTCCTCGTCCGAGGTAAACAGCAGGGCCAGGTTTTCAACACCCTGTTGGGCCAGGGCCAGCAATGCTGCAGCTGCACCCTTGATATCGCAACTGCCGCGGCCAATGGCGCGTCCGTTGGCGACCTGTAGTTTGTGCGGATCACTGTTCCAGCCCTCACCCACTGGCACCGTGTCGAGGTGCACATTGAACAACACTTTCGGCTTTCCCCGCACCGCATACCAGGAAACATGGCCATCGCCATAGTCCCAGGTCCTGGTCCGGAATCCATTTCCAATCGCCGTTTCGCAATACTGAAAAATTGCTGAATCACCGTCGATCAGCCGCGGCGGATTTTGCGTGTCGCAAGCCACCAGGGCTTCGAGGTGCTGGAGAATGCGCTGCGAAATCATCAGCTTTTACCGCGCACCTTTCCAGCCAGCGTGGTGCTCTGCCCCAGCAACTTGATGAACCCGACTGCTTCCTCCGGCGTCCAGTCGCAGCTCTGCGCGTACACTGCGTCGGGGTTTTGCAGGAGATACGGACTATTCACGGTAACCGCCATGACCTTACCGCCATCTGAGTGAAGGATCACTTCCCCTGTCACCACCGCCTGTGAGCTCTGCAGGTATGCCTCGAGATCCGCTTTGTGGGGCTCGTAAAAGAACCCCGTGTACACCAACTCCGCCCAGCGCGTAGCCACCTGGCTGCGAAACTGGTTCTGAAAGCGGGTATTAACCGCATCTTCCAACGCCTGGTGGGCAAGCAGCAGGCCATCGATGCCCGGGCACTCGAAGGCAATACGCCCTTTCAGGCCGATGGTAACGTCACCGGTGTAAATATGGCGGCCAACGCCATAAGCGCCAAGCAGTGTATTCAATTTCTGCAGGATTTCAGGGCCGTTCAGTTTTTCACCATCCAGGCTGACGGCTACGCCTTTATCGAAACCCAGGCTGACCTGGAGTGAGCTTTCCGGCCAGTCCCTGCGCCCGGAGGTCATGGTCCATGCATCTGCTGAAGGAGGCTGAAACTCATCGATTTCACTGCCGGATATGGTTACTCCGAGCAGGTTCTCATTAATGGAGTAACGACTGGCAGAGGCTTCGACTTCAAAACCCGCATCCGCCATGAACTGCAACTCGTAGTCACGTACCGCCTGCACGCGGGACTGCAGATCACGGATGGGGGCATGGATCTCATAGTCGCCCAGGCTTCGTACCGTCTGGTCGAAACGCAACTGGTCATTACCCATGCCGGTGCAACCGTGACCGAAATGCTGTGTTTCAAGCTCATCACACAATAGCAGGCAGTGTTTGACGATCAGGTAGCGGTCTGAGCACAACAGGGGGTATTCCCCCAGCATCCGGGCATGACTCCACACCAGGGGGGTGACAAATTCATCCCAGATTTCCTGGGCCACGTCGATCTCGTGGTGCTGGGTTGTGCCCAGGCTTTCGGCCCTGGCGCGGATTGCTGCCCGGCCCTGGTCGTCGATACCCCCGGTATCGATGAACGCCGTGTGGACTTCGAATCCCTGTTGCACGAGATCCAGTACGCAGTAGCTGGTGTCCAGGCCGCCTGAGAAGGCGAGTACGATTTTTTTGGTCATAAGTTTATCCTCTGGCTCCCAAGGCCGTTGTTGTCCACTGTGAGAGCTCGCTTGCGGGCGATTGTTACAGAGCCTTTCGGCCCCAAGGGACCTCTTACAGTTCTTTTCCAAGCAGATTCATCATGACGGCTTTTTGTACGTGCAGGCGATTTTCTGCCTCGTCCAGGGCCACGCAATAATCGGCATCCATCACCTCGTCTGTTGCTTTAACGTTCCGTCGCAACGGCAGGCAGTGGCTGAACAAGGCGCCGTTGGTTTTCGACATCTTTTCTTCATCCACAATGAAGTGCCGGTAGTTCTTGCGCAATTCCCATTCCTGATCCGGCTTGCCGTAGAACGGCAGGGCGCCCCAGCTTTTTGCATAGATAACATCTGCCCCGGTGTATGCCTCATCGATATCGTGCGTCATGTTGTACGAGCCGCCAGATGCGGCGGCGTACTCGATGGCCGCAGATTCGAACTGCGGGTCCAGGCGGTAGGCCTCTTCGGGGCACAACAGGGTGACGTCCATGCCGAACTTGCTGGCAATCAACAGCGCGGAATTGGCAACCGCAGTGTTAAGCGGCCGGGGATGCCAGGTCCAGGTGAGCACGAATTTCTTCTTCCGGACTTCACCGAGTTTCTCTTTCAGCGTCAGCATCAGGGCAAGTTCCTGGCAGGGATGGACAATCGTCTCCATGTTAACCACCGGGACCGA
>JAIVWI010000110.1:0-10315 GCA_048636595.1 Oceanospirillum sp. | reverse complement strand
GGAACGGGCTTGCGCGCGACTTTCCAGAGCGGTCGGCCCCAAGGGACCTCTTACAGGTAAGAGCGGGCTTGCGCGCGACTTTCCAGAGCGGTCGGCCCCAAGGGACCTCTTACATCAGGGGTGAGCCAACTGCCTTAGCACGTAGTGCAGGATTCCACCGTTACGGTAGTATTCTGCTTCCTTTGGTGTATCGATACGAACACGGGCCTGGAAGCTCGTGACCTTACCGTCATTGGCCGTGGCAGTAACTGTGACAGTTTCTGAAGAACCATCTCCAAGCCCTTCAATATCAAAGGATTCTTTACCGGTAAGTCCCAGACTATCTGCGCTCTCATCCGGCATGAAATTCAACGGCAATACGCCCATGCCAATCAGGTTGGAACGATGGATGCGCTCAAAACTTTCCGTGATCACGGCCTTGACGCCAAGCAATAAGGTACCCTTTGCGGCCCAGTCCCGGGATGACCCGGTGCCATATTCCTTTCCGGCCAGCACCACCAGTGGCGTTCCTTCAGCCTGGTATTTCATCGCGGCGTCAAAAATGCTCATTTGCTCACCGGAAGGCTGGAATGTCGTCCAGCCGCCCTCGGTACCAGGCGCCAGCAAATTGCGCAGGCGAATGTTGGCGAAAGTACCGCGCATCATGACTTCATGGTTACCCCGGCGGGACCCGTAGGAATTGAAATCCTGCTTCATCACACCTTTGCTTTTCAGGTAATCACCCGCAGGGGACGCTTCCATGATCGCGCCGGCTGGCGATATATGATCCGTAGTAATGGAGCCACCCAGTTTTGCCAGGCAACGCGCGCCACGTATTTCCGGGATATCGGGCAGATTCAGTGTCATTCCACGGAAATAGGGAGGGTTCTGAATATAGGTCGAATCATCCTGCCAGTCGAACATCTCGCCTTCAGGTGAATCAATGCTGCTCCAGTTTTCATCGCCCTGGAAAACGCTGGAGTAACTGCTGCGGAACATTTCCGAAGTGACGCTGGAAGCGATGGTGTCCTGGATTTCATGGCTGCTGGGCCAGATATCTTTCAGGTAAACCGGGTTACCGTTCCTGTCGTTGCCCAACGGCTCGCTGCTTACGTCCACGTCAAGGCTGCCGGCCAGCGCATAAGCCACCACCAGCGGAGGGGAGGCCAGGTAATTCATTTTTACGTCCGCATGGATGCGGCCTTCAAAATTACGGTTACCCGACAGTACAGCGCAGGCCACCAGGTCGTTTGCCCTGATCGCCTCGGTGATCGGCTCCGGCAGCGGGCCGGAATTACCGATGCAGGTCGTGCAGCCATAACCCACGACATTGAAGCCAAGTGCATCGAGGTCATCCATCAGGCCCGCGGCTTCGAGGTAGTCGCTTACAACGCGCGAACCCGGCCCCAGTGAGGTCTTGACCCAGGGCTTGACGTTGAGTCCTTTGGCAACTGCGTTCCGGGCCAGCAGCCCGGCGCCGATCATCACCGCGGGATTGGACGTGTTGGTGCACGAAGTGATGGCCGCAATAACAACCGCACCGTCCTTCAATTCAAAAGAAGCATCCTTGTATTCAACCGGGACCGAGCCTTCGGCCTCGCGACCACCTTTAAATTCCTTACTGTTTTCGCGGTAGTTATCACGGGCCTGCGAAAGCAGGACCCGGTCTTGTGGGCGCTTGGGGCCGGCCAGGCTCGGCTGAACGGTTGATATGTCCAGTTCCAAAACGGCGCTGTATTCCGCATCAGGCTGATCCGCGGTGTGAAACATGCCCTGCGCCTTCATGTAGGCCTCTACCAGGGCGACCCGTTCATCGGAGCGACCGGACAATGCCAGGTAACGCAGGCTTTCCCCGTCAACCGGGAAAATACCACAGGTGGCGCCATATTCCGGAGCCATGTTGGATATGGTTGCACGGTCGGCCAGGGGCAGATGTTCGAGCGCGCTGCCAAAAAACTCAACGAATTTTCCAACCACGCCCTGTTCACGAAGCATCTGGACCACCGTGAGTACCAGGTCCGTTGCGGTAGAGCCCTCGGGTAACTTGCCGGTGAGCTTGAATCCAACCACTTGCGGAATGAGCATGGTGATGGCCTGTCCCAGCATGGCAGCTTCAGCCTCAATACCACCCACACCCCAGCCCAGCACGCCAATGCCGTTAATCATCGTGGTATGCGAATCGGTGCCGACCACCGTGTCGGGATAAGCAACACCGTTTCTGCCGAACACGACCCGGGCCAGGTGCTCGAGGTTGACCTGGTGGACGATGCCCGTATTCGGTGGCACCACGCGGAAATTACTGAAAGCAGACTGGCCCCAACGCAGGAAGCTGTAACGCTCCTGGTTACGTTGGAATTCGATGCGATTATTCAGCGCCAGGGAGTCTGCGCTGCCATAGCTGTCCACCTGCACGGAATGGTCAATCACCAGTTCCGCGGGAGATAGCGGGTTGATCTGCTCCGCGCTGCCACCCAGGGCAGTCATTGCATCACGCATGGCGGCGAGATCGACGACAGCAGGCACGCCGGTGAAATCCTGCAGCAAGACGCGCGACGGCGTAAATGCGATTTCCGTGACGGGTTCAGCTGCGGGATTCCAGTTGCACAACGCCTCGATGTCCTCCCGTGTCACGTCAACACCGTCTTCGTGGCGTAACAGGTTTTCAAGCAGGATCTTGAGGCTGAACGGCAAGCGTGAAATGTCGTATTGCTGCCCGAGTTTGGCCAGGCTGTAATAACGATAGTCCTGTCCGTTGACGTTCAGGTTGGAGGCCGTTGAGAAGGAGTCGCCCATGCTTTTCTCCGATGATAATTGGGTGGATGCTGAAACGTTTAATTATCGCTTATATAACACTGCCATCAAAGCTCAAGAGCAAAGTTAACCCAACAGTAAAGCTTCGGCTTCGCGCATGATTTTTTTCCGGCCGAACATCAAATCAAAACGGCCGCCACCGAGCTGGCGCCACAACACGGCGGAACGGAGCCCGGCCAGCAGGAGGGTTCTGACCCAGTCCACCGTTCGCTCTGTCTTCAGGTACTGAGGCTTTCCGTTGACGACGATTCTCGGTGACAGCGTACTGATTGTGTCGGTGTAGAGCAGGGAAATTTCGTGAGCCTGCAGATCTTCGCGGTCGTGTTGGTCGAATTCAGCTCCCGACACAGATATTTTTCCCAGGCGCTCACCCAGTTGATTCTGCAAGCGGCCGGACCGCCGGAATTTACGTTCGATTTGCATCAGGCCTACCGAGTAACGCAACGATTCCGTGTAACGGTCATCCCCCTGTAAGACAGCCAACAGGGTTTCAATACCCAGCCTCAACTTTTGCCTGCCGCCGTAAATTTCCTGCGAGGATTCACTTTCCAGCGCGAACAGGCTGTGCAAGCAGGAACTTGCCGCATAACCGGACCAGGTGCCGTGCCCCGCTGCCTGGCGAACCAGTTCCGTGGCCTGGAAAATACCGGCCAGTGCGAGTGTTCGTTCTTTTACGATGTTAGTCATATTTTTTTGAATCCAGTTTCTGTAAGGGCTGTTCTTCCCGGGCAGGTGGCGAATCCGCCCAGTCAATGATTCCGCCTCCCAGGCAATTTTCTCCTTCATACAACACCACGGATTGTCCGGGCGTCACCGCTCGCTGTTGCTCTTTAAAGTGGAGTTCCAGCCGGTTTTTATCAAGCGTACAGACAACGCAGGATTGGTCGGCTTGCCGGTACCGCACCTTGGCGCTCAACTGCGTTCCCGGCTCAGGCGCATGCCCGGAAACCCAGCTGAGCTGACTTGCAAGCAGTTTGCTGGAAAGCATCCAGGGGTGATCGTGGCCCTGGCCGACATACAGGATATTGTTTTCCAGATCCTTGTGGAGCACGTACCAGGGTTCATCCGGACAGCCGCGCACGCCGCCGATGCCCAATCCCTGGCGTTGACCGAGGGTGTGGAACATCAAACCGTCGTGGTTGCCGATTATCTGGCCGTCGATGGTCTGTATCTCTCCGGGATCGGCATCAATGTATTCGCCCAGGAACTCTTTGAAATTGCGCTCGCCAATGAAGCAGATGCCGGTACTGTCTTTCTTGTCATGCACCAGCAAGCCCGCTTTTTTCGCCATCGAGCGTACTTCGGGCTTGGTCAGTTCACCCACCGGGAAAAGAGTACTGGCAAGTTGTTGCTGGCCAAGGGTGTAGAGGAAATAACTTTGGTCCTTGTTTTCGTCGACCCCCCGCAGCAGGCGGTGCAATCCGTCACGTTCGTCACTGCGCACAAAATGGCCGGTCGCAATGAAACCGGCGCCCAGGGACCTGGCATGGTCGAGGAACGTCTTAAACTTGATTTCCCGGTTACACAGGATGTCGGGGTTGGGCGTTCTTCCGGCCCGGTACTCTGCCAGGAAATTCTCGAATACATAATCCCAGTACTCGGAAGCAAAATTCCGCAAGTGCAGTGTGATTCCCAGTTTTTTCGCCACCGTTCGGGCATCTTCTGCATCTTCTTCTGCGGCACAGGTCCCGAAGCGGTCGTCTTCCTCCCAGTTCTTCATGAACATTCCGGCAAGGGGGTAACCCTGTTGCTGAAGCAGCAATGCCGACACGGACGAATCCACGCCGCCGGACATGGCGACCATGATTTTTTCCGCTTTCGGATCCTGTTTTTTCATCTATCTCAAGATGGGGGCAAACCATAAAAGCAAAAGTGTTTTGTAAGAGCGTGCTTGCGCGCGAATTCTATTTACATCACTTGTGTTTACCATTTTGAAGAGCGTCGCGCGCAAGCACGCTCTCACAGCAACGGTTAGGAAATTTGGAACATCTGCGATAAAATCAATTCATGGGACAGGATCTGGAATCACAACGAGACCAGGGATTAGCGCTGGAAGAGGCGCGGCCGGAAATAAAGCTGCCGCCGATGTACCGGGTTATCCTGCTCAATGACGATTACACACCCATGGATTTTGTCATTGAAATTCTAAGTGTTTTTTTCGGCATGAGCCATGACCGTGCAACGCAGGTAATGCTGCACGTGCATACGCGTGGTAAAGGTGTGTGCGGCGTTTTTACATTCGAAATCGCTGAAACAAAGGTGGTCCAGGTCAACGAATTTTCGCACCAGAATGACCATCCGCTCAAATGCACCATGGAAAAAACCTGAAACCTTGTTACCGATCATACGGTCTGAATCAAGGTAGATCTGATTTATTGAAGTATTTGGTTTCACGTACTAAGGAGCAGCAGGCATGTTCAGCAAGGATCTGGAACTGTCCATCAGCCAGGCTTACCAGGAAGCGCGTGAACGCCGGCACGAATTTCTTACCGTGGAACACATGTTGCTGGCATTGCTTGATAATGCCTCGGCACTCAGCATACTCAGTGCTTGTGATGTAGAAGTAGCAACGCTTGAAAAGGAAATCCGCAAGGTCCTCGAAGATACTGTCCCCCTGTTGTCAGATGATGACAGCCGGGACACACAACCCACCATCGGCTTTCAGCGCGTATTACAACGCGCCCTGTACCACGTTCAGTCCGCCGGTAAGGAAGAAGTGCTTGGGGCTAATGTGCTGGTGGCAATTTTCAGTGAGAAGGATTCTTACGCCAATTACCTGTTGGACCGGCATGACGTCAGCCGCCTGGATGTCGTCAATTATATTTCGCACGGCATCAGCAAAGTTGAAGGTGATCTGCCAGACGGCGGTGAAGGTCCTGTCCTGGAAGCTGAAGGGGAGGGTGCAGAGAAGAAATCCAGCGCACTGGAGCAGTTCACTACCAATCTCAACCAGCGTGCCCGTGACGATCAGATTGACCCGCTGATCGGGCGTGAAAAAGAAATCACGCGCACCGTTCAGGTATTGTGCAGGCGCCGCAAGAACAATCCCCTGTACGTCGGTGAGGCCGGTGTCGGCAAAACCGCCATGGCGGAAGGCCTGGCATTGCGAATTGTCAAAAAGGAGGTCCCCGAGATTCTCCAGGACTCCACTATTTATTCTCTCGACCTGGGCTCTCTGCTCGCCGGAACCAAGTATCGGGGCGATTTCGAGAAACGACTGAAAGCGGTCATCAAGGAACTGATGGACGAGCCGGATTCCATCATGTTCATTGATGAGATACACACCATCATCGGAGCAGGCGCAGCTTCAGGCGGCGTAATGGATGCATCCAACCTGATCAAGCCGGTGCTGGCTTCGGGGGAACTGCGCTGCATCGGATCCACGACTTTCCAGGAATTCCGCGGTGTATTCGAAAAAGACCGGGCGCTGGCCCGGCGATTCCAGAAAATTGACATCGTGGAACCCAGCATCAGTGAGACCATCGAGATTCTCCATGGCCTGAAAACCCGTTTCGAAGATTACCACCACGTCAAATACTCGGACGAAGCACTGACGACCGCAGCTGAGCTTTCAGCCAGGCACATCAGTGACCGCCATTTGCCGGACAAGGCCATTGACGTAATCGACGAAGCCGGGGCACGGCAAAGGCTAATGCCAGAGGACGAAAGAAAGGAACTGCTCGATGAACATGATATCGAACTGATTGTCGCCGATATGGCCCGGATTCCCGCCAAGCAGGTGTCGCGTTCTGATCGTGATGCACTGAAAAACCTGGAACGTGACCTCAAGTTGGTTGTATTCGGTCAGGATGAGGCGATTGGTGCGTTGTCTGCCGCCATCAAGATGACCCGCGCCGGGCTGGGCGATGAAGAAAAACCAATCGGTTCCTTCCTCTTTTCAGGACCGACCGGCGTCGGTAAAACCGAGGTTACGCGGCAACTGGCGCTGACCATGGGCATCGAGTTGATCCGCTTGGACATGTCCGAGTTCATGGAAGCTCATTCGGTTTCAAAGCTGGTCGGTGCGCCGCCCGGCTATGTCGGCTTCGACCAGGGCGGCCTGTTGACCGAGGCGGTGACCAGGAACCCCCACGCGGTGTTGCTGCTGGATGAAGTAGAAAAAGCTCACCCGGATATTTTCAATATCCTGCTGCAGGTGATGGATCACGGCAAACTGACCGACGCCAATGGCCGGGAGGCAGATTTCCGCAACGTTATCCTGGTCATGACCACTAACGCCGGCGCCCGGCAAAGCGCGCGACGGAGCATCGGCTTCACGGAGCAGGACCATTCTTCGGATTCGATGGAAGTTATCCGCAGGACATTTTCGCCGGAGTTCCGCAACCGCCTGGATGCCATCATCGGCTTCAAGGCTCTGGATATGCCGGTGGTGCTGATGGTGGTCGATAAATTCATCCTGGAACTCGAGGAGCAACTGGCGCTGAAAGACGTGGATGTCACCGTGACCCGTGCCGCCAGGGAATGGCTGGCTGAGAAGGGGTTCGATCCCGCTATGGGTGCACGGCCGATGAAACGCGTGATCCAGGAACAGATCAAGCGGCCTCTGGCGGATGACCTGTTGTTCGGGAAGCTGGCCGATGGAGGTGAAGTACTGGTTGACGCCCCCGACGGCGAGGACGAAGAACTCAGGCTGAAAGTTTCGCCGAAAAAGAAAAAGAAAAAGAAGAAAGCATTGCCGGCATCCACCGACTGAATTGGTGTTTTTGCTTCGTTTTATTGTTTAGGCTATTTGGCTGACCTTTTTGGCCAGCCTGTCTGCACTGCCTATTTGGTTCGGTAGGTGATTCTTCCTTTCGACAGGTCATAAGGCGTCAGTTCAACTTTCACCTTGTCACCTGTCAGGATGCGGATGTAATGCTTGCGCATACGGCCGGATATATGGGCGGTAACGACATGCCCGTTTTCCAGCTCGACCCGGAACATGGTATTGGGCAGTGTTTCGAGCACCACGCCATCCATTTCAATTACGTCTTCTTTAGCCATAAGGCCCTGCCAGCAATTTAAGAAGCGGTATTGTGCCACCCTCAACGACAGATCGAAAGCACGTATTTATCCGGAATTGACGTATGTCGTTGAAATTGAGCCATCCGCCGGGGTCAGAGCCACCCAATGTGCAAGTTAATTGCCTCTATGGTGTTGACACTCTTGGGGTTTCCCTTACAATACGCACCCTCTGCGGGAATAGCTCAGTTGGTAGAGCACAACCTTGCCAAGGTTGGGGTCGCGAGTTCGAGTCTCGTTTCCCGCTCCAGAATTCAAAAAGCCCGGTTTTCAACGAAACCGGGCTTTTTTTGCGCTCGCACGCCCTGTAAGAGGTCCCTTGCGGCCGAAGGGTTTAATTACAGCTTGTGCTCAATCAGCAAGCGCAGTTCGCGCCCAAGGACGCTCTAACATGTAAGAGGTCCCTTGGGGCCGAATCGCGCAAGCGTTCACCTTGAAATCTTTTTACTGAGGCACGGTAACTGGTTTGCCCCCGAGCACCTCAAGCCGCAGAATCTGATCATCCCTGCCCAGGTATTCCCAGCGTTGCAGGGCGATCGGTACGTTGCCGTTCTCCATCAGGTAATCGTGAAAACGGCGCAATGAAAAGTCCTCCTGCTGGTCCAGTTTCGCGTCGGAGAGAAACTGCAGTATCTGGAGTTTACCGATCTGGTAGGAAATCGCCTGGCCTGGATTGAAGGCGAAAAATACAGCTTCAGCGACAGCGGTTTCCCGGTCCATTGGCACTGCCCGCGCCAGGTAATCCCCGGCTTGCTCGATAGTGAAATCACCGACCGCGAGTCGAATATCAACTTCCACGCGAAGGGCCCTGAGACGCATGAAACTGTGGATGATATCCCTGGAGCGGGGACTGTAGTCGAATAAGCCCGCCTGCAGGAGTAATTCTTCGACATAAAAGCCAATACCCTCGTTGGCGCTGGAATCAATGTAGCGGCGGCGGACCGGGTCCGGGTTAGCCCAGGAAAGGGCCAGTTGGAAATAATGTCCGGGAATTCCTTCATGAATGATCAGGGGCCGCGGGTCGCGGGCTGATGCGAGCTTAAAATACGACAGGTCCTCAGCCGGCTCAGGAATATAACTGTAAGCGTCTTCATCCAGCCGGTTTTCCGAAGTGAGATCATCGGTTACGCCCATGAATGACAAGGGCGCCAGGTAGTCCGGTATCTCCCGGTTGAGATAGTGCTGCAACCACCGGGGAACCGTCATCAGATCACTGGACTCGAGAAAGACCCGGATTTCATTTTCCTTAAGGGACGAAGCCGTGATCTGGTGGCCGGCGGATTTGAACAGCGGCATTTCCGGCAGATCCCGGTTTTGATTTTTTTCAATGACATCCCAGGCGACCGAGCGACTCCAGGCCTGCTGACCCTGGGCCAGCAGTTCCCCGGGTGTGTAGGGGACCAGTGCGACATGAGTGAGAAACCACTGGTAGGAGTGCGGCCCGATGGCGAATGCAGTCTGCATGGTGTCGAGTCCGGAGCGGAGCCATTCCCGATATTTCTCCAGTGCTTTTACTGCGGTCTTCGTGGAAGCCGCTAGGCGCTCTCCCAGTTCGGCAGGAAATTCATCCTTCAGGGCTGCCTGTACCGCCAGCAGACGTACATCAATGCCGTCGAGCGTTTCAATTGCCGCTTCCGCAAAAGGGCGTACTGCCTGGTCGAGGTTTTTGCGTGCAGATTTCAGTGTTGGCGGGAAGTGTTCAAGGCGCAGCAGAATGTTCTCGGCGCGTGACGCCGTGATGGGAGATGACAGGATCAGTAACTCGAAAATGCTGCCGAGGGTTTGATCGAGGTAAAACAGCGGATTCCGCTGAGGCGATTTGAGAACATCGAGTTCCCAGTGCACGCGCTCGATGGCCGCCTTCAGGAGTTGGGCATCTACCTGGTCTCCAATGTTCCACCCTTCGGTATCGAGTTGATCGAGCGCCTGCAGGAATGCACGATGGCGGTCGCGATATTCATCGAGTGCTTCAGGCGAAAAATCAGGCACCCAGGCCTCAGGCCGTTCAACCCGTGGTATATCGTCACCGGTAACGGGTTGCTGGACTCGCCGCCACTCGAAAAAATCAGCGGCAAGCGCCTGCAGAGCCTCATCGCGGTCTGGTTCCGATGCCAGGATAGCCGGGGGAAGAAGCAGCAGCGAACAGATCAGCAGGAATTTTAGGGCTTGCATCGCGACTTCCGTTTAATGAAAAATTATTCTACTTTATACGCGCATATTGCACGAGTTGCTGGAATTAGCGACTCAGAAAGATTTGGTGGGGGGAGGTATGCAAAGTGGAATGGGCCTATCCTGGCTCTGGCTGAGCTTTGGTGTGCGAACCAGTCTGCGATGTACTGGCGAGTCCTGGAATAGGTGAAAGAGTTGCCCGCAGCCAGGCTCTTACATGTAAGAGCGTGCTTGCGCGCGACTTTCCAGAGCGGTCGGCCCCAAGGGACCTCTTACATAAAGAGAGCCCGGTCGTGCCGGGCTCTCTGAACATAAAACAAGCCGCTATTTGATG
>JAIVWI010000109.1:0-10364 GCA_048636595.1 Oceanospirillum sp. | reverse complement strand
ACCGAGATTGACCCCCACGCGGACCAGTGCCTGCAAACCAATCCAGAGTCCAACGCCGTAAGCGAGGAAGCCGGAAAATGGCTTGTCCAGGCGGTGCGCCATGACGCCAATCACCATGATGCGGGTAACCAGCAGCAGAAACAGCGCAAGCACCACGATGACGCCGCCCAGGCCAAATTCTTCGGCCAGAACGGCGAAAATAAAATCGGTATGGGCTTCGGGCAGATAGAACAGTTTCTGGATGCTGGCGCCCAGTCCCACTCCGAACAGCTCTCCCCGGCCCACCGCAATCAATGCCTGTGTCAGTTGGAAGCCACTGGCAAATGGATCCGCCCAGGGGTCCATGAAGCTGACGATCCGCCGCAAGCGATACGGTTCCATCGCTGCGAAGGCGAAAGCCGGCAGGGTCAGCAGGCCCAGGACGAATATATGCCGCCAGGCTGCGCCAGCCAGCCAAACCATTCCGGCGACTATCGCCGTTATCACCACCGCGCTGCCCAAATCCGGCTGCACCAACAGGATGACGGAAAGAAAACCGGCATACATCAGCGGCTTGAGGGTGTCGAAAAACCGCGTCTGGACCAGTCCGGCCTTGCGCGCCAGGTAACCTGACAGGTAAATAATGACCATCAGCTTGACCGCTTCGACCACCTGGAAATTGACAAAACCAAGGCGGATCCAGCGCGTGCTGCCATTCACGGTATGACCGATGCCCGGCACCAGCACCGCCAGCAGCGCAAGCGCCGATAACAGCAACATGGGCCGGCTGACACGTTCAAGGAAAGCGATGGGAATCACGCGGAACGACAGGGCCAGCAATATGCCCAGGAAAACGTAAACCAGGTGCCGCAGCAAATAGTAATTGCTGCTTACCCCCTGGCTTTCCGCTATGGCGATGGATGCAGAACCCACCATAACGATGCCTATGGAGAGCAACAGCAAGGCCGGTATCAGCACCCAGGAGTCCGGGCGGACGGGCACTGCAACTGAACCCGAGTGCCGCGCCTGCCGCGTTGTCCCCTGCCGTTTTATCCCGGTTTTTTTCATTCTTATCCGTTTACCTGATCTTCAGTGTCGCCAGCCCGGCCAGTACGAGAATGACCGATATAATCCAGAACCGGACAATGACCCTGGGTTCCGGCCAACCCTTAAGTTCGAAATGATGATGGATCGGCGCCATGCGAAAAATCCGCTTGCCGGTCAGCTTGAACGAGGCGACCTGCAAAATGACGGAAACTGTTTCCATGACGAAAACGCCTGCCATCAGGATAAAAACAAGTTCCTGGCGCACGATCACCGCGATCACCCCCAGGGCGGCGCCTACCGCCAGCGCCCCGATATCACCCATGAAAATCTGCGCCGGGTAGGTGTTGAACCAGAGGAAACCCAGGCCTGCTCCGGCCAGGGCGCCACAAAAAATGGACAGTTCACCTGCCCCGGGAATGTAAGGCATGGCCAGGTAATCGGAAAACACGGAGTTACCCGCGACATAGGCAAATATCCCCAGCGCAGCGGCCACGAATACCGAAGGCATGATCGCCAGTCCGTCCAGGCCGTCGGTGAGGTTTACCGCGTTGGAAAAGCCCACGATCATGAAGTAGGTGGTCACAATGTAAAAAACGCCCAGCGGGATAGCGACTCCCTTGAAAAACGGAACGATCAACTCGGTGGCTGCCGGCACATCAGCGCTGGCCCACAGGAAATATGCCGCAACCAGCCCGGCAATGGACTGGGCCAGGTATTTCCACCGTGCTGACAAACCGTCAGAGTCCTGCAGCACCAGCTTTTTATAGTCGTCAACCCAGCCGATCAGCCCGAAAGCCAGGGTCACCAGCAGCACTACCCACACGTAACGGTTGGATAAATCTGCCCAGAGCAGGGTTGTGAGCACAATGGAAAAAAGGATGAGCGCTCCGCCCATCGTCGGCGTGCCCGCTTTCGAAAAATGGCTTTCAGGACCCAGTTTGCGAATGGGCTGACCCACCTGCTTCTTCACCAGGCGCCGGATGAACCACGGGCCAAGCAGCAGTGAAACCAGCAGGGCCGTTAATGCACCCAGGATGGATCTCAGGGTAATGTACGCAAAGACGTTGAAACCAGGGTTGACTTCGGCCAGTTGCTGGAACAACCAGAAAAGCATCAGCTGGCCTCCCTCATTCCGCGGTCCTGCCGGATTGCTTCGACAACGGCCTCCATTCCCATGGATCGTGATCCCTTGACCAGGCAATTGATGCCCGGTCTCAATTCCGGGATCAGGGCTTCGATCAATGCTTCTCGATTTTCGTAATGGGTGGCTCCTTCGCCAAAAGCGTCCACGGTGGATTTGGACATTTCACCCGTGGCGAACACCCGGCTGACACCCATCGAGCGGGCTGCGTCACCGACTTCCAAATGCAACTTCCGGCTACCCGAACCCAGCTCCTTCATGTCACCGAGCACCAGCCAGCCTTTGCCCTGCAAATTCGCCAGGACCTGCAAGGCTGAGTACAAAGACGCGGGATTGGCGTTGTAGGTATCGTCGATTACGGTACAGCCCGAAGCGGTGGGCAACAGGTTGAGTCTTCCCGGAACAGGTTTCACTGCCTCCAGTCCACTTTGGATCACATCCAGGGAAATATCGAGGGCAATGGCTGCGGCGGCGGCAGCAGCGGCATTGAGCAGGTTATGCTCGCCCGGCAGTGGCAACTCGAGGTCAAAACTGCCCTGCGGCGCCACGATCCGGGCCTGGCCATCCTTTTTCTCAAGGCGCACATCGTTACCGGCCCTGGTCCCAAAGGTAAGTGTATGGCCGGCCGTGCTGGTTTTCCGCCAGTCTGACGACCAGGGCTCGTCCCCGTTGATGATCGCCCAGCCGGATTCAGGCAGGCCGGCGTAAATCTCGCCCTTGGCTTCAGCTACACCCTTCTCATCGCCGAATCCCTGCAAGTGAGCCGGACCCACATTAGTGATCAAGCCCACATCCGGCCTGGCAATGCCCGTGAGATAGGCAATATCACCGGCTTTATTGGCGCCCAGTTCCAGCACGGCATAACGGTGGTCCGCTTCAAGTTCAAACAGGCTGAGCGGTACACCAAGCTCGTTGTTGTAATTACCCCGGGTGGCAAGGACCTTGCCCTGCAGCCGAAGAATACTGCTCAGCATTTCCTTTACCGTGGTCTTGCCGTTACTGCCCGTAATACCGATCACACGCGGATTGATCCGGTCGCGAATCAGCCGGGCCAGCCGCCCCAGCGCCGGCAAAACGTCCTTGACCACAAGCTGCGGAACGTCCAGGTCCAGCCGCCGGCTGACCAGCAGTGCAACAGCGCCCATCTCCACTGCAGTCGAGGCAAAATCGTGGCCGTCCACCTGGCTGCCCGGAAGGGCGGCGAACAGCGAGCCGTAATGTACTTTCCGGCTATCCGTGACAATGTTGTCCACCAGCACATCACTGGCGGGAATATCGCAGTCCAGCACCCCGGCAAGATCACTGAGGTTCAATTGAATCATGCGGCGTCCTCCAGCGCGGAAAGCACCGAGTTCTCATCACTGAAGGGAATTTTCCGGCCACCCGCTTCCTGCCAGGTCTCATGACCTTTGCCGGCAATCAGAACGATGTCGCCGGAATGGCTTTCGAGTATGGCCTGGCGTATGGCCTGGTCACGGTCCGTGATCACTTGCGCCCGTGCGGGCTCGTCCAGCCCGGTCATCATGTCCTTGATAATCTCTTCCGGCAGTTCACTTCTCGGGTTGTCGCTGGTCAGGATTACCCGGTCAGCCAGGGATTCCGCCACCCTGGCCATCATCGGCCGTTTGCCGGTATCCCGGTCGCCACCGCAACCAAATACGCAGATCAGGCGGCCGTGGAGATGCGCGCGCAGGGCCAGCAAGGCCTGCTCCAGTGCGTCAGGTGTGTGCGCATAGTCAACCACCACCACCGGCTGATTGGACTCCCCGCCCAGGCAATGCATGCGCCCCGGCACCGCGTGCATGATTTCAATCTGGTGCATAACCCGGTTCCACGGCATTCCCAGCAAGGCCAGCGTGCCGGCGGCCGCCAGCAGGTTGGAGACGTTGAAGGCGCCCAGCAGGCCGGTATGCAGCTTTCCACCACCCCAGGGGCTGGCGATACTGAGTGTTATTCCCGAGGAGTCCATGTTCAGGATGGAGGCTCGCAACTCGGTGGAGCCATTGGTGCCGTAACTGAGCACCTGGGTCGATTGCGCCACGTGCCTGCTCAGGGCCTTGCCGGCCGCATCATCATGATTAATGACGGCAAACCTGGGCTTGCAATCCGTGAACAGGCGGCGCTTGGCTGCCTCGTAGGCTTCCATGCTGCCGTGGTAATCCAGGTGATCGCGGCTCAGGTTGGTGAATACGGCGGCGTCGAATGCGATGTCATCGCAACGGCCCTGGGCCAGCGCATGCGAAGAAACCTCCATCGCCACTTTCTCGATATCCTGGTCAAGGCAGCCTGCAAGCATCGCTTGCAGCGAGATCGGATCGGGTGTCGTCATTGCAGCGGGTTGCAATTTGTCGAGCGGACCGTAACCGATGGTGCCGATGATCCCGGCGTCCCCTGAATCCCTCTGCCAGGCTTGAGCGATAAAATGTGCAACGGATGTTTTTCCATTGGTGCCGGTCACGCCGGCAACCGTCAGGTGTTCCGATGGCGCGTGAAAAAAGCGTGCTGCAAGTGCAGACAAACGCTCACCCAGGCGGGGAACCTCCACCGCCGGTATGTTCAGGGCGGGAAGCTCGGCCAGCCCGTCGTGAATGACGGCAGTGGCGCCGCGCGCCTCGGCCTGGAGGACATATTTCATGCCGTGTGTCTGCTCACCGCCAACCGCTACAAACGCCTGGCCCTGCCCGACCGCACGGGAATCGAGACTCAGTCCTTCGATAATCACCCCCGGCGTGGTATCGCACCAACCCTCCAAAAGCGTTTGCAGGCTCATCGGGCAACTCATTGTTCACCCCCGGGGGAATCAGTCTCAGCACGGGCCAGCAGGCCCTCGTAATTATCCGGCGGAATGTCCATCAGGCGCAGGGCGCCGGCCATTACGGTAGAAAACAGAGGTGCGGCAACCTGCCCGCCGTAAAATTTCCCGGCCGTTGGGTCGTTGATCATCACGATACAAACCAGCCTGGGATCACTGGACGGCGCGAAGCCCGCAAAACTGGCTATGTAGCGGGAGGCGTAACCCGAGGCGCTGGCTTTGCGCGAAGTGCCGGTCTTGCCGGAAACCCGGTAATTTTCGACCCGTGCAGCCTTGGCTGTACCCTCGGGGCCCGTCACCGTCTCGAGCATCACCGCCACCTGCCGCGCAATCACCGGATCAAGCACCGATATTGCCGGGTTGGTGGCTCCCTGGATCAGGCTTGGCCGCCTCAGGCGGCCATCGTCCGCGAGGGCCGCAAATGCCTCAGCCAGTTGCAGCACGGTGACTGATATTCCATAGCCATAGGCCAGGGTGGCCTGCTCCACTTTGCGCCAGCGGCGGTAGTTGCGCAGGACACCGGCCGACTCACCGGGGAACCCGGTGCCGGTGACATCACCAAATCCAAAGCGGTCATAGGTGTTCCACATGTGTTCCGGTTCAAGCTGAAGGGCGACTTTCGTCACTCCGACATTCGAAGACTTGGTGATGATCTTCGTGATATCGATGGGACCGTAGTTGCGGTGGTCCTTGATCGTATAACCGGAAATCCTGATCCAGCCGGGCGTCGTATCCACCGGCGTGGTGGGCGTAAATTTTCCCGATTCCAGGGCTGATGCGATCGCGAATGGCTTCATCATCGAACCCGGTTCAAATACATCGGTAAGTGCCCGGTTGCGCAGGCCGCCACTGTCAAAATCGGGTTGATTCGGGTTATAGGACGGCTGGTTGACCATGGCGAGTATTTCACCACTGGCAATATCCAACAGAACCACGCTACCGGAGCGCGCACCGTGTTCTAAAACGGTGCGTTTGAGCTCCCGGTAGGCGAGGTACTGCAGGCGGCGATCAATCGTTAGCGCGAGGTCCTGGCCAGGGACCGCTTCGCGCAGCATTTCCACATTTTCGACGGTGCGCCCAAGCCGGTCACGGATGACCCGCTTCAGGCCTGGTTTACCCTGCAACCAGTCGTTGTAGGCCAGCTCAAGCCCTTCCTGGCCCACGTCATCGATATTGGTGAAGCCGATCACGTGCGAAGTGACTTCACCGGCCGGATAAAACCGGCGATATTCTTTCTGCAGGAATACCCCGTGCAATTTCAGGGACTCGATTTTAGCGGCAACATCCGGGTGCAGGCGCCGGCGCAACCAGACAAACTCACGACTTGAGCGCTGAGACAGGCGCCGCTCGACTTCTTCAGCATCCACGCCAATAACCGCGGCCAATGGTGTGATGTCCTCCGGCGTCTGTAAAATTTCACGCGGGTTTACCCACACGGAATCCACCGGGGTGCTCACCGCCAGTGGTTCGCCATTGCGATCGAGAATATTACCGCGCCGTGTCGGCACTTTGACTTCACGCAGGAACCGCGCCTCACCCTGTTCCTGCAGGAATTCGGTGTCCATGATCTGCAGATTCACGGCTCTTGCGACCAGCGCTACCGAACACAGCAGAAAGAGCAGCAGGAATGCATAAAGCCTGCTCACGGGTGCGACCTTCTTCTGCTTGTGGCTCATGGTTTCACTACCAGGATCCGGATATTACCGGGCGGCTGCATGCCCAGCTGATCCCGCGCTTTGCTCTCGATATGGCTGGCATCGGCCAGCCAGGCCTGTTCCAGCTGAAGACGGCTCCATTCAGCGATGAAAGCGTCACGTTGATCTTCGAGCAGTCCCAACTGAACAGACTGGCGGCGGCTTTCATGCCGCGTGTGGACAACGCCCAGCGCGCTACCAATCACGAAAGTGAGAACAATCAGAATTCCAATGAGTCGAGCATTCAACCAAGTTTCTCCGCAACCCGCATAACAGCACTTCTTGCACGGGGATTGACGGAGAGTTCTTTTGCAGAGGGTCGAATGGCTTTTCCGATCTGTTTCAATACCGGCTTGTGATCTGGATGCTGCGGGATGTTTTTGCGAACCTGGCCTGGTCGTACGGCTTCTCTGATTGTCCGTTTAACCAGGCGGTCCTCAAGGGAATGAAAACTGATAACCACCAGTCTTCCTCCCGGGCGCAACCCGTTTATTGCAGCTTCCAGCCCTTGGGCCAGGTGAGCCAATTCATCATTTATATAAATCCGGATTGCCTGGAAGCATCGTGTTGCTGGATGCTTCTTCTTTTCCCGGCGGCCTATCGTCTTTTCGATCAATCTCGCCAATTGACCTGTTGTTTCAAGCCGCTGCTTTTGCCGGGTCATCACAATGCTCCGGGCAATCCTGCGCGCATAGCGCTCCTCTCCGAACTCCCAAAACACCCGGGCTAATTCCCGTTCCGGTGCTTCAGCCAGCCAATCGGCGGCCGGAACACCCTGTAATGGGTTCATACGCATATCCAGTGGACCATCCCCCATAAAGGAGAAACCCCGATCCGGATTGTCCAGTTGTGGTGAAGAAACGCCCAGATCCAACAAAATGCCATCCAGGCCTTCCTCAACGCCCCACTCATGGACGTAACGCTCCAACTCTGCAAAATTTCCCTGGACTATGGAAAATCGGGGATCGTTTCCCAGCAATTCCTTCCCGGCTTCTACTGCCTCCGGGTCCCTGTCAAGGGCAAATAAGCAGCCTTTCCTGGACAGGCCAGCCAGGATCGCCTGGCTGTGACCTCCCCTGCCAAAAGTGCCATCAAGGTATTTCCCGTCTGGCCGGATCTTGAACGCTTCCACCACTTCTTCCAATAAAACAGGCCGGTGTTGGTAATCGCCCATCTGATCCGTACTTCACCTTTGGTTTCGTACACCCTCCTTATAAAACGAGGTGGGTCATTTCCTCCGATGCAGCTTCGTCAAGACTGCGTTCTTCTTCTATCCGTTTCTGATTCAGAATGGTTTCATTCCAGATCTCAAAACGGTTACCCATTCCAAGCAGTACAACCCGTTTTTCCAGGCCGGCCACTTGCCGCAACGTCTGCGGTAATTGAATCCGGCCATTTCCGTCCGGTTCAACTGCGCTGGCACTCCCCACCAGTTTCCTTTGCAGGCTCCGGTGTCCGGGATTGAACGTACTCAAAGCCGTCACTTCGTCCCGAACCCGCTCCCATTCTTCTTCCGGGTAGAGATACAAAGCCCCGGAATCGAAAGCACTGTACGTGAGCACCAGCTGCCCGTTGCACTGCTCCTGGATTGCATCCCGGTAGCGCATCGGCATTGCCAGACGCCCTTTTGCGTCCAGATTGATGGCGGTCTCACCAAAGAACACTGCTTCCCCACTGATCTTACACAATTAACCACAAATTCCCACTAAAGTGCACGATAGTGATTTCCTTGTCGAATGTCAAGAACGAATATCAAGCACGCCAATAACTTAGCGAACAGCTAAAGATTGATTACAACAGGCTGCTATGGCGGCCATGCGACGCAAATATGTCAAAAGTATGGATTGTAAGAGGTAGCTTGCTGCCGATTTTCCAGGGCACAACTATCGGCAGCAAGCTACCTCTTACAGTAACCGCCGCCATGCATATAAAAGAGTGGGAGCCGGCCGGTAAGCCGGGTTCTGTCGTGGGCAATCATTCATCTGGGACCGCCGTCACCGGCGGCCTCGTGCGACCTACCCGAAAGCGCCGCGGGCCACGGCATTGCTTTCCTATTTGGTCTTGCTCCAGGTGGGGTTTACCTAGCCACAGAGTGTTGCCACCTGCGCGGTGCGCTCTTACCGCACCATTTCACCCTTACCGGCCCGATTCTTTCAAACCGGACAGGCGGTATATTTTCTGTTGCACTTTCCGTAGGCTCACGCCCCCCAGGGGTTACCTGGCACCCTGCCCTGTGGAGCCCGGACTTTCCTCCCCATCACGAAGATGGAGCGATTGCCTGGCCGACTCCCGAGCGTATTATCTCACATTTAAGCGTTAATCCTGCTCCATCAGCACATAGAGTTCACGGCGGGAAACGTCACAGATTCGGGCAGCCACCCGCGCCGCCTGGCTCACGGACAGGTATTCCTGCAGCGCAGACCCCAACTCCAGCGCCCTGACCATATCCTCAGACTGCTCGCTGTGGCCGGATGCCAGCACGATGACGAATTCACCCTTACGCTGATTCGAATCATCGGCCAGCCTTTGGTGCAACTCCGCCAGGGTCCCGCGCAGGACCGTTTCGAACTGCTTGGTCATTTCCCTGCAAATCGCCGCCTGCCGATCACTGCCCATTACGGCCTCCATGTCTTCAATGCAGGCCAGAATACGGTGACTCGACTCGAACAATACGATGCTGCGTTGTTCATTTCGCAAGGATTCCAACAGCTTGATGCGAGCGCTGCGACGCGCTGGAAGAAAGCCCTCGAATGTGAAGCGGTCAGTAGCCAGGCCGCTAACGGAAAGCGCGGCAGTTACGGCGCTGGGTCCTGGAATGGGCGATACCTTGATTCCGGCAGCGGCGGCAAGCCGGACCAGGCGGTACCCCGGATCGGACAACAAGGGAGTGCCCGCATCGGACACCAGCGCGACCGACTGCCCGCCCTGCAACTTTTCCACCAGGCGGGGGGCCATCTGCTCTTCGTTATGCTCATGCAATGCAAGCAAAGGTGTGTCGATTCCATGCCGGGAAAGGAGTTGACGTGTGTGCCGGGTATCTTCCGCTGCAATGACATCCACATCCTTCAGCACCTCCAGCGCACGCAAGGTGATATCGTTCATGTTGCCGATGGGTGTTGCAACGACATAAAGAGAGCTGGAAGACATACATTTCCCCGCATTATTGAGCTTAACCCGCATATTGCACGAAGGCGGAACGGAATATGGTCAGATTTAATAATAGTAAGGTATCATTTCGGCCCAGCATAGATTCCGAGAGTTAAGGCGTGACCATTAAACCACTTCAAACGGCAATTATTCTCCTCGGTATGTTGTTCCTGGCCACATTACCAGGTTGCGCCACGTCACCTCGCGCGCCAGTGGTGGATCAGGATTTCCAGGGCAGCGCTGAGCAGGCGTTTGCGCAGAGAGACTTCAGGCAGGCAGCGAAAATCTGGCAGCAGGACGCCATTGAAGCACGGCCGGCACAGGCAGCAAGTTATCGGGTGCGGGCAGCCGATGCCTGGCTGCTGGCCAGGCAGGTAAAACAGGCGGAAGACCTGTTGAAATGGATTTCACGAGCGGACCTGGACTCCCGGGACCAGGCCCGGCTGGACCTGGTTCTGGCAGACCTGGCTTTACACCATGAGCGCCCGGATGAAGCGGAACAACTGTTGAGGCAGGCCAGGCCAAATCTTCCATCAAGTTCGCT
>JAIVWI010000108.1:0-10470 GCA_048636595.1 Oceanospirillum sp. | reverse complement strand
AATCCTCCTGTAAGAGGTCGCTCGCCTACAGGGATGTAGGTGAGGGGCGTGAGCAGGACGCGGAAGCTTTGCGACCGAAAGATTTTAACGGCTTGCGTCCAACTGCCCGGCACAGTTCGCGCCCAAGGACGCTCTTACATGAACTGTAAGAGGTCGCTTGCGGCCGAATGCTCCGGACTGAATGGTCGCTCGCAAATAAACCCCTACTCTCGCCCGGCGCCACACTTCCAGCATCTGTCAAAGACGCCTTCAACGTCTACACCACATTCAGCGCAAACCCAGTCTTCATCCGCTTGCTCCACCGGCAGATCGAGCTGCAGCAACTGCTTCGCCCGCGCAAGATCCCTTTCCTCCAGGATATAGAGCTGGGGAACGACTTCCACGAAGGGCACTTCACCCATGACCGATGAGCCATACTGGTTTTTGAGGAAAGTCCTGATGTCGTGAGATTCCAGCAGGGACTGCATTTGTCCCACGCGGCTGAAGTCAAAATTCTCGAATACTTTAATCATAAAGCCGTATTCCCCTTCACTTCGCAAACAGCTGATCCGGGCTGGCGAATGCCTTGATCTCGATGTTGTTCCCTGCCGGGTCACGGAAAAACAGGGTCGCCTGCTCCCCCGCTTGCCCCTTGAAGCGGATGGTAGGTTCGATCACGAAATGTACTGCCGCGGCTTGTAACCGGTCTCGAAACGCTGCCCAGTCATCCATGTCCATCACGAGACCGAAATGCGGGACGGGTACGCCATGCCCGTCGACGGGATTCTCCAGCGCAGTTGTGTTCCTGTCATCACGCGTGTCAAGGTGCACGACCAACTGATGACCAAAGAAATTGAAATCCACCCAGAGCTCACTGCTACGTCCCTCGGTGCAGCCCAACAGGCCGCCGTAGAACGCCCTGGCATCGGCCAGACTGTCGACGGGAATCGCCAGATGAAAAGGCCTTAGGTTATTAATAATATTCATATTATACCTGTGTGTACACGTCTTACCCACGACATGTAAGAGCGTCCTTGGGCGCGAACTGTGTTTGGCAGTTGGATGCAGCGTAAAAATCTTTCGGCCGCAAGCGACCTCTTACAGTTCCTCCTTCGGCTCAAACAGCAACGAGGCCGAATTGATGCAGTATCTCATGCCGGTTGGCGGCGGTCCGTCGGGGAAAATATGCCCCAGATGCGCATCGCAGTTTCTGCACAGCAATTCAATCCGGGCCCTGCCGAGGCTGGAGTCGGGCCGTTGCACGATATTGGCCTCTTCCAGTTCCGAATGAAAGCTGGGCCAGCCGCAACCGGCAATGAACTTGCTCTCTGAGCCAAACAGCGCATGGCCACAGCAGACGCAAAGATACTGCCCCTCATCCAGGAGTTGCTCATACTCGCCACTGAAAGGCGCCTCGGTACCGGACTTCCTTGTCACCCGGTACTGTTCTCCTGTTAACAGGGCTTTCCATTCTTCATCAGTCTTGTTTATTCTGCTCATATGCTTTGGCCCTTGAACACGATGCAGAACATATTACCCAAATCCGGCAACGATATGGGTTTAAACGACAGGTGGGCTTGTGCGTTGATTTCAGTTTTCCTGCTGGCAGGCTGTGCCGGACCGGCCTGGTACGCGCAAGCCGTCTCCGGTCACCTGGCGTTGATGACCCAGCGAGCGGACATCAGCGAAGTCCTGGCAGAAGGCAAGATTGATCCTGCGCTACAACAGGACCTGCAACTGGCCATGGAAATTCGTGATTTTGCAATAAACCAGCTTGGCCTTCCGGACAATGGCAGTTATACCGAATTCGTCCAGACCGGGCGGCAGGCCGTAACCTGGAATATCGTGGCGACGCCGGAGTTTTCACTCGAGGCCAAACGGTGGTGTTTTATCGTCGCGGGCTGCGTTTCTTACCGGGGCTACTTCGATCAACTCAAGGCCGAACGCTTTGCGCACAAGCTGGAAAAGAAATCGTACGATGTCACCATCTCACCGGCGATCGCCTACTCGACACTGGGTTGGTTCGACGATCCCTTGCTGGATACCATGCTGCAATACCGGGATGAGCAACTGGCGGCTCTCATTTTCCATGAACTGGCGCACCAGCAGTTGTATGTGAAAGGCGACACCGCGTTCAGCGAGGCCTACGCCAGTTTTGTCGAAGAAGCCGGTGTCAGGGCATGGCTACAGTCAACCGGCCGCGATGACCTGCTGCTGCGCTGGCAATCAATGAACGAAGCTTCAAATCAATTCGATATCCTGTTACAAAATACACGGGACCAACTGAACGGAATATATATCTCCGGCCTTGACGAAGAAGAAATGAGAGCACAAAAAAAGCTTGTTTTCATCGAAATGAAATCACGATACCTGGCGTTGGTCAATGAACACTGGGGTGGGGTAAACCATTACCGTTCCTGGTTTTCTCTTGAACTCAACAATGCCCGGCTGGCCCTGATGAAACTTTACCGCGGGGGTAGCTGTGCTTTCGAAAAACTGTACGAATCAGCGGGAGGAGACATAGTGGTTTTTCATCAATTGGCCACCGATCGTGCTGCTCTGAAACCGGATGAAAGGGCCGCCTGGCTCAACCAGTCTTGCGACCGGCGGCGATCTGTGACAACGTAGCGTCAGCCAATGAAAGGGCAGCGACACTTGCCTCCTTTGAAATTTTCAAACTGCAGAAAACACACTGCAATTCTGGCCTGTTCAAGCCTGATGTTTTTCTGTTCTGCCGTGCCGGGACAGGAATCACAGGCTGCTGTTGCATCTTCGTGCCCCAAGCCCGCCATTGGTCCGGTAATTCCACTCACACCGGATCGCAGCGGCGCACCCATCATCGTGTATGCCAGGCAGCTGGACGCCAGCAACAATGAACAGGGCGAAGCCCGCGGTCACGTGGAGTTGTACCGCGCCGACCAGTACCTGTCCACGGAACAGATTTTTTTTCATCCGACAAGCAAGGAAATCACCCTGCCCGTCGCGGTTGCCTATGAAGACCAGCAGGTCTGGGTCAAGGGCCAGCACGCGCGCTATGGTTTTGAGGATGAATCGGGGGAATTTTCACTGATCGACTTCGGCCTCACCGGTTCCAGCGCACACGGCAGCGCCGATTCAATTGAGTTAGTCGGCGGTCACACTTCACTGTTGCATCAAATCGTTTATACCACCTGCCCGGGTGAACAACCGGACTGGGAACTGTCGGCCAGCGAACTTGAATTGCAGCACGAAAAGGGGAGAGGCGTAGCGCGTGGGGCGATGCTGAAGTTTAAAGGCGTACCCATTTTCTACGCTCCCTGGTTTACGTTCCCGATTGATGACCGCCGTAAATCCGGTTTCCTTTACCCCCGTATCGCCCATACGAACGACAACGGCTTCGAATTCGGGGCCCCGTATTACTGGAATATCGCCCCCAATCAGGATGCAACCATCGAACCACGCTATATCACCAACCGTGGTTTCGTGCTAGCGGGCGAATACCGCTTTTTGACCCGGAAAACCTATGGTTTACTGGACTTTGACTACCTGCCGGACGATAAGATAACCGGAGATCAGCGCTATCATTACCGTTTTCAGCACCATGCTGCACCCTGGCATCACTGGAATACAGAGCTGGTGGTCGAGCGGGTCAGTGATGACCAGTACTTCCTGGACTTCGGCGCCAACCTTCTCCAGACCTCGAGACAATTCCTGCGCAGCAGCGCCACGATGAATGGCGTAGGCCGCTACTGGAACTTTGAGGTAATGGCCGATGATTTCCAGATCATCGACGAGAGCATCAGGCCTGAAAATGAGCCTTACAGGCGCGTACCGAGATTGGCCTTCTGGGTGGACAGGCCATTGTTCCGCAGCGGTTTTTCGTTTGGCCTGGATTCCGAACTGGTATATTTTGATCGCAATATCGGCACCACGGGTGCACGCTTCGACATCTATCCGAAAATCTACTGGGAGCACTTCGCCTCGTGGGGTTTCATCAAACCGGGAATAGGCTATCGTTATACCACCTACGACCTGGACCAACTGAGCTCACTCCCTGATAATTCACCCAACCGGGGCACTGCCATCGCCAGCGTAGACGCAGGCCTGTACTTCGACCGCCTGACCAGTCAAGGCAATAATCAGACCCTCGAACCGCGCCTGTTTTATCTTTACGTACCCTATGAAAACCAGGATGATCTGCCGGTTTTCGACACCGGCGAGTTCACATTCGGGTTCAGCCAGTTGTTCAACACGAATCGATTTGCAGGGGCTGACCGCCAGGGTGACGCCAACCAACTCTCCATCGCCCTGACCACCCGGACGTTCAATGCCGAAAACGGGCAGGAACACTGGAGGCTGAGCCTGGGGCAGATTTTCTATTTCGAATCTCAGCGGGTCCAGCTGGAAGACCTGATTGATGTGGACGAAAACCTGTCCCCTTTTATCGCCGAACTCGCCTGGCAGCCAATGCGCCGTTTAAGCGCCGTCGCCGGCCTGCAATACGGCTGGGAAATAAACCGTATTGAAGTCGGCAGTCTCGGCCTGCGCTGGTCCGGGGATAATGGCGGGCGCGTTGGATTCGAATACCGTTTCCGCCGCGACCGCGTGGACCAGTTCGATTTTCGCTTTTTCTGGCCCATCAACGAGCGCTGGAGAGTGCTTTCGCGCATCAACTACTCCTTCGCTGACAAAGATATACTGGAAATCCAGGGTGGTTTCGAATACGAAAGCTGCTGCTGGGCTGTTCGCACCGTGCTGCGCCGCTACCTGAAAAACCGTGACGGCGACTATCGTGACGGCATCTTTTTCGAACTCAACCTCAAAGGCCTGGCCAGCCTGGGAACACGCTCACAGGACCTGTTCCGGAATTAACCGCACCGTTGAAACCAACCGGTAATTTAAAGAGTTTCCGTAATCGCCAGTGACATATATACGCCTGCAAGAGGTATCGGCTACCTGTATTCAGGACCATCATTTGTCGGGAACAAATGATGAGTGCACAGGGATGTCTCGAACGTGTCCTGAATGCAGGCAACCGATACCTCCCACGGCCATGTCTCGAACGTGTCCTGCATACAGGCTAAAACTGCTCCACATCCAGCGCCATGATGCTGTCAGCTCCTGCCTTGACCGTGGCCAGGAAACTGCCGGCACGCGGCAGCAGGTGGTCGGTATAAAATTGTGCGGTCACCAGCTTTGCCCGCAGGAAAGATTCATTGCCACCATCGCCCTCAAGTAAATGCGCTGCCTTTAACGCCGATTGCCCCATCACCCAGCCGCCACAGATATAACCCAGCATCATCATGAAATTCACGCTGACGCTACCGGCAATATTCCGATTTTGCGCCGCGTGTTCCAGCAGCCATGACCTGGCCTCCCTGCCTGAGTCCACCGCACTTTTCAATGCAGAGGCCTGGCCTGCCAGTCCGTCAATGTCCGACATGGCTTCAGCCGTGGCCTGGATGTCGTCCAGCAGGCTTTGCAATACTTCCCCATTATTCGCGAGGGTCTTGCGGCCTACCAGGTCCAGTCCCTGGATTCCGGTGGTGCCTTCGTAAATCGTCGTGATGCGCACATCCCGGTAATGCTGGGCGCTTCCGGTTTCTTCCACGTAACCCATACCACCGTGGATCTGAATACCCAGGGAAGTGATTTCCTGGGCCAGTTCCGTGATCCAGCCTTTGACAATGGGTGTATACAGCCCGGTGCGCGCTGCGTGTTTTTGCGCCTCCTGCGGATCCTTCGCCCAGTGAATTCTGTCGATTTCCGCGGCAGCGATATAGGCCAGGCCACGCATCGCCTCGGTTGCGGCTTTCATCAGCATCAGCATACGCCGCACATCCGGAAATTCGATAATCGGGAAACGCGTGCCGTCGCTGCGGGTGCCCTGCAGGCGCTCTTTGGCGTAATCCAGAGCCTGCTGATACGACCGCTCGCACAGGGACAGGCCCTGCATGCCGGTGCCCTGGCGCGCATCATTCATCATGGTAAACATCGCGGCCAGGCCATTGTGGGGTTCACCGACCAGGTAAGCCACCGCTCCGCCATTGTCGCCGAAATTCATCACGCAGGTCGGGCTGCCATGGATACCGAGTTTATGTTCGAGTGAAACGCAAAAAATGTCATTGCGCTTGCCTGGCCGGCCGTTCTCATCCAGCAGGAATTTCGGCGCCAGGAACAGTGAAATGCCCTTGACCCCGGCAGGCGCGTCCGGCAGGCGCGCCAGCACCATGTGGATGATGTTTTCCGTCATCTGGTGGTCACCCCAGGTAATAAAAATCTTCTGCCCGCTAAGCAGGTAGTGGTCGCCTTCCGGGACGGCCCGGCAGGCCACCGCCGCCAGGTCGGAGCCGGCAGCAGACTCCGTGATATTCATGGTGGCGGTCCACTCACCGCTCACCATTTTGGGTAAATAGGTGTCCTTCAGCTCATCCGAGCCATGGGCCGTGAGTGCTTCGATCGCCCCGCCCGTCAACATCGGACATAAAGAGAAAGCGAGGCTGGCAGATTGCCAGACCTCACTCACTGCAGCACCCAACACCTTGGGCATTTCCTGCCCGCCATAAGCCTCGCCGGCAATCAGGGAAGGCCAACCGCTCTCTACATACTGGCGGTAGGCGTCTGCAAATCCCGGTGTCTCCTGCACGCCATCCTCGCCCAGTGTGGCGCCTTTTTGGTCACCAATTTGATTCAGGGGTGCGATGATTTCACTACCCAGCCGGCCAGCTTCATCCAGGATGGCGGAAACCAATTCGCCGTTAATGTCTTCAAGACCAGCTTCCTGGCACATCAGGTCAAAACCAAGCAGTTCGGTAATAACAAACTCGGCATCTTTGTAAGGAAAGTTATAGACAGTCATGAAATCCTGCTCCGGGTAGGCCGGCATATCGCACGAAGGCGGAATGCGGATTGAAACCAAAATTGTTATATAACACGGGTTTTGCCTGTTAACAATCAGTATACTACCGGCACTTGACCACAGGTCAGTGTTCCCCTTTCCAGGGACGTTTACCGTCATCGACAAACATATTTTATCGAGCATCACGGGGCTCAAATACATGACCCAGAAACCCTATCTGCACATTCCACGTCCAAGCGCCAGGCCCGGTGAAACACCTGATTTCAGTTACCTGAATCTCTCTGATGCCGGAGCAGTTGACCAGCCGCCGATAGAAGAACCAGCCAAAAATATCGAATACCTGTCACACGAACTGGTACGGGTACTGGACGATGATCACGAAGCGAAAGGCCCCTGGGACCCTTCCCTGGACAAAGGAGTTCTGCTCAAGGCACTGCGCTACATGGTTCTGACACGGGCTTATGACGACCGCATGCAGAGAGTGCAGCGCCAGGGCAAGATTTCCTTCTACATAGGGTCACTGGGCGAGGAGGCCATTTCAATCGGCCAGGGACTGGCCCTGGAACCAGGTGACATGCTGTTCCCCTCCTATCGCAACCAGGGCCTGTTCATCCTGCGCGGCACCGAGTTGGTCGACTTGATGTGCCAGTGCCTTTCGAACACGGGTGATATGTGCAAGGGCCGGCAGATGCCCATCATGTACCAGGACCCGGCAAGAAATATTTTCTCGGTTTCCGGCAACCTCGCCACGCAATTCCCCCAGGCGGTCGGTTGGGCCATGGGTTCCGCCATCAAGGGCGAGAAACACATAGCAGCCTCCTGGATCGGTGACGGCAGTACCGCCGAAGCCGATTTTCACTACGCCCTGACTTTTGCCGCGGTTTACCAGGCGCCGGTGATTCTTAACGTGGTCAACAACCAGTGGGCCATATCTACTTTCCAGGGATTTGCCGGAGGTGAACGGCGGTCATTTGCCGCTCGCGGCCTGGGCCTGGGCGTACCGGGCATCCGGGTGGATGGTAATGACCTGCTGGCTGTTTATGCAGTTACCCGCTGGGCCGCTGAGCGCGCGCGAAGCAGGCATGGGCCTACCCTGATCGAACATGTTACCTACCGGGGCGGGGCGCACTCGACCAGTGACGACCCCTCACGCTACCGTCCGAAGGACGAGTGGGCGGCATTCCCGCTGGGAGACCCGATGGATCGCCTGGTACAGCACCTGGTCAAGCTCGGTCACTGGTCTGACGAGGAGCAAGCGGCCCTGGAAGCAGAGACGAAATCAGTCGTTGACGATGCCTTGAAAGAAGCCAACTCATTCGGCACCATGACCGAACCACCGTTCCTGGATGCCCACCTGATGTTCGAGGACGTATTCAGGGAAATGCCGGATCACCTGAGAAAACAGCGGGACGAAATGCTGGAGTTGACCGGAGAAACATCATGAGCCAAATGAATATGATCCAGGCCATCAACTCGGCTCACGACATCATGATGGAAAAAGACTCCAGCGTGGTGGTCCTGGGCGAGGATGTCGGTTATTTCGGCGGCGTTTTCCGCTGTACGGACGGGCTGCAGAAAAAATACGGTGAACACCGCGTGATCGATGCCCCTATTGCCGAAGGGGGTATTATCGGCACCGCCATTGGCATGGGCGTCAATGGTTTACGCCCGGTGGCCGAAATCCAGTTTGCCGATTACATCTACCCCGGTTTTGACCAGATAGTCAGTGAACTGTCACGTTTGCGTTACCGCAGTGGGGGTGAATTTTTTTCACCGGTCACGATCCGCACACCCTGTGGTGGCGGTATTCGCGGCGGCCAGACCCACTCCCAGAGCCCCGAAGGCATCTTTGCCCACATTTCCGGCCTGAAAACCGTCATGCCATCCAATCCTTACGATGCCAAGGGCCTGCTGATCAGCGCCATCGAGTCGGATGACCCGGTTGTTTTCTTTGAACCCAAGCGCATCTACAACGGACCGTTTGACGGTGATCCGGACAAGCCCGCGGTGCCCTGGTCTTCCCATCCCATGGGCGAGGTTCCGGAAGACTATTACAACGTTCCCCTGGGCAAGGCGGCAGTGGTTGAAGAAGGGGATGAATTGACCATCATTTGTTACGGCACCATCGTTCACGTCGCCCAGGCGGCTGCCAGGCTGACCGGGGTCCGTGCTGAGATTATTGACCTTCGCACCTTGTTCCCGTTAGACGTCGGCACGCTCATTGAGTCCGTAGAGAAGACCGGGCGTTGCCTGGTGGCTCATGAAGCGACTCGTTTTTGCGGTTATGGCGCGGAACTGGTTGCAACCGTGCAGCAGGAATGCTTCTGGCACCTTGAGGCTCCCATTGAGCGTGTTGCCGGCTGGGGTACGCCCTACCCCCACGCATTCGAGTGGAAGTACTTTCCCGGCCAGCAGCGGGTTGCAGCGGGCATACGTAAAGTCATGGAGGCGGGATGAGCGAGTACATTTTCAAACTGCCCGACCTGGGCGAAGGCACTGTCGAGGCGGAAATTGCAGAGTGGATGGTCAAAGTCGGTGATGTGGTCAATGAGGAAGATCCCATTTGCGCCATGCTGACGGACAAGGCGGCGGTGGAACTGACGGCACCGGTCAGCGGCAAGGTGGTCTCGGTGGCCGGCGTGGCAGGTGACATGGTGGCGGTGGGTGCGGCCCTAATAATTTTTGCAACCGAAGGTGACTTGCCTGTCGCAGAAGAAAAGGCAGCGCCAGCCGAAGCGGAGAAGGCCCCGGCAGTGGTTGAAGCTGAGACTCCGGACGGTGCGGCAGAGTCTTCGCCGGACAGCGCCAAGGTCATGACCTCACCGTCGATTCGAAACCGCGCCAGGGATGCAGGAATTGATCTCACCCAGGTCAGGGGCAGCGGCCCTCGCGGGCGTATTCTCAAGGCAGACTTCGAAACCTTCCTGACCCGGCGCGCAAGCGGCGGTCCCGCCCAGACAACAATTGCTCAGCCTTTGACCGGAACAACAGAAATCAAAGTGGTCGGCCTGCGCCGCATGATCGCCCAGCGACTGGCCCAGTCAAGCCAGGAAATCCCGCACTTCACTTATGTGGAAGAAATAGACGTCACCGCGCTGGAATCTCTGCGGCGGCACCTGAATTCAAAGAAAACAGCGGATCAGCCCAAACTGACGCCACTGGCATTTATCGGGCTCGCCCTGGCCCGCGTGCTGAAGGATTTCCCCCAGTGCAATGCCCACTACGACAAGGAACGCAACGTCATAGTCCGCCACCACGGCATCCACCTGGGCATAGCCACTCAGACCTCTGATGGCCTGAAAGTACCGGTAGTCCGCCACTGTGAAGCGAGGACCGTTGAAGACCTGGCCAGCGAAATACGCCGGGTATCTACTGCGGCCCGCGATAAAACGGCAACACGCGAGGAATTGACCGGTTCAACCATCACCATTACCAGCCTGGGCAGAATCGGCGGTGTAGTGACCACACCTGTTATCAATCAACCTGAAGTAGCCATTATCGGCGTCAACAAGGCGATTGAGCGACCAGTCGTCATCAACGGCCAGGTCGTGGTCCGTACCATGATGAACCTTTCATCGTGTTTCGATCACCGCTTTGTCGATGGCTTTGATGCCGCCGAAATGATCCAGGCCCTGAAAGACCTGCTGGAGCAA
>JAIVWI010000107.1:0-10552 GCA_048636595.1 Oceanospirillum sp. | reverse complement strand
GCCAGTGATTACTGATATCCAAAACGCTTTACCCATGGTTGCAGGAGCGGCAGAGCGGGTTCAAGCTGTTTTGAGTAAAGCCGCCATTTTCCAATCGATCGGGTATGCAGCGGTTGTGATACCTGCTGATAACTGGGCGTATTGCTGGTTTGGTTGCCGCCTTGCTGCCGGTATTCCAGCATCGAATCGTTCCATTCCAGAGCGAAGAAATTAAGCAACGCCTTGAGCTGATCTTTGGGTTCAGCCACGAGGTCTTCGTAACGCAAGCGGTGGAGTGGATTGCTGACTTGATCCATGGACAGTGCCGCCACCTGCATAACAGCATTGTAATACTGCGCCGTGTGTTGGATATCGAGAAAGTAAGCCATCGATGCTTCAAGCTCAAAAGCCTGAAAATAACAGCTGATGCAGACATCCAGCGGGTGGCGCTGCAGAAACAGGACCGGTGCTTCCGGAAACAGCCGGTTAATCAGGAAAAGATAGGCCAGATTCAGCGGCAGTTTGTCAATCACCAGGGATCGTTGCGGCTGACGCCGGTGGTGTGACATTTCCCGCCGGTAGATTTCACGGGCATCCGTGATCTGCGCTTCGTTGACGTCGGCCAGCGCCTCCAGCGTACCGGGTTCCGACCAGTCCTGGTGAAGGAAGGAGAACAAACTTTTTTCTTCCAGTACTTCGATATCCGGATGAGCCGACAGCATGCGATCCAGCAGCGTGGTGCCGGACCTTGGAAAGCCGACGAGGAATGCAATACCGCCCGTGTCATGTATGGCCGGCTCATTCCACCCCGCCATGGGATTTCCCTTCAGCCACGCCTGAATCCGGGCCAGGGTCTGCAAACCATGCGGGCCTCGCGGGTCGGGGATGGATCCTGTATGGTGCGTCTTTAAAATCCGGTTGGAATCACTGAAGGCATTGAAGGCCTCATCCCAGTTCTCCTGGCCTTCGAAGCACTGACCCAACTGGTTCCAGGCGATGCTACGGTTGACGGGACTGTCAACTCTTGTGATCAAGTTCTGGAGTCGTTGTGCTGCTTCCGGGTATTTTCCGCTGCGCCGATCCAGCGTGGCGCGCGTCATTTGCGCCGTCTCATTGGCCGAATTCATTAGCAACGCCTTACCTGTCCAGCTTTCGGCTTCATCCAGCCGGTTTTCACGTTCCAGCAATGACGCCAGATTGGCGGCCACCTGCGCATTGCCTGGCTGTAACCCCAGGATGGCCTCGTAGTGTTCGATGGCTTCGGGCCTGCGTCTCAAACGGGCCAGACAAGTGGCAAGTTCGTAACGGGCATGCACTTCGAGTTCGCAATCACCCAGGGCGGCTTGCAGTGGCGCCAGCGCCTCTTCAAACCTGCCCGCCGCCCGCAAGGAGCGCCCGAAATAGTGGGCCGCGTGCAGGTGCTCCGGATGAATGCTGTGGACGACTTCAAGATCACTGACCGACTGGGCGATGTCACCGGCCTGGTATGCAGCGCAACCGCGCAGATACAGTGCCTGGATCAACCCCGGGCTCTCGGCCAGGATTTCATTGGCCAACAGCACACACTTTTCCGGTGGGCCTGATTGCAGGTAGTGCAAGGCCTGCTGCAACGCTATTGACAAGTCCAGGCTCATGCTTGTGAAAACAACTGGGCCTTAGACAGGCCACGCCCCGTAGCTGATGCATGGTCCGAACGCATTTGCTCAAGTACCATCCTGGCAGCACTCCTTAAAGGTCTATGGAATACCGCTGGCGGACCTCCGGTCCCAGGGCTTCCTTGAGCGGATCGAGGTGCGCCTCGAAATTACGCCACTGCTCCAGGCCCTCTTTGTAGATCGGCTTGCGGACCTGTTCTGAGCTGGGTGTGCGCACGGCCCGGTCGGTTTCGTAAAATCGCAGGCACTGTTCCTCGAATTCCAGTTCGCAGTAGTCCAGCAGCGCGCGAATCTGACTTTCGGTGTCGCCCACCATTTCTTCGTACTGCACGCGGTGCACCCGGCCAGGCAACGCCGCGTCCCAGTGGTCCATCAACCGGACGTAGTCCCGATAGTACTTGCCGATATCTTCCAGGCCGTAGGTGAAAGTCTGGCCACGGGCGAACAACTGCTTGAACCCTGAAAAACAGCCGCCCATAGGGTGGCGTCTCGCGTCAATGATCTTGCTGTTGGGCAATATCAGGTGAATCAATCCGATGTGGCGGAAATTATTGGGCATCTTGTCGATAAATAACGGGGTGTCACTGCGATGAATGCGGATTGATTCCAGGTAACTTTCGCCCAGTTCACGGAATTGGTCTTGAGTCAGTTCAGCAAGGATTTCCGGGTATTTTCCGGATGGATTTTTACGGTTTCTGTTACCCAGTTTTCGGGAAATCGCGATGATATCCTGCAATTCCGAAGTTCCCTCAACCTGTGAATGGCTGGCCAGAATCTGCTCCAGCAGGGTCGAACCGGCGCGCGGCAAACCCACGATGAAAATCGGATCGGGGGCCTGGCAACCCCAACCCTTGCGTTGCTCAAAGAACGCCCCCGGCATGGCCCGAACCTGCCGAACCGACTCCAGGACATTGACTTTGGGGTTGTGGCGATGCTCGATTCGCCGGATGCCGTTGCCGCGCTTATAGAACTTGAACGATTCGTCGTATCCCCCGCGATCCTCCAGTGCTTTCCCGAGTGCAAAGGCCAGATGTGACTGATCATCGGCATCGCCGCCTTCGGTTGTCACCTGCCTGCGCATGTTCTCGATGTCTTTGTCACTGAAGCGGAAGGTTTTCAGGTTGGCCAGGCTCCAATAGGCTTCACCCACCTCGGGGCTCAGGCGGATGCATTTTTTGTAGGCCTCGATGGATTCATCCAGCCTTCCCACCGTTTTTAGCGTGTGGCCGTAGCTCATCTGGGCCCTGGCCTGATTGGGGTAGTTCTTCAGCACCTTTTCGTAAATCTCAAGCGCCCCGGACTGGTCCCCGATTCGCACCAGAATGGAGGCCTTGAGGATCAGAAAATTGGGGTTGTTTGGTTCCTGCGCCAGTAATTTATCAGCCTCATGTATTGCAGCCTCCGGTTTCTGCCGGCGCATCAGAACCAATGCGTAGCTGTGTCTTGCCGCATGAAAATCCGGCGCCAGTTCCAGGCAACGCTCCAGCAGATGACTGGCGTCTTCCAATTGCCCCATCTTGGAACCGATATCGGCAAGCACCCGGATTGCGTTTACATCGACGGGAAATTTTTTCAGCAATTCGCGGACAATGCTTTCCGCCTTGCCCAGTTTGCCTTCGCGCAACAGTCTGGCGGCCTCGACCAGCTCCGGATGACGGGTGGAGAGTTCGAAATGCCGTTCAAAAGCCTGTCGACTGCCTTCGTCGTCGCCGGCGACCGCCAACTGGTGGCCGAGGCTTTGCCAGGCCGCCGCATGCTTCGGCTCAATCGTGACCGCTCTGCGCAGGGCCTTGATGGCGTCATCACCCCGCCCAACACCACCCAGGCACTGCGCAATCTCATGCAAAAAACCCGGAGAATCAGTGTACCCGGCAAGCAGTCGCTCTAATACATCCAGCCCTTTTTGCGGCATTTTCTGCAGGCGAAAAGCAGAAGCAAGTATCCGTTTGGCCTCAACAGTATCGGGATACACCTTCAGAATCTCGTGCACCTGCTCTTCCGCCAGCCGTGGATCGTGAGCGAGCAGATCAGCCGCATTCCTGAGGGCGGCTTGCAGGTCACCATTGTTGTTTATATCGGTCATTGACATGGACGGTATTATCCACGATTACAGACCGAATGGGTGCAACCTGAATTGCGGGGGCGCTCAACACTTTGTCAAATCCTGCATCGATTTGTTGATTTTTTGCGACCCAAGTCAAGAGAGTTCCCGTAAATATACTGTTATTATGCAGAGATATAAGCGTTGAAAAAACGAGAAAGCCGATACAGGCTTCAGTCTGCGGGGAAAATAGCCAAAAATCGTATTGAGGAGATTCAGATGAAGAAATTCCACCGAAATCAATTGACCCAATCAATTTCCATGGCCCTGGTGGGTTCTGTAGTTGCCGCTACGATTGTGACGCCGGCACAGGCTCAGGACGAAAGTGCGAGTATGCTTGAAGAAGTTATCGTCACCGCACAAAAACGCGAACAAAGTTTGCAGGATGTGGCCGTTTCAATCCAGGTGCTGGGTAACGAGCAATTGGAAAACCTTAATGTACGGGCATTCGGTGACTTCATTCAATTTCTGCCGACCGTTGCACTTGCCGCCGGCAGTGCCGGTACTGCCCCTGGTTGGGGCCAGATCTACATGCGCGGTATTGCCAGTGGCGGCGACGGCAACCACTCCGCTTCCATGCCCAGCGTCGGCTATTACCTGGACGAGCAGCCGGTTACCACGATCAGCCAGATCCTGGATATCCACATGTACGACATCGCCCGGGTTGAAGTTTTGGCCGGCCCGCAAGGCACGCTCTATGGCCAGGGCAGCCAGTCGGGCACCATTCGCATCATCACCAACAAGCCGGAGATGGGCGTATCCACCGGCGGCTATGACCTCGAAGCCAATACGGTCAAAAGCGGTGATCTGGGTTATGACCTGAGTGGCTTCTGGAACTTCCCCCTGGGCGAGCGCGCCGCAGTCAGGCTGGTGGGCTGGCACAAAAAGATAGGCGGGTATATTGATGTGGTGCCGACCACAATGACCTTTCCAGGGCCGCGGACCCATATAATTGATAGTGTTGCCGAGGAAGATCAAAACGAAGCGACGACCACGGGCCTGCGGGCCTTGCTCAGGATCGATCTGAACGACAACTGGTCAATTACGCCGGGTATCATTGTCCAGAATTCGGATCAGGACGGCTATTGGGAGAGCAATCCGGAGCTCTTTGGCGAGCTGGAAACCGGCAGATTCTGGGAGGCCAACGGCACAGATGATTGGTATCAGGCCTCATTAACGCTGAATGGCAGTATCGGAGATGTCGACCTCGTTTATGCGGGTGCTTATCTGGACCGGGACCAGAACTACGAGTACGACTACAGTGATTACACGGAATATTGGGCCTTTCAAGGGGCTGATTATGAACCAGAGGACCAATGGTGTGCTTACTACAGTGATCGCTGGGACGAAAACACCGACTACTACGAATGCGCTATCGGAACGCAATACGTTGGCGCCAGAAACAGGTTTTCACGCAATAGCCATGAACTGCGCATCCAGTCCTCAGCGGACCAGCGCTTGCGCTGGATAGGCGGCCTGTTTTATCAGAAACAGGAGCACAACTTCGACCTGCAGTGGATCGTTCCTGATCTGGACCCGGCCAGAACGGTGGTCCTGCCCTCCTCTGACTCTAGTCGCTATGGAGGCACCACGGTGTGGCAGACGTACCAGATCCGTGAAGATCGCGACACAGCCGTTTTCGGAGAACTGACCTTTGACTTTACCGACAAATTTACCGGCACATTTGGCGCCAGGTACTTCGAGTTCGATAATACACTGTACGGTTTTAACGGTTTTGCCCGGCACTGCACCGGTCAATACATAGACGGTGTTTTTGTCGAGATCCCTGCGGAGGAAGGCGGCGAAATGCAGTTTCCCTGCTTCGACACCCGGATCCTCGATAGCGTGGCCAAAGGCGATGACTGGGCCTTCAAGGGTAATCTCGAATACCGCATTGATAATGACAAGATGATTTATGTCACCTGGTCCGAAGGCTTCCGGGCCGGTGGTGCAAACCGCGCACGGGTAGAAGGCCTTGAACAATACGATCCCGACTTTATCACCAACTACGAATTCGGCTGGAAGCTGACCCTGGCTGATGGCACGGTTCGATTCAACGGTGCAGCCTATCTCATTGACTGGGATAATTTCCAGTTTGGCTTCCTCGACTTCACCGTTTCCAACCTGACCATCGTTCAGAATGTCGGCGACTCCAGAACCAAGGGTGTGGAATGGGATCTGACCTGGCTGATAAATGACCGCAACTACCTGACTTTCTCGGGCTCCTATAACGACGCCAAGCTTACTACTGATTTCTGGCAGAATCCGGCCGATGAGGGAACCGACGTCCCGTTTAACGCCCCTAAGGGAACACGCATGCCTTATATTCCAAAATTACAGCTGACCGGCATTTGGCGCAGTAATTTTGAGCTTGGTTCCATGCCCGGCTTTTTCCAGGCGGCGGTATCCTACACCGGCAAACGCTGGAACGATCTGGACACGCTGACTTTCTTCCCCTCAATCAATGCTCCCGCCAGGCGGGAGATGGATGATTACACGCTGGTGAATCTCTCCGCGGGCATCGACAGAGACAACTGGACGCTCACTTTTTACATCAATAACCTCCTTGATGAACGTGCAACACTCGATATCAAAGACCCGGGCTATGGTGACGAAGTGCCAGGTTATAACCATCCGCCCGGAAATAACTGGACTACCGCGTTCAACCGGCCACGGTCGTTTGGTATTAGATTCGGTCAGAGATTCTGATCCCATCATGGAAGACCGCGGCTGGCCTTAACCAGCCGCGGTTTTTTTATGCGAGCAAAAATGTCTTTTTTGACTGTATAATCCCTCAATAATTAGTGCTGATCCCTGACGAGATAGACATTCACATGGACATACCGGACGACAGAAAAAACGCCTACAACCGGGACGAATTAGAACTATGCGGCGCGGGTCGTTTATTCGGTCCAGACACCGCAAAACTTCCAACGGGAAACATGTTGATGTTTGACCGCATAAGCGAAATCAACAACGAGGGCGGGCTCCACGACAAGGGGTGTATCACCGCCGAGCTGGATATCAATCCGGACCTGTGGTTTTTTGGCTGCCACTTTGTTGAGGACCCGGTCATGCCGGGTTGCCTGGGCCTGGATGCGCTGTGGCAATTATGCGGCTTTTTCCTCTCCTGGTCCGGCTGCAAGGGCAAAGGGCGCGCGCTGGGTTCCGGCAAGGTGAAATTCACCGGCCAGATTTTGCCGACCGCTCAAAAGGTGACCTACAAACTGGAGGTGAAAAGATTGATCATGCGTAGATTAAGCATGATCATTGCCGACGGCACCGTCTCGGTAGACGGGCGAACCATTTATACAGCCGAGGATTTAAAGGTCGGGCTGTTCCTTTCCACCGATAACTTTTGAGGAAGACCACATGCGACGGGTAGTTGTAACGGGTATGGGTATCGTTTCCTGCCTGGGAAATACCAGGGAATCCGTGCTTGAGTCATTGCGCCTGGGTAAATCAGGCATCACTTTCAATGAGGATTTCAAGGAAATTGGATTGCGCAGCCATGTCTGCGGATCGGTGGATATTGACCTCACCGAGCATATTGATCGCAAGGTTCGCCGTTTTATGGGCGACGCGGCCGCTTACGCATACGTGGCGATGCAAAAAGCCATAAAGGATGCAGGCCTGACTGATGACGAGGTTTCAAATTCACGCACCGGGCTGATTGCCGGGTCAGGGGGGGCATCGAGCGCCAGCACTGTCCAGGGCGCTGACAAGCTGCGGGAAAGGGGTGTGCGACGTGTAGGCCCCTACGTGGTTCCAAAAGCCATGAGCAGCACCGTTTCCGCCTGCCTGGCCACCCATTTCGCCATTCGTGGCATCAACTATTCCATTACCTCCGCCTGCGCGACCAGCACCCATTGCATCGGCGCTGCAATGGAGCAAATACAGTGGGATAAACAGGACTTGATCTTTGCCGGAGGCGGTGAAGAAGAACACTGGTCCCTGGCGATGATGTTTGACGGCATGGGCGCCTTGTCAACCCATTACAACGACACACCATCCATTGCATCACGCCCCTATGACACCGGGCGCGACGGTTTCGTGATCGCGGCCGGCGGCGGCATGCTGGTACTGGAAGAACTGGACCACGCAAGAGCCCGCGGCGCAAAAATTTACGCCGAAATTACCGGCTACGGCGCGACATCCGACGGCGTCAACATGGTCGCGCCTTCCGGTGAAGGCGCCGTGCGTTGCATGCAACAGGCCATGACCACCGTCGATGCGCCGATAGACTACATCAACACCCATGGCACCAGCACGCCGGTGGGGGATATTGCCGAACTCGACGCCATGCGCGAAGTATTCAATGGCAATATGCCTCCGTTCAGTTCAAGCAAATCCCTGTGTGGACATTCACTCGGCGCGGCGGGTGTACAAGAAGCCATCCATTGCCTTCTCATGCTTGAAAACAACTTCATGGCAGGCTCGGCCAATATTTCAGAACTGGATCCGATAGCCGACGGCATGCCCATTTTGCTGGAAAGTAAAGAAAACGCCGGTGTTAACACGGTGATGAGCAATAATTTTGGATTCGGTGGCACCAATGCTTCCATCGTGTTCAGTCTTCTCGATCAATAGGAAAATCCCATGAATAAAAGCTTGATGATCCTGGCCGCTGCCCTGCTGTGCAATGTGGCCGCCGCCGATGATTTTGATGCAGTAGAGACAAAGCTCAAGGCCGCCATGGCCTCAGATGTGCGTACCGAACGCGAGCTTGAACGTGATCGCAACCGCATGCCGGTGGAAACCCTGCGGTTTTTCGGTTTGCGCGATGACATGCGCATCGTTGAACTGTTACCGGGCGGGGGCTGGTACACCAAATTGCTGGCGCCGGTCATGGCGGAAAACGGTGAGTATTTTGCAGCATTCGGAACCGGCCGCATAGAAGAATCCCTGGCCGGCAAACCGGGCTTTGAAAACATCAACATCGTTGCCCAGGATGCAAAAATTTACCGGCCGGAAGGATCACGCTTTTATATGCTGGAATTTGACGGGCTGGGCGTGCAGAACGCCGACATGGTGCTGACTTTCCGCAACTACCACAATTTTGCGGCGGAAGGCCGCGCGGCCATGAACAAGGCGGCGTTTGAAGCGCTCAAACCCGGTGGAATTTATGCCGTGGTCGACCACACCCGCCGCCACATGGAAGCCGATGACGACGAAAACCGCCGGCGCATGGACCCGGTCCTCGCCATCAAGGAAATCCAGGCCGCCGGTTTTGAATTGGTGGACTATGCCACGCTGCATTTCCGCCCGGATGATGAACTGCGTTACGAGGTCGGCCGCAAGACCGTAACCGGCAACACGGACCGGTTCACGCTGAAATTCCGCAAACCGGAATAGGCTGCATAGCGCACCTTAGTTAATACGCGTAGCGACAACTTTCTGGAACAGATCACCGAAGCAGGGCTCTTTACGCCAGGTGAATCGTTCAGGTTTGTCTGCGAAATCCCGGATCTCCTTGCGCCACAAGCCCTTGGCAAAGGGTTCAAGCGTATCGAAAACCAGGCTGGTGATCGGCTTGATCGGGTGCCACCAACGGGGTTTGTGATAGTCGACAAACACCACTTTTCCGCCCGGAAGCACCTTGTCCAGCAGCACATTTGTCGCTTTTTGCTTGTCAATATCAGGCAGTTCATGCAGCAGGAAATAGCAAAGCACTACATCAAAAGGCCTGTTGTCCAAATGCAGTACGTTGGCATGATGTACCGTTATTTGCGGGTATGCCTGGAGTTTGAGCCGGGCATTATCCACCTGCACCTTTGCAACATCGACAATGTCCAGCGTGCCGGCCCGGCCAATATGCTCCGCCAGGTTTGCCGAAAAACTGCCGTAGACACAGGTTGACTGCAAAACACTTTGGCCTGGTTCGATTTCGGCAAAGGCGAGTCTCTGAAGCCGTTTGTGCTGCTGCCAGAGAATGGTTCTGACCACTACCTCACGATCGAGAAGTTTTACATTGCGGGGATTGAGGTAAGCCCAATAATAAATATCATGCAGATAGTCCGGAATTTCCGGTACAGTGACATCGGGCACCAGCGACACCGGGGAATTTACGTTTGTATTCCCTGCTGTGACTTCTACATGAAGGGACTGGGCTTGTTCAATTGGCCGTGCAATATCATCCATGGTTTTACCCTCATTCCAGGCGACTCATCTTTTGCCTGCTTCCAGAAAACGCCGCCAGATCGAATCGATCATGACGGCGATAAATTATGATCTGATGCACTCTATTCGGGGAGGGTGAAAGCAACAATGACCTGCATCAACTTTGGTGTAGGGATGGGAGACTGTGGTAGAAACGGGATCAGGGCTCCTTTTCCTGACTCCTCCTTTCCAACTTTTCAATAATCGCGCCCACGCCCTGCAGGAGTTTGCGTAGCGGCATCGGCAGGTCGTCCCAATCCATGCTGTCCATGGTGTTTTTTACACCCAGCCCAAGCTCTGTATCGCCTTCTATCCGGATCCGGCGTTGAAAAAACAGGGTGTCGGGGTCGGCCTGGCGGGTAGCCAGCAGGACAAAGTCGAGGCTCTCGCCGCTGATGCATACATCATCTTCCAGTTTGCGGTCTGTCGGGATGAATCGATCAGCGCCCACGGTGATCAGCCAGTCTATGCACAGATCCGTTATCTTGATCCTGACTTTGGCGCCCTCCAGAAAATCCAGTTCACCGTGTCGAATGGGCTCCCGAAAAGCCTCGTTCAGGACCATGGAAAGCACCGGTTTCTGGGCCGCATAGGGGACCAAACGCCCCGGAATTCCAATTGGTTTTTTGGCGATTGGACGGATAAATTCCGGGATTGG
>JAIVWI010000106.1:0-10589 GCA_048636595.1 Oceanospirillum sp. | reverse complement strand
AACAAGCTGTTTGATGCATTCACTTTTATATTCAAGGAAACACCGGCAGGCTGGATCTGGGTTCACGCATACTGCTTCGATAAGGATACCTCGACCTTTATTGTCGAATGCCAGGAGTCGACCTGGCAGGCGCTGGGCCTGGGTGAGATGAGCCAGGAAGAGTGTTCCCGCTACCTGGAGGACCTGTTCAGCGAGTACCTGGATGGCAATGCCCTGATGAGTAATGCCAAACATCTTCGTGGCTCGGCATGGATCAGTTTTCCACGTGTTTTGTGTGGCCAGTGGCGCTACCGGAACCTGGTGTTGATCGGTGATGCCGCACATACGGCGCATTTCTCGATCGGTTCAGGAACGCGGCTCGGATTCGAGGATGCAATTGATCTTGCCGATGCCCTGAATTCAAATACAGATATTGACCAGGCGCTGGAAGAGTATCGGGAGAAACGCACGATCGAGGTTCTGCGGCTGCAAAGTGCTGCACGCAATTCGATGCAGTGGTTCGAAAACCTGCCTCGCTACACCCATCTCGATCCGATGCAGTTCAACTACGCGTTATTGACCCGCAGCCAGCGGGTCAGTCATGAAAATCTCCGGCTGCGTGATCCGGCCTGGCTGGAGAGCATGGAGCAGTGGTTTTCACACAAAGCGACGGGCACGGACCACCCTGGCGGCGAGACCGTGCCGCCGATGTTTGTTCCGTTCAGGCTGCGTGACATGGTTTTGAAAAACCGCGTCGTGGTTTCCCCCATGGCAATGTACAGCGCGGAAGATGGCACACCGGGTGATTTTCACCTGGTCCACCTTGGCGCGCGGGCGCAGGGAGGGGCCGGGCTGATCGTGACCGAGATGGTGGGCGTATCCCGTGATGCGCGTATTTCACCGGGCTGCGCCGGCCTGTACAGCGACGAACATATCGAACCCTGGAAGAGGATCGTCGATTTTGTTCACAGCAATGACGCGGCCAGGATATGTCTGCAACTGGGCCACTCAGGCCCGAAAGGCTCAACCAAATTGCTCTGGGAGGGCATGGACGAACCGCTGGAAGAAGGCGCTTGGGAAGTTATGGCGCCATCTCCGATCCCCTGGACGCCTGCAAACCAGGTACCCAGGGAGATGACACGGGCCGACATGGACCGCGTACGTGATGATTTCATTCGCGCAGCGGAGCGGGCTGAAATCTGCGGTTTCGACATGATCGAAATGCATTTTGCGCACGGTTACCTGATGTCCTCATTCCTCACGCCGCTCAAGAATCAGCGCTCGGATGAATACGGCGGCAGCCTGGAAAACAGATTGCGCTTTCCGCTGGAGGTATTTACCGCGGTACGTGAGGTGTGGCCGAAACACAAGCCGATGTCGGTACGCATATCGGCCACCGACTGGGTTGAGGGTGGACTTGTCGGTGATGACGCAGTACAGATTGCCCGGGCCTTCGCCGATGCCGGTGTCGATATCATGGATGTTTCGGCCGGCCAGACCAGCGAAGGCGCTAATCCGGTATATGGACGCATGTTCCAGACTCCACTGAGCGACCAGGTCAGGCTCGAAGCGGGGGTTGCGACCATGGCGGTTGGAAATATTTACGAGACCGATCACGTCAACAGCATCATCGCGGCGGGACGCGCCGATCTGTGCTGCCTGGCCAGGCCCCATCTCGCGGATCCTTACTGGACCCTGCATGCGGCGGCGCAATTGGGCTATAGGGGAGAGGAGTGGCCGGTACAGTACATTGCCGGGCGTAATCAATACGAAAGAAATCTTGCCCGCGCGGCTGAAATGGTAATTAACGCATGATCCCTGGTCACTAATAGCGAGCCTGTGTAATGCCGAATAACGCACGAACAGCGATAGAAAAACAGGAACAGACGCCCCGTAAAAAGCGGGCTTTGCGGGTCTGGCTGGGCCTGTTGACTTCGTCGCAACTGATTGAAAAGGAGGTGCGGGCCCGTTTTCGTACCGAGTTCGATACGACGCTGCCCCGCTTCGACGTGATGGCGGCACTGGCGCGTGAGCCAAAGGGTCAGACAATGGGAGATATCTCGCGCTGGTTGCTGGTTTCGAGCGGAAATATCACGGGCATTGTTTCGCGCCTGGTGGCAGACGGGCTGGTTACCCGTAGCCGCTCCGTCGACGACCATCGCACGCACCTGGTCAGGCTGAGTCGCAAGGGGCAAGCGGAGTTTGAACGCATGTCTTCAACTCATGAGCAATGGATTAGGGAACTGCTCTGCGGGCTTACAAGACAGGAGATGGCAACGCTTGATGAACTATTGAGAAAAGTCAAAATTTGCCTGGCGAAAAAGGACTATTGATGACAATCCAAGCCGAACATTTTCTTTGGGAGCGCGATGGTGACCTGGGTCTCGTTACGCTCAACCGCCCCGACCGGAAAAACCCGCTGACCTTCGAATCGTATGCTGAGTTGCGCGATACTTTCCGCGCACTGGTGGGAAATGACTCGGTCCGGGCCATTGTAATTTCCGGCCAGGGCGGAAACTTCTGTTCCGGTGGTGATGTCCATGAAATCATCGGACCGCTGACCAAAATGGATATGTCCGGTTTGCTGGACTTTACCCGCATGACCGGCGATCTGGTCAAGGCCATCCGTAACTGCCCGCAACCGGTTATTGCCGCCATCGACGGGGTTTGCGTGGGTGCGGGTGCGGCGATTGCGATGGCTGCCGATATGCGTTTCGGTACAGCACAGAGCAAAACGGCTTTTCTTTTTACCCGCGTTGGCCTGGCGGGCTGTGACATGGGCGCCTGCGCGATGTTGCCGAGAATTATCGGTCAGGGCAGGGCCTCGGAATTGCTTTTCACCGGGCGTTCGATGTCTGGTGAAGAAGCATTTGGCTGGGGCTTCTTCAATCGGCTGTGTGAACCCGAAACGGTTCAGTCAGAAGCAATCGGGATGGCCAAACGTCTCGCAGACGGTCCTAACTTCGCGCATGCGATAACCAAGAATCAGCTTAATATCGAGTGGGATATGCCGCTCGATACCGCGATCGAGGCCGAAGCACAGGCCCAGGCGATCTGCATGCAGACCGAAGACTTCAAGCGCGCCTACCGGGCCTTCGTGGCCGGGGAAAGGCCGAAATTCGAGGGTAACTGATGCCGGATTCGAGTTATCTTGACTGGCCGTTCCTGGACGCGCGTCATCGTGAACTGAAGACTGAGCTGGACCAATGGTGTGAAGCTAATGCTGAACTGCTCGATCCGCAGGTAACTGACCGGGAGTCAGATTTGGATGCGGCGTGCCGCGGGCTGGTACGGTTGCTCGGTGCAAGTGGTTGGCTGAAATACTCGGTCCCCTCAATTGACGGTGAAACGAGTCAGCCGTTGGATGTACGCAGCTTGTGCATACTCCGGGAGACACTTGCCTACCATTCGGGGCTGGCTGATTTTTGTTTTGCGATGCAGGGCCTTGGAAGTGGCCCGATCAGTTTCTTCGGCAGCCCCCGGATGCAGGAAACCTGGTTGCCTGCGGTTGCATCAGGCAAGAGTATCGCTGCCTTTGCATTGTCGGAGAAGGAAGCGGGCTCCGATGTCAGCGCGATGACTACTCGTGCTGAGCGTGATGGTGATCACTATATTCTCAATGGCGAGAAAACCTGGATATCCAATGCCGGGATCGCCAATTTTTACACCGTATTTGCGCGCACCGGGGAAGCGCCGGGCGCCAGGGGCCTGAGCGCGTTCGTCGTTGCCGCAGACACCCCCGGTCTTACCATCAGTGAACGCATCGATATCATAGCGCCGCACCCCCTGGGAACCCTGGATTTTCAGGATTGCGCGATTCCGGCCAGGCAATTGCTGGGTGAACCGGGACGGGGATTCCAGGTCGCGATGGCCACGCTGGATGTATTCCGCACGACCGTCGCTGCCGCCGCACTCGGTTTTGCCCGTCGCGCATGCGATGAGACGCTGGCGCATGTGCTTGGCAGGGAACTGTTTGGCGCACCACTGGCGGAACTGCAAATGACCCAGGCGTCGATCGCGGACATGGTGCTGGATATCGATACCAGCGCCTTGCTGGTCTACCGCTCTGCCTGGGCCAAGGATGGAGGCCAGGATCGCGTGACCCGGGAAGCTGCGCTGGCCAAACTGCATGCAACCGAGCAGGCGCAGAAGGTTATCGATCGCGCCGTGCAATTATTCGGCGGGCTGGGCGTGACATCCGGACAGGTGGTGGAGCGGCTGTATCGCGAAATACGCTCGCTGCGGATTTATGAAGGCGCCAGTGAAGTACAGAAAGTCATCATTGCCCGCAACGAATACAAAAATTTCGGCAAGCGTTCCGGGCAGACATGATCCACAGCAGCAGGAGGTAAATGATGTCGCAACAGGTTCTCCTTCCTGCCGGCTGGAAGCGGCCCAGCGGTTATTCCAACGGCATCGCGGCCCAGGGCCGCATGGTCTTTGTCGCCGGCCAGATCGGCTGGGATGAAAACTTCAGCTTTCCTGATGAAAGCATGGCAGGACAGGTTGCCCAGACACTCAGGAATACCATCGCCGTACTGGCTGAGGCGGCCGCGGGACCGCAACACATTGTCCGCATGACCTGGTACATCACCAGCCGGTCCGAATATCTTGCGCAGCGCGATGAAATCGGTCAAGCCTGGAAGGAAATCATCGGCAAGCATTTTCCCGCCATGGCGGTAGTCGAGGTCTCCGCCCTGATCGAGCGCGCCGCCAAAGTCGAAATCGAAACCACCGCCGTGGTCCCCGTATAGCCCTGTAAGAGCCCGCTTGCGGGCGACAACATCAATTGATCCAAGTCCGCATCGCTCATGTACAAACCCCCACAACGAATAAAACACAAGCCCGATCCCGGCAAATCCCCTTCCGCCGCCGAGGCAGAAGCATCCCGACTCTTCAGCCCGGTCAGCTACCAGAATCTCCAACTGGAGCAAAGAACCTGGGTGCCGGCGATGGTGCCCTGGCGCGCCAGTGAAGACGGTTTCGTGACGGATGACATCCTGGACTGGTATGAGCGAATGGCGTGCGGACGGCCCGGCGCACTGGTTGTCGAAGCGACCGGGATACGGGATATTCCCAGCGGGCCGTTGCTGCGCATGGGTGACGACCGCTTCATCCCCGGCTTACGGGAACTGGCGGATGTCGTGCGCCGCGCAAGTGGTGGACACACGCAACTGTACATCCAGATTATCGATTTCCTGGCCATCCGGCGCCGCCCCGAGCGTGGGAAGTTTCTCAGCCGTTTTCTTGAAATCACCGGCCGGCATCGACAGCGTCTGGGCGCCGGGGATGTTCCCGAGGCGGAAATTCGCGAAAGGCTGCTGGCGCTGGATGAGGATGAGCTGAAAACGGTACTCACGGACCGGGAATACGAAAGCCTGACCCGGGGTTCCCGCGAGCGTGTCACCGATGTTCAACTGCCGCATATACGCGATCTGCCCGCGGTGCTGCCGGGGCTGTTTGCAGCAGCGGCAGAACGTGCGCAAAAAGCAGGTATGGATGGGGTGGAGTTGCACTATGCCCACGCCTATACCATGGCCTCGTTTTTGTCCGCGCGGAATGATCGCGGGAATGGTTACGGTGGCGCCCGGAAAAACCGGGTACGTTTGCCGCTGGAAGTATATGCGCGTGTACGCGAAGCAGTAGGTGACGACTATGTTGTCGGTTGCCGTTACCTTAGCGACGAATGCATCGACGATGGAAGCGATGTTGAGGATGCGAAATTTTTCGGCATTGAGTTTGCCCGTGCCGGAATGGATTTCCTGTCAATCTCCCGCGGCGGCAAATTCGAAGACGCGGCCCGCCCCAAAGCAGGCTGGGCAGCCTATCCGTACACGGGTCCGAGTGGATACGAGTGCATGCCGTCCTATATTTCTGATGAACAGGGCCCTTTTGGCCGTAACTTCGCGCCGGTCGCCGCCATACGTGAAGCGATTCGCCAGGCCGGATTCAAGACACCGGTAGTCGTGGCCGGTGGCATCCACGGCTTTCGCCAGGCCGAGGCGCTGCTGCTGGCGGGGAAGGCCGACATTATTGGTGCTGCGAGACAAAGCCTCGCAGACCCCGACTGGTTTCTGAAATTACGCCTGGGCCGTGGTGATGAGATTCGTGTTTGTGAATACACCAATTCCTGCGAAGGCCTGGACCAGAAACACAAGCAGGTGACCTGCAAACTGTGGGACCGGGCCGGCCGGGATGAGCCGGGTGTCAAACTGAGCCACGACGGCAGGCGGCGGCTCATCGCCCCATCCTGGAAGTCATAAGCAGATATAAAATTGGATCAGTACTAGAATGGAACAGGGTCGGGTAACATTGTTTTTAGAGAAATTACATAAGAAAACAGGGGTAAATAAATGAATTTATTAGAGATATTTGAAAATTCCGGCGACATGCTCAAGTTTCCAGCGGGAGCCACGATCTTTAAAGAAGGCTCGGTAGGCGATTTCATGTACGTGGTGATGGAAGGCGCGATTCGGCTTTCATTGCGAAATGAATTCCTTGCCGAGGTATCAGCTGGCGGGATCGTGGGCGAAATGGCCCTGCTCGACTCGGATGACCGTAGCGCGACTGCGACGGCAATAACTGATTGCTTGTTGGCGCCAATTGATCTGCACAGCTTCAAGATGCTGATTCAGCATACGCCGGATTTTGCACTGCACGTGATGAACGTCCTGGCCGATCGACTGCGCCTGGCGAACGAAAAAATTGCGCACTGAACGTTTGTATTGCCACAGTTTTCGAGGCGTCAGGGCCGAATAGAAATGTGGATGGGACAGGTGCTGTTTCTGATGATTTTGAGCCTGGTTTGAACAAGACTACCGTCAAACGCTGGTCAAAAATCAGCTTGCGGACGCTTCACTTGCTGGCCGTTGCCGGTGTTGGCGGCGGTATTTTATTCGCTCTTGAAAAAGATCTATGGATCAACTACTGGTGGCTGGCCCTGGTTTCCGGTGTTTTGATGATGGTGATGGACATCGCCGCAAACCCCGTCTGGATTGTTCAGGTCCGGGGGGTCGTGATCATATTTAAGCTGATTTTGCTTTCCTTGATGGTCAGCTATCCAGCATGGGGCAGCTTCCTGCTGATTGTCACCATTATCATTTCCGCCGTTATTTCGCACGCTCCCGGCAAGCTTCGGTATTATTCGTTCTACCACCGGCGGGTCATCAGTTCCGAAAACGATGCAAAGGGTTAGCGTCTGAACCACCAATAATCCCCTTTTTCTACGACGTTATTTAACCTGTTAGTATTTCCACGACAGGCGCAGGTAGTATCCGCGGCCAAACAGGCGATAGGTCGATGGATCTGTCGTTGCATTGAAGCCCATATCGATGTACGGAGGTGCTTCATTCGTGATATTGGTGAGGCCAACGGAGACCGTGGTATTGGCAGCACCCCATACCCAACTGGCAACCAGGTCATGGTACAGGAAGGAATCGATATCCTGGATGTATGTTCCATCGGGCAGGTTGTTCGAGGGATCGCCGTCGCTGTCGCAGTTACACCAGGTATCCGCATCCAGAGCGCCGATGTACTCCATCAGCCAGCCGACCGAGAAGTCATTCAGGGTCCACTGCAGTGAGAAGTTGAGCTTGTCGGAAGGGTAGGCTCCGCCGTCCTCGGCAGTCGGATCGGTGTAACGTCCGGACAGATCCTGCACCGGGTCACCCGGGAATGCCACCTTGGTGCGTTCCAGCAGGTGCGCCCATAACAGGGCTGCCTGCCATTGGCCGATATTGGAGGAGTAGTCCCAACGAATCTCGGTATCGACACCCCTGGCGCCCTGTTCACCAACGTTCAATTGTGTGTTAATGATCTGGGTAATGCTGTAGTCCGGCCCTCGGGTAATCAGCGCACAGGCGTTTTGATCCAAATCGTAGTAGCACGCGTCCAGGATGTACTGAATACCCAGGGAACTGATGCCGTCTTCGAGGTCGATCTGCCAGTAGTCTACCGTTGCTGTAAATCCGTGATCGCCAAACTGCGGTGTCCACACCAGGCCGGCTGTCAGCGTGTCTCCGGTCTCCGGTACCAGATCCGGATTACCGCCAAAGCGCGCCAGGAACTGCCCACCAGTAAAAGCAGGGCTATGCCGGTCACATCCTGGAGGTAATGATTCGCCGGCAGCCACGGCGCAAGGATCGCTGGCGCTTGGGAAGCCGTCAACCAGGCCACCGAACAGGTCCCAGATCGTCGGAACACGGAATACCGTACCGGCCGTTCCCCTCAGTTTCAGGGAATCGAGCGCCTGCAATTCCAGGCCCAACTGCCATGTCAAGTCACCGTCAAACGCGTTCCAATCGTCGTAACGCAGGCCGCCTTTCAGGTAGAAATTCTGGGTACCGTTGTCCCACAGCGGCGCAAGAACCTCCAGAAACACACTGTTGTTGGACAGTTCACCATCGGTGCCCGCGCCCGTGTTACCGGTCGCGGCATCGATCAGCAAGGCGGAATCAGGGGCATAGGTCAACTCCTGCTTCCAGTAGTCATAGCCTGCCGCCCAGCCCAGTGGGCCACCCGGCAGTTCCCAATTGGAACCGGAGATGCTTGCACCGGCCTGGGTCGCCTTCCAGTTGACGGATTCAATCAGGTCGATCCGGACGTAGTCGATCATGTCCTGCGTCACCGTTGCAGCCGTAATTTCACCGGTTTCACGAACCACGGAACCGCCGCCGAACAGGTTCAGAGGCACACAGCCTGCGATCAGGGTGTCCGGATTGTTGATGTCGGCGTAACATTCCGGCATTCCGTCACCGTCCATGTCTGCTGATGGGCCGAGGGCCAATTGCAGACGGGCGCCGGAGAACTGACCGAGACTGACGAAGTTGTTGCTGCGATAGCCCTGGTTCAGGTAGACATCCCAGTCGTAATCACGGAATTCGCCTTCCAGGCCCATAACGAATTGGAACTGCGTGACTTCATTGGTAAACCGCCGGGTAGTCTCAATCATGCGGCGGCGGGCATCCCGGACCGGCTCGTAGACCAGTGAGGCGCCATTTGCTGCATTGTAGGCATCGACCGCCTGGCGCAGGTAGTAGTTATCTTCGGAAATACCGGAATACGCAATGCCGTTGAAAACACCCTCATATGCCGGGTCTGTGGGCGAGTTATACGGCATGGGGGCCAGTTCCCGCGCAGCCTGATAGAAGTTGCCTCGAATCGCCATGTTGAAACGAATATTTTCAGTCAAATGGAAATGGGCTTCAGCGAAGATATTGGTCCGCTCATACGGGGTCTGAATGTAGTTGACCGGCGCGAAGTTGTAGTTGCGCCCGTCGTGCGGAATCATCAGGCCCACTGCGTAAGGCTCTGTCGCCGGCGTGCCAATCAGGAAGCGGCCCTGGGTCATGAACAGGAGATGGCTCTCAGGAATACGTGAAGAACCGAGCGGGTAACAGCCCTGTGGGTACGGTGCAGTCGGCGTATGTTCACAGCCTTCAGGATAGAGAAAGTAGGAATCCTGGAAGAATGCCCACGGTGCATCGCGCTGATAAGCCTCTTCCTGGTTAACGTATTCAGCGCCGAACACGACGTTGCCCGTGTCGAACTCGGTACCGGCGATCAGCCCGATGCTGCTTTGCGCGCCCGAATCCATATTGAAGAAGTCGGCGTACTGGGCCGTGACTTCAATGCCTTCGAAATCGCGGCGGGTGATGATGTTCACAACGCCGGCAACTGCGTCAGCGCCGTAGATTGCTGAAGCGCCGTCTTTCAGGATTTCAACCCGCTCGATCATGGTTGACGGGATGGTCTGGTAATCGCCGCTGTCGACAACACGCAGACCGTTGACCAGGGTCAGGGTACGGTTAACACCCATACCACGCAGATTGATCAGTACAACACCGTAACCACCGTTATTCGTGGTGGTGCCGACCGGGGAACCGGACATGGATGGCATGCGCTGAAGCAGGTTACCGACATCGGTCAGGCCGGTGGCCTCGATGTCGTCCCTCGAAAGAATCGTAACAGGGCTTGCGCTATCAATGTCCGCACGGGCGATGCGGGATCCAGTAACGATTACCTCTTCAATAACAGAGTCGTCGGATTCCTGGACGTCAGCATCCTGAGCGACAGCATTGGGCACACCTGATACAGCCAGCGCGCCCACACCGAGCGCGAGACCAATTGCTGTTTGAAGATTGTTATTTCCAGACATGATTTGTCCCTCGGCAGTAATTAGGGTATTCAGTCCTGCAAGCAGAACGCTCTATAGGGGCAACATGCAAAACCAGCGTGACCGGTTTGCCTGTTGATGTTGTGGAATGGGGTATCTTCGCGGGTTTGCTGCCGACCCAATGAATCCGCTCGAAGTTATTTCCTGTGGCTTTAGATAGCGCGAATGCGCAGTATGTGGATATGAGAAGGGCCATGCCGGTCAGAATCCGGAACGGATCAGCCATGGCTACCTCCTCGATGACTTTTTGAACAGCTATGGTTCAGTCATTGTCATCCTTGATTAGATTAAACTTTCCTGGCTTTTGGGTAACTGATCTACATCATGGTTTTGCCTGCTGATGCAAGTCAGTACAGCGTTGCCAACGCAGGCGTAAACTGATTAATTAGGTTAAACCAGAGCACCACGACGCATGTCGTTGTACAACGAGCTCAAA
>JAIVWI010000105.1:0-10600 GCA_048636595.1 Oceanospirillum sp. | reverse complement strand
ACCCCTTTAATCCAAAACACTTGTAAGTACAGTGCCCAGTATAGACAGGGATAAGCTAAAGAAAACGATCAACACTGATCGAACAGTGATTCCCTACACAACATATATCTCTTCACCTACTATCCGGGCCTTCAGACTTTGATTTGGGATAGAGTATGTATAAAAGGTGTTCGCAGGAGAGATTCATGGCCGGTGGCTTTGCCAAAGACGGAGCGGTGCAGGAACAAATCGACGCCAGCATCGAGGATGCTATCCAGCGCGCCCGCAGCCGGCTGCCACGCGGCGAAAGCCTGGCTCAATGCGAGGAATGCGGTAAGGCCATCCCCGATGCACGCCGTATAGCCGTTCCCGGTGTGCGGCTGTGCATTAACTGCCAGGAAGCTGTGGACAAGGAACAAGTCAACAACAGCGGCTATAACCGGCGCGGCAGCAAGGACAGTCAGTTAAGATAAAAAATATTATATTCTTAAATATCATATAGATATATAATATTCTTAATTAAATTTAGAATTATATTTCAGGCGAACTCTCAGCTTTTTACCTCAGTTTTTTATGGGTGTCTCAGCTGTTTCACAAACCGTCGAGTCACCAACTGACCCGAAAACCGGTCGTCCATGACCAGCCTGCATAGGCGCCGCCATCGTTTGCGCGATCACGCATCTCGAGGTACTGCACGCCACTTTGAAGCTTCAGCTTGTGCCCGTACCAGTAATAGTTCAGCCCGAGGTAAACTTCGGTGTAGCGATCACCCGGGCCGTCAATAAGAGAATTCTCATAACGTGCAAATCGAACCCCATTATCCCCATCGCTCCTGACATAAGTATAGCGGGCAACAACTTCAGTGCGTTCGTTCAGATGGTAGAACGGCATCACGATAAAACCCCAGATGTCGGGCTGCCCGAAGTAGCCTGATGCCGCAGAAATATCGGCCCGCATACCCCAGGAAGCATTGGACTCATAGCTGAAGTTAAGCGACGCAATTTTCTCCAGTAAATTGGTGAATCCATTGTCCGGGTCGGGCTCGTTGTATACCAGGTTAAGCCTGAGCAGAGCCTGTTTTGCCCTGCCCGTACCGGCGAAATCGTGACCCAGGGTGAAAAGGCCGAACTGGCCACCCGTGAAATCCCCAAACTCCGGGTTTTCATTTCCCGAGGAGAAAATGCCAGCGAAATACGTCAGCCCGTTTTTCTCACCCTTAACGCCGAGCCCCGGTATATATTCCTCGGTGAACCAGATATTGTTGGTCAGGTTATTACGTTCAACGGTGAGCAATTTTTTCGAAGACGTCATGCCATCTAAAGTGAAACCGGCGCTTTGCTTGCCTGCTTTCAACATGCCTGTTTCACTGAATGCCCAGCCCAGATACGCGTCCGTCAACCGGGAATAGAAAGAATTGTACTCCTGAGGATCGAACTCGCCTTCGATGTGAAAAGTGAACTTATCGAGGAACAGGGCTTTAAAGCCAAAACGAAAGCGGCGCACGTTGAACTCGCTGTGGGAGTCGACCTGTGATTTGACATAGGCCAGATCCAGTTGCAGGCGGCCGCTCAGATCAATCGACTGGAAAAAAGAGTCATCATCACCCGTGTACAAACGTGCTTTGGACCAGAGATTGTCGTAAGCACTCCCGCCATCAGTCTGAGCGCTGACCGGTACCCAATACGCCACAAGCAATGCGAACAAAAAAACACCAGGTAATAAGCGCTGCGCCCCTTTCATAAGCGCATTATAGGGCTTGAATCCGTATAATTTGATCCATACCTCTATTACAATTGTCTAATATATGCTTCCGGGTGTCTTCCGGACCATGGAAAGGATGGAACTATGAGTTTTTCCAGAAATGTTGTATGCCCATATTGCGGCGCAGTTAACCGGATTCCGGCTGAACGTTTGAATGACAACCCCCTGTGCGGAAAATGCCACAAGGATATATTCGCTTCAAAGCCTGCGGAACTGACCACGGCGGATTTTCACAAACAGATCGCGAACAGCGATATTCCCGTACTGGTCGATTTCTGGGCCGAGTGGTGCGGCCCCTGCAAAATGATGGCGCCGTCCTTCGAAAAAGCGGCCGCTGCGCTTGAACCCAATGTACGCCTGGCCAAGTTGAATACTGAAAATGAGCAGGAAATTGCTGCGCAATTCAATATTCGCAGCATTCCAACCATGGTGCTGTTTAAAGACGGCAAGGAAATTGCCAGGCAAGCAGGCGCCATGATGGGCGGGCAGATAGAACAGTGGGTTGAGAGCGCACTCGCTCAAACTGCCTGATACCAAATAATCCTCAGAGCTCATCCAGCGGCAGCACCGTGGTGTTTTTCTGCTGCTTCAGGGCGAAGCTGGTGTTGACGGTCCGCACCACGCCGATCTTCAGCAGGTAGCCGCTGAGAAAATCCTGGTAGGAGGCCATGTCGGGCGCGACGATTTTCAGCATGTAGTCGTAATCCCCGCTGGTGGCGTGGCATTCCAGTACCTGGGGCGCCCGCATGATGGCGCGGTCGAACTTAGCCACGGTTCCGGCGTAATGGTCATGCAGGGACACGTGGGCAAAACCGAGAATCGACAGACCGACTTTTTCCCGATCCAGCACTGCAGCGTAGTGGTCGATTACGCCTGCTTCTTCCAGCGCCCGCAACCGCCGCCAACTGGGTGAAGGCGACAGCGAAACACTCTTGGCGAGATCACGGTTGGACATCCGCCCGTCTCTTTGCAGGGCTTTCAGAATGGCAATGTCCTGCCGGCCAAGCTTGATAGCAACTTTTTTCACTATTACGTAACCTCAGTGATATTTAATTGCTATTTTATCGCATAGACTTGCAGCAATCGCAAGATAATTCTCGTGTAAAAGGTATATTATTTCAATACACCTAATTGTTTCGGGAGCAAAAACAATGGCTGCCGTCAGCCCACTCAAACATCTGCAAACCCCCACCGCCATCGCCCATACCAGTCTTGACTGGCCCCGGGTCGCCTATCTCACATTGCTGTCGCGCGCACTGGATGACCTGGAGGAAGAAACGCTGCTCCAGTCCCGTGAGCTGATTTACCAGTTTTCTTCCCGCGGTCACGACATGGCGCAGGTCATACTCGGTTCACTACTGGACCAGCCAGGCGACGCCGCCTGTGGCTATTATCGTTCACGCCCCTTGATGCTGACACTGGGCCTGGACCTGGAAGATGCCCTGGCCGGCCCCATGATGCGTGCCGGCGGACTGAACGACGGCCGTGACATTGGCGTTGTATTCAACCTGCCACGCAAAAACAGCGCATGCTTCCTGCCCATGAGTGGCGGTGTAGGCACTCAGTACACACCGATATCCGGCTGGGCCGAAGCCATCGCGTACAAGCGTGATCAACTCGGCGAAACCGGCCAGGCAGGCGCCGTCGGCGTCGCGCTGGGTGGCGACGGCTCCACGGCCACCAACGGATTCTGGGCGGCACTGAATAATGCGACCACCCGAAAACTACCCATGCTGTTCTACATCGAGGATAACGGTTATGGCATCTCTGTCCCGTCGGTGGCGCAAACGCCCGGCGGTAACATTGCCGAGAATCTGAAATCCTACGGCAATCTGTTTGTGCTCGACGGCGATGGATGCAATCCGCGCCAGGCATCGGAATTTCTAGCCCGGGGTCTGCAGCACGTTCGCGCAGGGAACGGCCCTGCCCTGGTGCGTCTGACCGTACCCCGCCTGTGTGGTCATTCCGGCCAGGACACCCAGAAGTACAAGAGCGATGAGCAAATCCGGGCCGAGCGTGCCCGCGACCCGCTACCCCGCTTGAGAGAATTCCTGATCGAAGAACACTTGATGACGGATTCGGAATGGGCCGAAACAGCACAGCGTGCACACGACGAAGTGATGGCGGCCCTGGCCATTGTCCGCCAACGCCCGCAGCCAGACCCCGCGCTCATCCAGCGTTACGTATTCAGCGAGACGAGTCCTGACGGCCGGCCTGAACTGCAGCAGCAAGGCGGCCTGTGGCCACTGGGTCACGAGTTTCCGGCCTGCAGTACGGTTCCCCGGCCGGAAAACGAACGCATTAACATGCTGACCGCCATCCGGCGCACACTGGACGTCGAGCTGGACAGCAATCCAAAACTGGTCGTGTTCGGCGAAGACATAGGCCCCAAGGGTGGTGTGCATGCCGCGACGTTAGGTCTGCAGGACAAGTACGGTAGCAGGCGCGTTTTCGACACCAGCCTGTCCGAGGAGGGCATCATTGGCCGCTCTGTGGGCATGGCAGCAGCGGGTCTGATGCCGGTGCCGGAGATCCAGTTCCGCAAATACGCAGACTCGGCCGAGGAACAGCTCAACGACTGCGGCACCATGCGCTGGCGCACCGCCAACCGCTTCGCAGCACCGATGGTGGTACGGATACCCGGTGGATTTTTCAAGGCGGGCGACCCCTGGCACAGCCAGAGCAACGAGGTGAAGTGGCTTCACGCCATCGGCTGGCAACTGGCCATGCCATCCAACGCGGAAGACGCCGTCGGCCTGCTGCGTTTCGCCATGCGCGACAACAACCCGACCATCTTCTTCGAACACCGCTCCATGCTGGACACCGCCTGGGGCAGACGGCCCTACCCTGGCGACGACTACGTCATCCCCTTCGGTAAAGCGCGCAAAGTTCGTGAGGGTGACCGCCTTACCGTAGTCACCTGGGGCGCCATGGTGCCACGCTGTGAACAGGCCGCGGACCGTATCGGCGGCGATGTGGAAGTCATCGACCTGCGCACGCTGATGCCCTGGGACAAAGACGCGGTGATGGAATCCGTCAGGCGTACGCATCGTTGCCTGGTGGTGCACGAAGACAACCTCACTGCCGGTTTCGGCGCCGAGATAACCGCGCTGATTGCCGACGAGGCGTTCTTCGAGCTTGACGCACCGCCACGGCGCATCGCCATGCCTGATATTCCCAGCCCACACAGCCCGTTACTGCTGGCGGCCGTGCTGCCTGACGTAGATAAAATCGCCTCCGCCATGAGCGAGCTGATTGAGATCTGACTATGACGGTTCACCTGGAAATCCGCTTCCCGGAAGATCAGCAGGAGGGAACCGAGGCAGTCATGTCGAAATGGCTGAAAGCGCCCGGCGAGGCCGTTGCCGCGCACGAACCCGTTGCCGAAATCGAAACCGACAAGGTGGTAGTCGAGGTCGCGGCGCCGGCTGACGGAACCATGGGTGAAATTCTCGTCAAGGCAGGCGAGCCCGCCAATCCGGGCGACATACTGTGTACCTTGATTACGGGTACAACCTCGCTGGCGGATATAGAAAAGGCAGCAACGCCCAATGAGACCCCTCCGGCGGCAACACCGGCAGAATTGAAACCCAGAATCAATGGAGATGGCCGGGCAAAATTGAGTCCGGCCGTGCGCAACCGGCTGATGAAGTACGAGATCGATGCTGCGCTGATCACGGGCAGCGGCAAGAGCGGGCGTATTACAGTGCAGGACGTGGAAGCATTTGCAAAGCAAGCCCCTGCCCGGCCAGTAGCGCCGGCAACGATCCCGGCTGACCCGGGCCTGCATTCCGAGAAAGTCCCGCACGACAACATGCGCAAGCGGATCGCACAAAACATGGTGACCAGCCTGATGCATACCGCCCCGCACGTCACTTCCGTGTTCGAGGCGGACCTGACGGCTGTCATACGCCACCGCGCGGCGCACAAGGCTGAGTTTGAGAAACGCGGCACACCGCTTACGCTGACTGCTTATTTTGTCGCCGCATCAGTTGCAGCCATACGAAAAGTGCCGCAGGCCAACAGCCGCTGGCACGACGACCACCTGGAAATTTTCGGCGACATCAATATCGGCATCGGCACCGCCCTGGGCGACCAGGGGCTGATTGTCCCCGTGCTGCACCAGGCCGAGCAGAAGAATCTCAAGGGTATCGCGGCAGGCCTCGCCGACCTCACCGGTCGCGCCCGCGCCAGCAAACTGTCCCCCGCTGATGTGCGCGGCGGTACTTTCACCATCTCCAACCACGGCGTCTCAGGCAGCCTGATCGCAACCCCGATCATCATCAACCAGCCTCAATCCGCCATCCTGGGCGTGGGCAAGATCGAGAAACGGGTCAAAGTAAAGGAAGTCGACGGAGCAGATGTGCTGGCCATCCGTCCTACTTGTTATGTCAGCCTGACCATCGACCACCGCGTGCTCGATGGCTACCAGACCAATGCCTTCCTGTCAGAACTGGTCAAGACGCTGGAGAACTGGCCGGACTGAAAATCCGCGTGTCGGTGGTTCGATTCCGCCCCTGGGCACCATTTAAATCAATCAGTTACAACATTTCCTCATGCACTTGAGAATCTGCATGTGTAATTTTAGTGTAATGGTGACAAACAAACAGCCAATCAACTCGCTTGCTGAGTTGAATTCAAACTGCTTTCAAGCAAGTCCATAGCAGCACAGATGTGTTTACCATTAGTGTGTGCGTAACGCTCCACCATTGCCAATGTCTTGTGACCACTAATTCTTTTGACAGTTGGTAAAGGAACGCCAGCTTGGACGAGGTGCGTGATTGCGGTATGCCTTAGCGTATGCCTAACGACCTCAGTTGGATCGAGTCCAGCCGCCTTTGCAACTCTTCTGAATGGCTTGTTGATATTTACTGTATGCCCGGTTTTCGATTTCTTGGAAGGAAAAAGCCACCCGCAATCCTTCCGAAGACTTGCCATGTACCCGTCTAAATAGACTGCAAGTTGTTCTGCAATGGGCTTGGCCATGCGCGGGTACTGAGGTTTTTCTGGGGCGGCTGGACCGCTTGGGGCCGGCAAAACATCGCCAGGCCTAGATCCTGATGGGTGACTGATACGCTTCACATTGAAGCAGCACGAAGAGTGAGAACCCAGGTGCATTATCAGGTGACTGCCATTCAAATCACATGATGGCTGCCATCAGGGCGGCGCTTTGCCGGTTGACTGGAGACGGCAAATGGGTGACCCCATAATTCCTTAATTCCTAAGGCGTAACCCGCGAGAAGAAAATAGTGGCCGACTCTGCCGAGTCGACTATACCGAAGATCGACAGGAAATCTATCCCATCCGAGGCAAGTCCCACGTGCTCGCCAAGAAACAATCCGTTCGCAAAAGGAGCCTGGACGTAGTCAATGGAATTGTCATTCAAACGTATATCAGGCTCCCAGTTCGCCGGGTCGCTGCAGCCGCCCTCACAGATTATGACGAAGTAATCTGCCAATTCACCAGTGTCGTCATCGTTACGAAAATCGTAATAGGTGACGCCAACTATTCCATCGTCAGTAACCGCGACTGATGGCAAGAATGCCTGGGAGCGCAGAGGATTGGTATTAGCCGGCGTTTGGTTGATCTTGGCTGGTATCGACCAGGTTGCGCCGCCGTCGGAAGACAATGAAAAGGCGATTTCGTCAACGCCACTAAAGCGGGCATCCTGCCAGACTGCGTAGAGATTGCCATTGCCTGAGTCAACCGCAACATCAAAAAGAATGGAGGCATCGCGCACCGGGACCTCATCATCCGGCGTAATTACGCCGAGTGACTGAATTTTATTAGCGCGAATCGGCTGACCATGAGGCAGCCATTTTTGGCCTTTGTTTTCGGAATATTTGAAAGCAAGGTTGAAATCGAACCGGCTCCCGCCGTCGTCGCTACGAAAATTCAAAATCTCGTTAAAGAAGTCAATCACCGTTCCGTCAGGCAAAACTACAATTTGATTGCCAATGGTCTGACTGAGGCCATCCGGGCTGTAAATCCTTCGCGCGGGTTCCCAGGTTTCACCCCCGTCGGTGGAGCGGGCAAACATGACCTGCCCCTTGAACTGATCGAGCCCTCCGCGGTCGCGCTGGTTGATCTTGATGGCTCCCGGGGAAACGTCCAACCGATCCCATACGGCGTAGACAAAGTTCGAGTTCGTTGGATCAGCGGTCAGGGAATTCTTGTCATTGAGATAGCGCAGGCCGTCATCCGCGGCGATAAGGATCGGATTGCTCCAGGTTAGACCGCCATCATCGGATTTGCTAACGGCCATGCCATTCGCACCAAAACCACGCTCGCTACCCGGCGCTGGATCGGATTGGAATACCAAGCTCATCTGGTGCAGGGTGCCGTCAGGACTAAAAGAGACCCAAGGGTCAGAGGCCCGCTCCCACAACCCGCCGCTGCATTCGGTAAGCCCGGGCACCGGCACGATTTGCCAGCTCGCTCCTCCGTCGAGACTCACGCCGGCCACATTGCCGCGCGCGCCGCCATCGGACCAGAGATCCTGCTGCCAGAAAGCAACGATATTGTTGGAATTGGCAGGATTTACATCGACACAGGGCTCTACTTCGCTATCGACAAAGTTGACGCCATTGAAAATACCCGGGAAGTTCCCGCAATTTTCGAGCGCTCCAAACGGACTCGCGCCAGGAATCTGAACTGGAGTCAAGAGGTCGCGCGCCCCTGTCTGTTTACTCATCAAAGCAAGGCTGCTGTTACGCTTAGCGTTTCCACCTGCTCTGGATTGCGCAGCAGTGGTGTCCGTAGCAGCGGTTTTGACTGTCCATTTCAGGCCAGCATCCTGACCACGGCTCCGGGACTGGCATATACGCCGATATTGACTACAACTCCGGCACTCACTCCAGGCACAGTCTGGCCCCGAAAATTTACTCTTGTGGCCAATCTCTGCTGCTTGCGCGGTTACCGCCAGCTGCACTGGCAAGATGCTCAACAGCAGCATCGATAGTTTGCAAACGTTTTGTTTCAGACCTTTATTCATGGTTAATCGCCTCCAGATGTTTGACGACACCTGCGATCACGGTTTGCCTTTTTTTACCGTGAACTGCTTTAAGAAAAATGGCGCCACTTTGACGTTTTTGAGTTTCAAGCCGTCAGAAGTCTGCTTCAGGTTGATTTGCACCACGGGACTGGCCGAAAAGGTGGCGAACGCCTTGAACGCAGACTTCGTTGATCCCTTTGGTTCCGCAGCGACCCGGGCGACCAGCCGTGATGTATTGCCGGACAAACGCTTGTCGGTCTGCTGCTGGATCAGAGCGATGAATAGTTGAACCTTGGGCAGATCGAGTGAACCGTTCGGCTGGGAAAATGCAGATGCGGCTCGAAAGGCTCTCAGCACGTCCTCCGGTGCACGGCCATCTCGATCGACCAACCGTAGTGGGTTGCCTTCTGCATAAGTATAAGCCGCAAGCAACGCCGGGTCGCTAATCGGTGCTTCCGGTGATTGCACGAGCGTCGGATCGGGGCTGTAGAACAGCTGCTCTCGTGGTTCATACCAGCGCGCGCCGAGATTGTAAAGCTCCCGGAACTCTTCGAAGTAGCCGCCGATGTAGAGATAGGGCACCCGCTGAATATCGCTGTGCTCCAACACCCAGGTCTCCCCGCCGGGGAAGTATTGGAGGTACTTGAACATCTGCCCGTATTGATCGGTGACTACATTGGTGCTGCCGAGCAGATCCTTGTGCAAGAAGTAGCGCATGTGCTCGACTGCGTCCTTGGGCATCTCCCGCTTCGTCGCGATGCGTTCGGTACCCGCCCAAAAGTGCTTCCACGCCACGGAGCCGTTGCGCACCGTGTAGAAACGGTTGACAAACGACGTCTCACCCTGCGGTCCGCGTTCGATCGCCAAGCGATCTTCGTCATTGTACCTGTACCGCGTCGTGCTGCCTTGATCGGCCACGCTCGTGGTACGGTCCTCCGCATCCCATGTCACGGTTCGATTCTGACCGCTATTATCATCGGCCCAGCCGCTCAGATTTCCATTGGCGTCGTAGGTGTACGAGCGACCGCCGATGTGGGTTGGCTGATGCGCTGCAGCGAAGTAGCCATAGTCCTGATCGTACATCGTCTTGTGCTGCGGTATCCCCTTTTTTGGGTGGTTGAAAACCATGTCAGTCTGGCTCTTTTGGACAATATTGCCGAGATCGTCGTAAACCAGATCAAAGGTGTACTCCCGGCGTTTGCTGGGCGCAAAGTCGTAGTTCCCGGTGGCTGCAACCAGCCGGTAGAGATCATCGTAGAAGAATGTCTGCTGGCTCGTGCCGCCCATACGATTCGGTTTCGGCATAGGCGCCTTATTATCGGCGTTCAGTACGTTGCCGACAAGATCATAGGTGTAGGTGAGGTCCTGAACCCGCCGCTTCGGTGCATCGACGATCTGGCGGCGAAGGCGCCGGGTTTCCGGGTCGTAGCGGGTCTCCGTTGCCACCCCATTGCCGGTCTCCGTGAAACGGCGTGCCAAGAACTTATCGTATTCCTGCCGATTGACGTAGGGGTAATCGGTGCCAGCCTTGTTGCCTGCCACCGAGACGGTGAGTCCGCCGGAGTCGTAGCCGTAATAAACAACCTCCCCATCCGGATAGGTCATGGTCTTAGGGCGCCCCCAGGTATCGAATTCTGACTTCGTCATCCAGCTCAACCGCTCTTCCGTACTGCGGTTTAGGTTATGGACGAACATGGTGGTGGTCTCCTCAACCACTTCGCCCAGTCGACCAAACGAGCGCGACTGGACGCGGGCGCCGTCCTCAAGCCGCACGATCCGTCCTGCCCCATTGTCGGGGGCATCGGGTTCGCCATACTCATAGCTCACGTCCGGAGTGCCGTCCGTGTAGGAGAGTCCTCCCAGCCG
>JAIVWI010000104.1:0-10685 GCA_048636595.1 Oceanospirillum sp. | reverse complement strand
ACCCTAATTCGGCTTCATAGAAAACCCATCCGTCCGGTAAGACGGTTCGAATGGAAACTTCCTCATTGGTTACGGGATTTCGGATTGGTACAGTGGTCGCTGTTACCAGGTCGGGGGCATGAATACGTGCTGTCCGTTTTTTAACGTCCCACTCAAACTCAATTTTGGTGAACTGAGGCTCACAGATGTCATCGACAACTACACTGAAAATATTGAACATGGTCCCAACAGGTTGGCCTTCACCGGACATGATCGCGAAAATCGCTTCGCGTTGCTCTTCCGTTGTATGATCCTGCAGGATTGGTTGCATGCGGCCCTTGCCATGGTGCATCGCTCTCGGAAAGAAAAAGGTGGAAGTGATCAGTACGCCATCCATATTGACATCGCCCCAATGCCCTTTATCGATCTGCATCCCGACTATTCCCTCACAATGTCCCTGGGTTGGAGGCGCCATGGCCTCACAAGGACACCCGTGATCACAACTACAAAACTCAACATACTTACCTTCGATATGCCACTCTACGTCCGCCATATACATTCCTCCATTGGTAAGCAGGCGTACCTGTATTTGTACGCCGTCCGAGGGTAACTTTCTCACTAATGCAGGCAGTATGCAATTAGCAGTATGCAATTAATGGTGCAATTTTAAGTAAATGAAGAGGTAATGATCATGGCCTGGTTAATTTTGTTTCTTGCGGGACTTTTTGAAGTGGGCTGGGCCGTAGGCCTGAAATACACCGATGGTTTTACCCGGCCAGGGCCCACCCTGGCAACGGTAGCAGCGATGGCCATGAGTCTGTGGTTGCTGGGAATTGCGATGAAAACCCTGCCGCTGGGTACAGCCTATGCGGTGTGGGTGGGTGTGGGCACTATTGGCACCGTCATCCTCGGCATCGTTCTGCTCAATGAGCCCGTCAATGCATTGAGGCTGATCAGTGTCGCCCTGATCCTGGCTGGCATAATAGGCCTGAAACTGGCGACCGCAGCTTGAATTACACAGATTCGCGGGGCCAGACTAAGTGGTCTATGATGTCTGTTCACGCCAAATACTGGAAAAAATGTAATGTGCATATCACGTATTAACCATGCCCTCATCCTGGTTTTCATCACCGTTTCATTTCTTGCAACGTCCCTGATGGCTCAACAAATCCCGACCCAGGAAGGCGTTGAAGTGATTGCCGCCAGTAAATTCTCGCCATACGCCGGTCGTAACTTCCCGACCCGCGTTTTCTTTGGCGATACTCATCTGCATACCGCGGTATCAGTTGACGCCGGTACCATGTGCCGCATCGGTCAGGAAGATGCCTTTCGTTTTGCGCGTGGTGAGGAAATTACGACCACGCACGGCTTGCGCGCCAAGCTCTCCCGGCCGCTCGATTTCCTGGTGGTTTCTGACCACGCCGAAATGTACGGATTGATGCCCCGGCTACTCGCAGGCGACCCTGAAATTCTGTCTTCGGAAATCGGCAAACGATGGTACACAGAATTACAAAGTGGCGACAGGGACCGGATTTTCGCCACCGCGATGGAGATTGTGGCATCCCTGTCGAAAAAAGACCCGCCGATTGCCAGCGACAAACTGGTACGGAGCGCATGGCATGCGTATACGAAACTGGCTGACCGTTACAACGAACCGGGGCGTTTCACGGCTCTGATCGGTTATGAATGGACAGCGATTGGTGGGTTCAATCTGCACAGGAACGTGATTTTCCGCGGGGACTCGAGCGTGGCGAATCGTACTGTTCCTTTCTCTCAGTTTGACAGCCAGAACCCAGAAGACTTGTGGAGACACCTTGCAGGGGTCGAACAGGCGACCGGCGCCGAATTGCTGGCCATCCCTCACAATGGCAATCTGAGCAATGGCCGAATGTTCAATGTGGAGAGCTTTGACGGAAAACCCCTGAACAGGGATTTGGCAGCTCTACGAGCCCGTTTTGAGAAGATCGTGGAAGTCACACAGATCAAGGGAGATAGCGAGGCACACCCCATGCTTTCGCCGAACGACGAATTCGCCGATTACGAGACCTGGGATCGTTCCAACCTCGATGGCACCGAGGCCAAGAAGCCGGGCATGCTGCAATCGGAGTACGCGCGCGAAGCCCTGAAAACCGGGCTGAAACTCGAGGGGAAACTGGGCGTCAACCCATTCAAATTCGGCATGATCGGAAGCTCGGACTCGCATACAGCAATGGCCGCCGTTGAGGAGGAAAACTTCTTTGGCAAGCACTCCGGCGTGGAGCCTGAGCCGCACCGCTGGGAACACGTGGTTATCAAGGCGCCGGATCCTGAATACACCGTCATGGGCTGGCAACAGGCAGCCAGTGGCTATGCTGCCGTCTGGGCGACCGAAAATACGCGTGAGGCTATCTTTGACGCGATGAAGCGCAAGGAAACCTACGCGACCACTGGTTCACGTATGACTGTTCGTTTCTTTGGTGGATGGGACTTCACCGAGCAAGACACACTGTCACGGCTTCCTGCAGATGCCGGGTATGCTCGGGGAGTGCCGATGGGTGGTGACCTGAACCCGGCGCCAAAGGGTCAGTCGCCCACCTTCCTCGTTGCCGCACTTAAAGATCCATACAGCGGCAACCTGGACCGGATACAGATCGTGAAAGGCTGGATGGACGCGAAGGGCAAGACCCATGAAAAGATCTACGATGTCGTTTGGAGCGGAGACCGTAAACCTGGAACGGATGGTAAGGTCCCACCAGTGGGTAACACCGTCGATGTCGAAAACGCAACCTGGACCAATACAATCGGCGCATCGGAGTTGATTAGCGTATGGGTCGACCCTGACTTTGATGCCGATGTACCGGCTTTTTATTACGCTCGCGTTATCGAGATTCCAACTCCGCGCTGGACAGCATATGAAGCCATGCGCTTTGATGTCGAGATGAGTGACGACGTCCCCATGACCACCCAGGAGCGGGCGTACACTTCACCGATATGGTATTCACCTTGACGGAATGAGAAAACTTGTAGATAAGGGATGGGATACATTGGCTTATTCGCCGTTGATCAGTGTGCTTAACCGTTCGATTCGTTCCGCCATCCCATTCAGCACATCTGCGGCGACCTCAATTTGCGGATCAACCATTGCATATTCGCGTTGCTCGATCGCCTCACGCACAGCGGGTATCGTCTTGACGCCATAACCGGTATAGAAACCGGGCGCATAGATATAGTGTTTGTACCATGGCCTGCCTTCGAGGCCGGCGTCACGGGTCAGTAACCTTTCACTGGAAAACAGCAACTGGTTGATCTCCTCGGAAGCGCCCGCATGGTTGGCAGTTGCTGCGTCAAACAGGTTTGCCGCAGCCTCCAGGCGATCAACCGCATTTCTGAGAGGTGCAAAATTGAAGTAGGGAACAGGCGGCTCCTCTGCGGGCGGGCCAAGCGTTTTGTTCGGATTAAGCGCCGCAGCGTAGGTGCCTTCTTCAAGCAATTGCCGGGTCTTTTCGGTCTCGTCCCGCATGGTGTCGGCAAGTTCTTCGAGTTCATCGACGTACAGGGCGACATTGTCGGCGAATCCCTTGAATTCGAAAGGCAGGCGGGGTGCATTGGCCAGCCGCAGTGCGGCCCGGCCAGTGACTTTAGCCAGCGTCGCGCCGTATACCAGACCCGGATCAAGCCATTTCGTGAAATGCTCGTAGGTATCGTAAAGCGTGTGATAGCTGCCACCGTCGGCTTCACCGCCAAAACCGAAGTTTGCCGATGCGATACCCAGGTGCTGCAGGAAAGGCGAGTAGTCTGAACCTGATCCCATGGGGTAGATTCGCAGGTCCGCCCGGTCCCTGGCCTCAGCTTTCAATTTGTCAGTGTCTGCATAGATCCGGTCATAGGCGCGCCGCCGCTCTTTCAGCGACAGTTCAGAACGCGGGTCGTTGACTTCCTCGATAATCTGGTTGAAAAAGCGCTCCAGGCTATGGCTGCCGCCGATGTAAATGAAGCCACGGCTGCTGCCGTCGGTGTTGAGGTAGGCAACGGCGTGCTTTTTCAACTCGTCGGCGTGGTGCTCCGCCCACTCCGTGGAGCCAATCAGGCCGGGTTCTTCAGCATCCCAGGCCGCATAGATGATGGTGCGCAGGGGGCGCTGTCCTGCTTTGGCCAGTGCCGCAACCGCTTTTGCTTCTGCCAGCATCGCGACCTGTCCGGAAAGAGGATCAGAAGCGCCATGGTTCCAGCCATCATGATGATTGCCGCGAATGACCCACTCGTCGGGGTATTGGCTGCCCTCAAGACGGGCAATCACATCATAGGCGGTCACCATGTTCCAGTTGAATTCCGCCTTCAGACGCACCCTGGCAGGACCCGGGCCAAAGTGGTAGGTGATCGGTAAGCCTCCGCGCCACTCTTTTGGCACCACCTCCCCACCCAGGGCGGAAAGCAGGGGCAGGGCATCACGGTAGGAAATCGGCAGCACCGGGATTTTGGTAATGGTTGGCGCGTCTTTGCGCTTCAGCCGTTTAGCATTTTTCGTAGCGCCCCGGCCCGGTGTCAGTACATCACCCGGGTAGGTGGGCATGTCCATCACTGACCCGCGCTGCACACCGCTTTCATTTTTAAAGGGCCCCTTCGGATATACGTCGCCAGCTCCGTAACCATCGTCGGCAGGATCGGAATAGATAATGGCGCCAATGGCGCCTTTTTCACTGGCCAGTTTGGGTTTAATCCCACGCCAGGACTTGCCGTATTTGGCAATGGCAATTTTGCCGCTGACATCGATGCCGTTACGTTCAAGAATCTCGTAGTCTTCCGGAATGCCGTAGTTGACGAACACCAACTCGCCCTCAACCTCACCGTCAATGGAAAACGCGTTGTAGGGAGGCAGCAGATGTTCACGCCGGGAAGTACTGGGATCTTCTGCCAGCGAGTCTTCGCGCAAGGATGCGGTAAATGTGCCCGGCTCAAGCAGTTCAATTTCCCTGACCCTGGGTGTCGGCAGCAGAATCTCGTACTCTGCGATCTCCACCTCGTAACCCCAGGACGCAAGCAAGCCGGCGATGAATTCGGCATTTGCCTTGCCTGCTGCCGAACCTGCGTGATGGGGCGTTGCCGACATTACACGCAGCCACTCACTCATTTCCTCCGCGTTGATTGCAGCATCCATACGTTGTTCCGCCGCTCGCTGGGCAACACTGCCCGCCTGGTCATAACCCAGAATATCGGTCATATCGGCCAGGGAGGTATTAACCAGGGCGCTGCTGAGCAGCAGCAGAAGTGAAGGAACCAAGAATCGCATTATTTTCTCCAGATTTAGCCCGCATTTTGCACGAAGGCGCACGATTATACGGCTATTCGTGTACAAATTTCGCCCGATCCATCAAAAACCATGGCTAAATGTAGGAGCGTCCTTGGGCGCGACCAGCCTTTCGGCCGCAAGCGACCTCTTACATGCAAATTCCGCAATTTTGGGGCCAGTTACGTTGTCCCCGTTTTGTTATCTAATCTGTTTTTAGTGCGCACACAGGCAGGACTTGGTATCGTTGGCCCGGCTTCGAAAGAAGAGGTGAAAACGTGAGCTTTTTTAAAAACAGACACCTGGTAATCGCCACCTTGATGGCGCCGGTATTGGCATTGATCAGTTACTATGCCGTTAATGCCCTGGTGAGCGAGACTCCCCATGCGGCCAAAGCCGGGCAAAGTTACCAGTTAGCCGAAAAACCCAACTGCCGTCGCGGCGGCGGCAATTGCAGTTTGAAGAATGGCGATTTCGAGTTGGAACTCAGCTTTGATTGGCTCGATGACGGTCGGATGTTGTTGCAGCTGGGGTCCGCTTATCCGCTCGACGGAGTATTGGTGTCACTGGTTGAAAATGAAACCGAAGACAAGCGGCCTGTGGAAATGCGGCCGCTGGGCGATGATGGCTTGAATTGGTCACTGGATATGGCGCGCCCTGACCCTGAACGCCATCGTATGCACCTGGTGGCCTCGGCCAGTCAGTCGCTCTACTTTGGTGACGTTTCCATGAAATTTGCACTCAAAAATCACGATTGAACCGGCGCAGCAGGCTGGTTGATCAGGTGCGGAAGCACAGCCATCACGGCCTGATTGTCGTTCAGTCTCCCAGCGCTGTGAATTTGAATTTCTGTCCACCGATGGATGCTTCGTACATCAATCCACCCTTGGTGAGGGTGAATACGGCCATACCCCGCTTCCATGAGCCAACCGCTTTGGTATCGCCGGCGCTTGCGGATGCGCCCTTGGTGGACGCGCCTGCGGCTGCGCCATAGGTCAGCGCCACCGCCGTGGCGTCTGCCCCGAATTCAAATTGGCCCTTGATGAAATCGTTGTAGACGTCGGCGTTCTTGAACAAAATAATCTGGCTATAGGCCTGCCCCCCCAACTGCCAGCCAATCGTTATCTGGCCCATCGAAACCTTGCCGGTGTGTTTGCCTCGCGCGAATACGCAACCTGTGCCGCCTGCGCCGCCGATTCCTATGCCCCCCTTGCCGATGGTCGGCAGCACGGCATAACCGTAAGATTCGGCCAGCAACTCCGGTACGTTACCCAGTTGTCTGAACTTGCCGAGGGTGCCTTTGCATTTCTCCAGGCTGGCGGCAGCCTGTGCGGTTGTGCCGGTCAGCGTAGAAAACACAGCCAGCACGAGCAATACTCTCAGTTTCATCATCAGTCCTTTGATTGAGGTTGCCAGCTCATACCATACCCCATTTGGACTGCCAGTTGCTCGAAAACCCCGACTGCCGTCGCGGCAGCGGCAACAATAGTTTGAAGAATGGCGGTTTCGAGACTGATGTATGATGAAATGTACCAAATAGCCAGATCGGGAAAAATCCTGGTAGCAATCATGCTCGACTACGAACACTTAAAAGCAAGACAAAGAGCTATTGTTGACTCATTTTCACCCTCTTTGTCGCTGCGCACGCACAGAGCACTCAGCTGGCTGCAGCGGGCGGAAAAGGAGACAGACGATAACGACGCCCGTTTCCTGTTCCTGTGGATTGCATTCAATGCGGCCTATGCCAACGAAATTCTCGATCGTAAGTATCTTACGGAACGCCGTCTGCTGCTTGGTTTCCTGAACCGGCTGGTCGAGTCTGACAAGGAAGGATTGATTTATGAGATCGTATGGGAGCAGTTTTCCAGCTCGATCCGGGTGCTCATTCGTAACAAGTACGTTTATCAGCCCTTTTGGGACTACCAGAACGGGACGAAATCAGAAAGCGATTGGATGGAGGCATTTGAGAGAAGCAAAAGATCGGCCAACAGGGCGCTGGGAAGAACCGATACCAAGAAACTCCTGGCGGTGATTTTTGACCGGCTTTATGTGCTGAGAAATCAAATCGTGCATGGAGGGTCCACCTGGAACAGTCGTGTCAACAGGGGCCAGATGCAAGACGGGGCGAACATCCTGGGCCACCTCGTTCCCACGATTATCCATCTCATGATGGAGAACCACGACCAGCTTTGGGGCGATGCCAGTTATCCGGTTGTTGAGTGACTGCTCACGTTTCCTGATCAGCTTCCAATTCCGCCGCTTCAACCTCATCCTCTTCAATCGCTGCCGGTAACTCCAACTGCCGTACTGCGGGAACCGCATTCCCGGCGATGCCCTTGATCGAGCTGTACATGTGGCTGGTGTTTAACAGTACTTTATCGATTTGCTTCTCGCGTTTCTTCCAGATGCTGATCATGGCCCGCTTTTCTGCATCCAGGTCTGTCTGCATCTGCGTGAAGCCCTCGACGATGGCCCCTATCTGCAGGCGGAATTCGTCGCTGGTCAGGAAGTCATAAACCATCGACATCTTGTCGCCGCGATTCTCCTGCTGGGAGATGACCCGGTGCATGCTGATGAGTGATTCGCGCAGTACGTTGGAAAGGCCCTTGAACTCCGCAAAACTGCAGATCCAAATGCCGTCCCGGTAGCCCATGCGCTCCATGTCCGTTGGCATCGCTTCGGTGACCAGAACACCCAGGTTGGCGTTTTTCTCCCGAATATCCGCCTTGAATTTCTCGATCCATGCGGGCTGGAAGGCCTTGGTGCGCTTGCTCTCGTAGTAGATCTTGCCGCAATTTACAGATGAGCGCGTGTTGATGATCTGGATGCAGTCTGCGCCACGCGCACCTTTCTTGATTTCCTCGATCGTGTCCAACGGATAACTTACGGCCAGCCACTCCTCGATCATCAGTTCCTGGACTTCTCCCTGGAGCTGCATGGAGCCTTGCTCCGCCTTCCGCTTCATGATCTCCATCTGCTCCTTGAGCTGGTTAATGAGCTGATCTCTCTCGGTCACCAATTTGGTCGTTCTTTCTTCTTCACTCTCCTTGATCTTCTGTCGTTCTTCCGCCAGTTTCTGTCCCAGCAACCGTTCCATCTCGGCCTCGGCCTTGCTCTGGACTTCGTCTTTTTCCCGCTTAAGCCGCTCGATGTCGGCCCTGGCCTTGTTCAGGCCTTTAACCTGTTCAGACTTGGCCTGGAGCTCTTCCTGTAGCGCCTTTAACTGCTCGGATTGTTCATCGCGGACTTCGGCGGAGATTTTCTCGGCCAGGGCCTTTTTCTCCAGTTGCAGCTTTTCCCTGATGGCTTTGTTGATGATTTCTTCTTGCTCTGATTGGGCCTTCTCCAGCTGCTTTCTTTGCTGCTGGAGTTTTTCAGATTCGCTGCGGAATTTTTCCCGCTCCTTCTTGAGCTGAGCCTCGAAATCTTTCTTCAGCTCATGCTCGACCTGGTGGTAGAGCACATCGCTGATGTCGAATTCGTGGCCGCATTCGGGACACTTGATGGTAGTGTGGGAGTCGGTCATTAAATTAGCTTATACCCAAAATGATTGTCATGCGATTACAGCATAAGGTTATGCAGGTATGATTGCTGAACGGGTTTATGAGGAAAAAAATGAAACGCTTCCAAAACGGGTTCACTTTCGCTTCATTTTCCATTATTGCCCTGGTTTTGATGATGGCAAACGCTGTTTCAGCAAGCCAGGACACCGTTGTTTTTCTCGTCCGGCATGCGGAAAAAACGGAAGCCAAAGACGATCCCGCACTGTCCGCGGCCGGCCGGCAAAGAAGCCGGCAACTGGCCAACTTGCTCCGTGACGCAGGTATCGATCACATTTACAGCACAGACTTCAAGCGCACCCGGGAAACGGCGTCTCCCATTGCCGGAATGACCGGCCTGGATGTAGAATTTTATACCTGGGATAACCCGGCGGGCCTGGCGCAGTCACTGAAACAGGCCGGGAAACGGTTCCTGGTGGTGGGGCACAGCAATACGACGACGGAATTGGTCACTCTTCTTGGCGGCGATCCGGGTACGGAAATCGAAGAAACCAGCGAATATGACCGGCTCTATATCCTGACGATCAATGCAAGCGGCGTAACAACGCTGCTGATCCGCTATGGCCCGGCCTCCCCTCGTGTGCAGGAGTAAATATGTCGAAAGTTGTATCGCCCAAACAGATAGCCGCGTCGCTCACGGAACTTTGGTCCCCTCGCGTCATTGCAGAAGTCGATGATGCATACATCAAGGTCGCCAAAGTCGAAGGTACCCTGGCGTGGCACAGTCACGAGAATGAGGATGAATTATTCCTTGTCCTCAAAGGGCATCTGCGCATTGAAATGGAGGACAGTGCGGTCGAGCTTGGCGAAGGAGAGATGTTCGTCGTTCCAAAAGGTGTGCGCCACAATCCCGTAGCAGAGCAGGAGTGCCACCTTATGCTCATCGAACGAAAATCAACGCTTCACACGGGTGACGTCATCACTGCCAAAACCCGCTCTCTCGCTGAGCAATTACGGTACCCCGAATGAAACCCAGCACGATGCGGATTGGTTATCGCTACCGCCCCAATCGCCTTGCACCCGAATATGACGCCATTGTCATAGGCTCTGGCATGGGCGGCCTGACCACGGCGGCCCTGCTGAGTGAACTCGGCTGGAAGATCTGCGTGCTGGAGCAGCACTACACGGCTGGAGGCTATACCCATTCCTACGATCGGGCGGGCTACGAGTGGGATGTCGGGGTGCATTATATCGGTGATGTCGGCACCAAAACCCGTACCCGTCGCATGTTCGATTTCCTGTCAGGCGGCAAACTCGAATGGGCGCCGATGGATGATGAGTACGATCGCTTTTACATCGGTGACAAGGTTTTTTGCGCCCGCGCCGGTAAGAAGGAATTTCGTGACAATCTCGTGGCGCAGTTTCCAGATGAAGAACAGGCCATTGACCGGTACATGCAGCTTCTTACCGGCGTCGGTGGTGCGTTGTCGATGCTTGGCATGGACCGGGTGCTGAAACCGTGGCAGCGGTTTGTCTCGGCGCCGTATCGGAAATGGAAGACACCGGCTCACATTTACCAAAAAACCTGGGATGTTCTGAGCGAACTGACGGACAATCAGGATCTGATCGCTACGATTTGCGGCCAGTGGGGCGACATGGGTTTGCCGCCGAAGCAATCGACATTCATGGTGCACGCCATGATTGCCCGGCATTACCTGTACGGGGGCTTCTACCCGGTTGGCGGCTCCTGGCGCATTGCCGACACCATTATCCCGAAAATTCAGAAAGCCGGCGGTGAAGTGTTCACTTACGCGAGAGTGAAACGCATCCTGGTCGAAGGTGACGTGGTTTCCGGCGTCGAGATGGAGGACGGACATATCATTGAGTGCCCATGCGTCGTGTCGTCTGCGGGCATCGACAGTACCTTTCGCCATCTCCTGTCC